>DASSHA010000072.1:0-2460 GCA_035693145.1 Candidatus Limnocylindrales bacterium
GCTCGAGGCCGCCGGCGTCGATGTTCGGCTCATTCCCGATTCCGCCGCCGGTGCCGCGATGGCCCAAGGGCTCGTCGAGGCCGTCCTCGTGGGCTGCGACCGCGTCGCCGCGAACGGTGACACGGCCAACAAGATCGGGACGTATCCGCTCGCCGTGCTCGCCCGTGAGCACGGGATTCCGTTCTATGTCGCCGGCCCGCTCAGCTCGTTCGATCCGGCCACCCCCACCGGCGCGTCGATCGTCGTGGAGGAGCGCGACGCGGACGAGGTCCGCCGGTTCGCGGGCGCCGTCTCGGCGCCGCCCGACGTCGCGGTGTGGAACCCGGCCTTCGACGTGACCCCGGCGCGGCTGATCGACGCGTTCGTGACGGAGGTCGGCGTCCTCGCCCCGCCGTTCGAGGAGTCGATCGCGCGGGCGATCGCCCGTGGCCGAGGCGTGGACGCGGCCGCGGCACGGGCGGGCGTCGGATGAACAGAGGCACGCCGTCCGCGACGGGCATCCGCCAGGATCAGCCGCTCACCGACGCATCGACGCCGGAGCTGTTGTCCGCCCTGCTACGCGACTGGCACGGCCGCGCCTGGGTCTCGGGGACGGGCGGTGGCATCTGCGGGCCGACGGAGGACGGGAATCTCTTCCTCGCCCCGACCGGCGTCCACAAGGAGCTCGTGACGCCGGAGGACTTCTTCGTCGTCTCACCGACCGACGGGACGGTCCTGCGCGAGCCGGAGACCCCCGGCCTTCGGCCCAGTGAGTGCAACGCGATCTTCGGCCTCATCGCGCGCGAGCGGGGCGCCCGAAGCGTCGCCCACTCCCACGCCCTGACCGCCGTGCTCGCCGCCGACCTCACGGCGGGCGCCCGTCGGACGACGCGGTCCGAGAGCGGCGCCCGAGACGAGCTGCCGATCGCGAACCTCGAGATGCTCAAGGGCATCCGCGGCCTCACGAACCGCGATGTCCATCGTGTCGCGGTCATCGACAACACGCCGCGCGAGCCTGACCTCGTCGCCGAGCTTCGACGCGTCCTCGACGACCCGCGCTTCACATCCGCCCATGCCGTCCTCGTCCGCGACCACGGTGCCTACATCTGGGGCGAGGACGTCTGGGAGGCCAAGCGCCATGTCGAGGTCTACCACTTCCTGTTCGAGGCAATGGTTGCGCGGCACGACCGCGCGGTAGTGACGGGCGGCAGCTACGCCGCCCCGAAGGAGGATTCGCGATGACCGAGCAGCACGCCCAGGCCCACGACCCGTACCTCTGTCCGACGTGCCAGCAGAGGCTGCCCCTGACGAAGATCGATGTCGTCGACGTCGCCGCGGCCGTCGCAGCGGACGCGCTGACGGAGAGCGACGTCTTCAAGCGGACGTACCTCGGACACGGGACGCAATCGAGCGTGTTCGTCTTCCAGGGCCACCCCGGTCCGTTCAAGCGCCACGTCCACACGACGCACGACGAGATCGGCTACGTCCTCAAGGGCACGGGGTCCGTCAACGTCGGCGGCGTGACCCGGCCAGTCAAGGCGGGCGACGTCTGGGTCATCCCGGCCGGCACCTCGCACGGTGGCCAGTTCGAGGACGCGCCGCAGGTCCTCTTCATCTCGTCGCCGATCGACGACCCCGACAACCAGGATCGGGTCTGGATTGACGACTGACGTCCGAACCGGGCTCCTGCCGATCCTGCGCATCCCGCGCGGGACCGTCACCCCGTACGTCCTGACCGTCGGCGACCCCGATCGCGCGGCGAACGTTGCCGACCGCCTCGACGATGCCCACGAGGTTGGCCGGTATCGCGAGTACCGCTCGTTCCAGGGCTCCTGGGAGGGGTTGCCGCTGACGATCACGTCTCATGGGGTCGGCGGCGCCGGTGCCGCCGTCGCCTTCGAGGAGCTGATCCAGGGCGGCGCCCGCACGATCGTCCGGCTCGGAACGGCGGGCTCGGCACTACCGGACATCAAGTCGGGCGACCTGCTCATCGCGACGGGCGCGGTTCGCGAGGACGGCCTGTCTGCCCAGCTCCTGCCGCTCTCGTACCCGGCGATCTCGGACCTCGCCGTGAGCCAGGCGCTCATCGATGCCGCCCGCGCACGCCCCGCCGTTCGGTTCGGTGTGGGCGTGATTCTCACGAAGGCGGCGTTCTACCCGGGTGTGCTCGACGCCCCGAACGGGGTCTGGGAACGGGTCCCGATCGTCGGCGTCGAGATGGAGCTCGCGAGCCTGTTGACCGTCGCCGCCCTCCGCGGGGCGCGCGCCGGCGGGATCTTCACGGTCGACGGGAATCCCGCCGACGACGAAGCGAGCATCTACGACTACAACCCTCACCGGCCGGTGGTCGACGAGGGCAAGGAGCGGATGATCGAGATTGGACTCGACGCCGTCAGCCGGCTCGCGACCGCGGACCGTGAGCACGACAGAGGGAGCGAATCATGACCACGGCCCTTCGGCGTCCGACGCCGATCAGCAAGC
>DASSHA010000073.1:0-19961 GCA_035693145.1 Candidatus Limnocylindrales bacterium
CGACCGGCGAGGTCGACGAGGACGCGCTCCACGCGTGCACCGACGTCCTCGAGCGCGTCGGCGATCGCCGAGCCGGACACGATCGACACGTCGTGCTCGGCCGAGGGACCGCCGAAGACGACGACGACGGGCTCGACCGGCACGGACGGCCGACCCGGTGGCCGAACCCCCGACGTCATGACGCCCGGCTCGCGGACCAGTCGCCGCTGAACACGATCTCGAGCTCCAGCCGAACGCCCGTCCGACGCTCGACCTCGGCCTGCACGTGCTCGGCGACGCGCCGGACGTCCGTCGCGCTCCCGTGGCGATCGTTGACGATGAAGTTCGCGTGCTTCTCGCTGACCGCGGCGCCCCCGATCCGGAAGCCCTTGAGCCCCGCGGCGTCGATCAGCCGCCCGGCCGAGTCTCCGTCGGGGTTCCGGAAGACGCTGCCGGCGGACGGGATCCCGAGCGGCTGGTGGGCTCGCCGCCAGGCACGAATCTCGTCGAGCCGTGCCTTGATCGTCGCCGGCTCCGCCGGCGCGAGACGGAAGACGGCCGACAGGACGAGCTCCGCTGGCGAGGATGTCGTGACGCCGTCGGGCCCCGGTCGGTGCTTGAGCCGGCTCTCGCGATACCCGAGCGCGAGGTCGGCCGCCGGCAGCGTCGCCTCGGTTCCGTCCGCGAGGAGGAGGGTTGCGGAGTCGAGGACGGCGGCGACGTCCCGCTCGTGGGCACCCGCGTTCGCCCAGATCGCTCCCCCGACGCTGCCCGGGATCGCGAGCCCGAACTCGAGACCCGAGAGGCCTGCCGCCTGCGTCTCCGTCGCTGCCCGGGCCATCGGCACGCCGGCGTCCGCGACATAACGCTCGCCGTCGATCCGCGACGCCTCGGCGCGATCGTGGATGACGAGGCCCCGGATCCCGGCGTCGGCGATCACGAGGTTGCTGCCCCGGCCGAGGATCGTGAACGGGATCGCGCGCGACCGGGCGAACCGGACGAGCGCCCGCAGCTCGAAGCCGTTGTGGGCGACGCAGTAGAGGTCCGCCGGCCCGCCGACCCGCATCGTCGTGAACCGCGCGAGCGGTTCGTCGCGTGACGTCTTCACGCCGATCCGGCGCTGGATGTCCGTGCCGACGGCGATCGGATCGAAGAGGGCGGGACCAGCGGTGCTCACGCCGTCCGCTCCCGCGACCAGCGTTCGATCTCCTCCGTCGCCGGGAGCGAGCGGCGGGCGGCCGCGGCGAGCACGAGCCGGGCGACCGCGTCGGCCGCGCGTGGCCGGGCGAGGGAGCGTGCCGCCGCGGTCATCCGCGCGTGGGTCGCCGGATCGTCGAGGATGCGCGACGCGTCGAGCAGCGCTTCGGCGTCGAACGCCTCGTCCTCGATGAGTCGGGCAGCGCCGGCTCGGACGAGGACCTCGGCGTTGGCACGCTGGTGGCCGGCCGCGTGCGGATACGGGACGACGACGAGCGGCCGGCCGAGGGCCGTCACCTCGGCGAGCGTCGAGCTGCCGGCCCGGCCGACGACGAGGTCGGCGGCGGCGAGGGTCGGGAGCATGTCGTCGCGCAGGAACGGCGACGGCCGGTAGCGCTCCCGGAGCGGCGCCGGGAGCGACTCGCGCGCGGCGAGCGCGGCCGGGTAGCCACGGTCGCCCGTGACGTGGACGACGTGGACGCGCTCCACGAGCCGCGGCAGCGCGCCGACGACCGCGGCGTTGAACCGCTTCACGGCCTGCGAGCCGCCGAACACAAGGAGCATCCGTTCACCGGCCGCGATCCCGAGGCGTTCGCGGGCGGCCGTCGGGTCGATCCCCGAGACGTCGCGGATCGGCGTGCCGGTGAGATAACACGGCCGCCCCGTCGAGGCGAGCGTCTCGCAGGTCGTGGCGAACGAGACGGTCACGACCGACGCGGCGCGCGCCGTCGCGCGGACGCTCCGGCCCGGGATGACGTTGCCTTCCCACAGGACGACCGGGATCCGCTCGGCGGCCGCCGCGAGCAGGACCGGGATCGCGACGAACCCGCCGGTCGTGAAGATCGCCGACGGACGCCAGGCGGCAAGCAGCGCGGCCGCCTGCGGGATGGACGCGGCGAGCCGGGCGGGGTCGAGCACGAGGTGGACGTCACGTCCCACCGACCGCAGCGAGCGCAGCCACAGCCGGCGCACGCGGATGCCGCTCGGCGGAACGATCGCCGCCTCCAGGCCGCGATGCCCGCCGAGCCAACGGATCTGCGCGTCGTCAGCGCGCTCGTGCAGCGATCGGGCGACGGCGAGCGCCGGGTAGATGTGTCCGCCCGTTCCCCCGCCCGCGATCAGCAGGCGCATCGTTCCAGGTCCCTCGTTCGACGGTCTCGCGGCTGATCGACAGGAGGATCCCGACGGCCGCGAAGCTGATGATGAGCGACGATCCGCCGGCGCTGATGAACGGGAGCGTGATGCCCGTCACCGGGAAGAGCGCGACGACGACGCCGATGTTGATGAACGCCTGCCACGAGATCCAGGCCGTGATGCCGGTCGCGAGCAGCGCCCCGAAGGTGTCCGGTGCGGCGAGCGCGATCCTGATCCCCTGGTACGCGATCGCCAGGAACAGCAGGATCACGAGCCCGGCGCCAAGGAGCCCGAACTCCTCACCGATGATCGCAAAGATGAAGTCGTTCCAGGCGTTCGGGAGGGCGAGGCCCGCCGCCAGCCGGCTCTCGCCCAGACCGGCGCCCATGAGCCCGCCGAGGGCGAGCGCGAAGAGGCCCTGGATCGTGTGGAACCCGGCGCCCAGCGGATCCGCCCACGGATCGAGCCATGTCCGGATCCGCGTCAGCTGGTAGCCCTGCAGGCCGACGAAGAGGACGACGGGCGCCGCGGCCAGGCCGAGCGCCGCCAGGTGGGCGAGCCGCGCCCCGGCGGCGAAGAAGATCGTCATCCCGGTGAGCGAGATGACGATCGTGGTGCCGAGGTCCGGCTCCTTGAAGACGAGCGCGACGATCGGGACGAAGATGACCAGGAACGGCAGGGTCCCGCCCCGGAACGTCCTGACCGCCGAGCCTCGCTTCGCGAACCAGTGGGCGAGGTATACGACGAGCGCGAGCTTCGCGAACTCGGCCGGGTGAACGGCGGGTAGCGGCCCGACCTGGAGCCAGCGCGCGGAGCCGCCGACCACGCGGTTGAGGCTCGGGACGAAGACGAGGACGAGGAGCACGATGGCCGTCGCGTACATCGCCACGGACCCGAGCCGGAGGTAGCGGTAGTCGATCCGCATCGTGATCGCCATCGCGACGAACCCCAGGAGCCCCCAGACGACCTGCGGGCCGACGACCGCGAACGTGTCGTCGCTGCTGAGGTAGGCCCGCATCGCGGACGAGCTGTAGACCATGAGGATCCCGATCGCCGCGAGGGCGACGACCGAGACGAGGATGACGTAGTCGGGCTGGTGGTGCTCGCGCCGCAGCGTCGTGCGCCGGCCCGAATCGACGACCGCCGGCCCGAGCCGGCCGATCACCCGTCCCGCGAACGCGGTCACCTCGTCCCTCCTCTCCGCTCGCTCGTGATCGACGCGACGGCCGTCTTGAAGGCCCGCCCGCGCGCCGCATAGTCGACGAACATGTCGAAGCTCGCGGCGGCCGGGCTCAGCAGCACGGTCGCCGGCTCCGGCGCGCCGTCCGCCAGGAGCCGCCGCGCGATCCCGTCCGCCTCGCGCACCGCGGCCTCGAGCGAATCGGCACGTGCCGTCTCGCGCAGCCCAGCGGCGCGGAACTGTCGCTCGAGGCTGGGACCGCTCTCGCCGATCAGGACCGCAGCCGACGCTCGTTCGCCGACGACCGCCGCGAGATCGCCGAGCTCGACGCCCTTGTCGCGGCCGCCCGCAATCAGGACGACGGGCGCATCGAACGCCTCGAGCGCCGCGACGACGGCATCGGGCTGCGTCCCCATCGAGTCGTTGACGAACCTGACGCCGTCGACGAGGGCGACCGGCTCGAGCCGGTGCTCGACGCCGGCGAACCCCGCCGCGGCGCGTCGGATCGCGTCCGGCGCCAGGCCGAACAGGAGCCCGACGGCGACGGCCGCGAGCGCGTTCGCGACGTTGTGCGCGCCCGGGATCGCGAGCTCGCCGACCGGCATGATGCGACCGCCGGGGCCGGTCGCTGCCGCTCCCCCGCCGGCGAGCGGCAGCCGTTCGACCCCCGCCGCAACGATCCAGCCATCGACGACGCCGAGCCCGCCGGGCATCGGCCGATCGCGTCGGTAGAGGACGGCGGGCGTCAGCCCGAGGCCGGCGTACGCGGCGACGACGGGGTCCTCCGCATTGAGGACGAGCGCCCCGTCGGGATCGACGAGCTCCGCGAGCCGTCGCTTCACCCGCCTGTACGCCTCGACGGTCCCGTGGCGGTCGAGGTGATCCGACGTGACGTTCGTGTACACCGCGACCGTCGTCCCGCGCGAGAGCGTCGGCAGCTGGAGCTCCGACAGCTCGATGACGACCCGCGCGTCAGGTGGGATCGACGGCAGCCGCTCGACCAGCGGGATGCCGATGTTGCCGCCGAGGATCGCCTCGTGGGACGGATCGGCGGCCAGGATCGCGTGTGCCAGCGAGGCCGTCGTCGTCTTGCCCTTCGTGCCGGTCACCCCGATCGTCGGCGCCCGGCAGAGCCGGAGCACGAGGTCCGGCTCGGACACGATCGCAGGCGCCGTCCCGTCGCCCGACGCCCGACGGTCGCGCAGGGCGACGAGCGCCGCTCGCAGGCGCGGTTCGGTCGTCGGGTAGTCCGGATTGACGGCCGGCGATGTCGCGACGAGCGCCGCCCCGCGGAGCGCAGCCGCCGGCTCCACGGACGGGCCGAGCAGGAGGCGCAGGCCCCGGCCGGCAACTGCGTCTAGCGACGCGCTCAAGTCCCCGGGGGGCCGCGCATCGTAGACGGTCACGTCTGCGGCCGCGTCAGCGAAGAAGCGAGCGAGGCTCACCCCGCTCCGGGCGAAGCCGAGCACGCTGACCGGGCGGCCGGCGATGACGCCCGCTCGGACGTCGTCGAGGGTGAGCGCGTCGAGGTCGATCGGGGCCGTGCGTTCGGTGCTCACCACGATCGTCACTGGAGCCGGTTGATCGAGGCGAGGAAGAGCGTGACGCCCAGGAGCCCGGCGAGGATCGCGACGATCCAGAAGCGAAGGGTGATCTTCTCCTCGTCCCAGCCGCCGAGCTCGAAGTGGTGGTGGAGGGGCGACATCCGGAAGATGCGTCGGCCGCCCGTCGCCTTGAAGTAGGCGACCTGGAGCATGACCGAGCCGGTCTCGACGACGAAGATCAATCCGATGACCGGGAGCACGAGGACCTGGCCGGTGATGAGCGCGATGCCCGCGAGCCCGGCGCCGAGAGACAACGATCCGGAATCGCCCATGAAGATCTGGGCCGGGTGGACGTTGAACCACAGGAACCCGAGCAGCGCGCCGATGATGAGCGCGCAGAGGAGCGCGACGTTCGACTGCGTCGGGACGTTGAGCAACGCGACGATGAGGAACGCGACGAAGGCGAAGATGAGCGTCCCGCCCGCCAGCCCGTCGAGCCCGTCGGTGATGTTCACGCCGTTGCTCGCCGCGACGATCGCGAACGCCGCGAACACGATGTAGACCCACTGGTTGATCTCGACCGCACCAACGAACGGGACGCGGATGCCGGTGATGTTGTAGGTCTGCTGGATCTGGAACGCGGCGACGAACGCGACGACGGTCTGCCAGATGAGCTTCTGGCGGGCCCGGATCCCCTCACCCGTCCGGGCGTTGAGATAGTCGTCGAACGCCCCGAGCACGCCGACGAGCGCGAGCAGCGCGATCGGCCCGACGATCGCGCGCTCCGGGACGCCGCGGAGCAGCAGGTAGATCCCGAGCACGACGAGGATGACGAGCAGGCCACCCATCGTGGGCGTCCCGCGCTTCACCTGGTGGCTGTCCGGTCCCTCGATCCTGATCTGCTTGCCGAAGCCGACCGATTGGAGGAGCCGGATGTAGGGCGGCATGAAGATGACGACGAGGGCGAACGCGAGAAGGAGCCCCTGGATCAGCTCGATCGTCACGCGCCCATGTCCGGGGCCGCGGCGAGGTCGTCGACCAGCCGATCGAGCTCGACGCCGCGGGACGCCTTGACGAGCACGACGTCGCCCGGTCGCAGCCGGGCGCCGAGCGCGTCCAGCGCCGCCAGTCGGTCCGGCACGACGACGATGGCGTCCGGCGGCATGCCCGCGGACCGTGCGCCGTCGGCAATCCCGTGTGCGCCGGCGCCGACGACGACGAGCATCTCCACCACTCCCGCTGCGACTCCGCCCACCCGGCGGTGGCCGTCTTCCGCGACGTCGCCGAGCTCGAGCATCTCGCCCAGGACCGCGACGCGGCGGCCCGGAAGCCCCGCGAGCGCCTCGAGCGCGGCCTCCACCGAGCCCGGAGAGGCGTTGTACGAGTCGTCGAGGATCGTCACTCCGCCGCTTCGAACGATCGACGTCCGGTGCGGGGCGCTCCAGCCGGCCGCGAGCCCCGCGGCGATGTCCTCGAGGTCGAGCCCGGCGGCGTCGCCGACCGCCGCCGCCGCGAGCGCGTTGTGCACGGCGAGCCGCCCGAGGCCAGGGACGGATACCGATCGCTCCCGTCCGTCCGCGAGCCGGACGACGAAGCGCATCCCGTCGAAGCCCGCCGCCGTCACCTCGCGCGCCGTCACGTCCGCCGCCGCGTCGAACCCGTAGCGCACGACGCGCGCATTCGTCCGCGCGTCCATTCGGCTGACCCGCGGATCGTCGGCGTTGAGCACGGCGACGCCGCCGGCGTTCGCCGCGGGGAGTGCCTCGACGAGCTCACCCTTCGCCTGCTCGATCGCCTCGATCGAGCCGATGCGCGACAGGTGGACCGGCTGGACGGCCGTCACGACCCCGATCCGCGGTCGTCCGATCGCGGCCAGGTCGCGGATCTCGCCACCGACGTACATGCCCATCTCGAGGACGGCGGCCTCGTGCTCGGGGCCCAGGTCGAGGAGCGTCAGCGGCAGGCCGATCTCGTTGTTCCGGTTGCCTTCGTTGCGGAGGGTTCGAAGGCGCTGCGCGAGGACGGAGCCGATCGCCTCCTTCGTCGAGGTCTTCGCGATGCTGCCGGTCACGCCGACCACGAGCGGGTCGAACCGGGAACGCCAGGCAGCGGCAATCTGCCCGAGCGCGTCGAGCGCGTCGTCGACGAGCAGGACCGTCACGTCGCCGAGCCGCGCGAGCTCGTCCGGCGCGGGCGGAACGGTCACGACGAGGGCGGCCGCACCGGCGTTCACGGCGGCGGCGAGGAAGTGATGCCCGTCGGTCCGCTCACCCGGCAGGGCGACGAAGAGGTTGCCGGCTCGAACGAGGCGCGAATCGACGGCGCCGCCGCGGATCGGTCGACCGGAGCGCGTGAGGAACGTCCCGCCCGCCGCCGCAACGAGCTCGTCGGCGCTGAAGGCCGGGCCGGAGGCGGGCTCCACGGGGGCACGCACGGATGCGTCGACGGACGCTCCGGGGGCGGAAGCCGCTCGGTGGGGGCCGTCCGCCCGAGGATTCACGATTTCCAGTGTGGCACAGCCGCTCGGCATCGACGGCTCAGCCGCCGCTCGCCGAGGCGGTCGATCCGTCGGGCACGGGCTCGGCCGCGGGCGCCGGGCCGCGGTTCGGGTCCAGGTCGAGGGTCGTGATCGCGTCGGTCGCAATTCGCCGGAAGAGCTCGAACGACATGACCGGCATCTCGAGCTCGCCGATGCGCGCGATCGTCGGCTTCCCCTCGCTGATCCGGACGGCGACGATGAGCTCCGGCCGCTCCTTGCCGATGTAGCCGACGAACGAGTAGTTGAACAGGTTGACCTTCCATGCGCCGCGGCCGTGGTTCGCCTTCGCATCCCAGATCTGCGCCGTCCCGGTCTTGCCGCCCACCGTGTAGCCCGGAACGAGGGTGCGGTCCTTGTAGAACGGGACGGTAGAGACCACGTGGTGCATGAGCGACACGAGGGTCGGGCTCAGGCTCGGCGTCATGACGTTCGTCGCGTGAGGCGCCGGCGTGAGCGGCTGGCTGCCGATCGCGGCCACGACGTGCGGCTGGACGAGCGTCCCGCCGTTGACCATCGCCGAGAACGCCGTCGCGAGCTGGATCGGCGTGACCGCCACGCCCTGGCCGAAGGCGCCGTTCGCCAAGTCGATCTGGTGCCAGTCGCTGATCGCCGGATCGTGGACGATGCCCGACACCTCGCCGGCGACGTCGATCCCGGTCGGCTGCCCGATCCCGAAGCGAGTCCACGTGTCGTGGAGCGCTGTGGCAGCCTGGTTCGTCGTGCGGCCGAGGGTCAGGGCCACCTTCGCGGCGCCGACGTTGCGCGACCAGGCGACGATGTCCTCGAATGGCATCCAGCCCATCGCCTTGTGGTCGGCGTCGTCGACATGCGTCCGGCCACCGTCGAGGCGAAGGATCCCGGTGTCGTGGACGCGCGTCGTCAGCGACACCTTGCCGCGTTCGAGGGCCGCGACCGCCGTGAGCATCTTGAAGACCGATCCCGGCTCGTAGACGGAGCTCACGACGGGGTCGACGAACAACGCCGGGTCCTTCTCGGCGACGGCCTTGTACTCGTTCGCGTCGTACGAGGGGTAGGTCGACTCCGCGTAGACCTCGCCCGTGTACGGGTCCATGACGACGGCCGAGACGTCGACCGGGTGGTCGGCGACCCAGGCGGCGAGGAGCTCCTGCTCGAGCGTCAGCTGGAGGCCGGCGTCGATCGTCAGCCGCAGGTCGACGCCGGGAGCGCCGGGATCGAGAACGTCGCCGGACCCCGGGATCGCCCGGTTGCTGGCGTCCCGCTGGCCGAGGAGGACCTCGGGCTGGCCGGCGAGGACGTCCTGGTAGCGCTGCTCGACGCCGTACTGGCCGGCTCCGTCGCCGTTCACGAACCCGAGCAGCTTCGCGGCGAGCGACGTCGTCGGCGCGCCACCCGGCTGGGGATAGACGCGGACCGGGATCGGCTCCAGCGACAGGTTGGAGAGCTCACCCTTCGCGAGCGCGTCGCGGATCCGGCTTGCCGTCGCCTCGTCGATCTCGCGTTCGAGGATGACGTACGGGCGCTTCGAGGCGAGCTTGTCCCGCAGGTCGGCGGCGCCGGCGGCGTCCAGGCCGAGGATGGACACCAGCCCGTCGCCCACCGGACCGCGCCGTTCGGCCGGGAGCTGGTCGGCCGCCGCGGCGAGCCGGTAGTGGTCGACCGTCGTCGCGAGGAGGATCGTCCCGGACCGGTCGTAGATCGAGCCGCGCCGGGCGGGCTCCTCGATCCGCAGCGCCGTCTCCGACTTCGCCTCGGCGGCGAGCGCGTCGCGACGAACGACCTGCCACCACGAGAGGCGCGCGAACAGCGCGCCGGCGACGACGACGAGGACGACGAGCAGGACGAGCAGGCGCGGGCGTGAATCGGTCCGGCCCAGCATCGGCGGTCGTCCTCCTCGTTCGATCGTTGACTGGTCTTCGAGCCGTCAGCGCGGGCTGACGACGAGTGGATCGGTGAGCTGCGACAGGCCGAGGTCGATCGCCTGGTGACGGATCGCCGAGACGCCGCCGAGACGGCTGATGTCGCTCACGACCTGGCGCTGCTCGGCCCGCAGTCCGGCCTGCTCGTCGCCGAGGCGCTGGATGTCGTAGCCGGTGGCGGAGACGCGCATCGTCTGGGCGAGCGAGAAGAAGGCGAGCAGGAAGACGACGACGATCGCGCCGAGGAGGATCCCGACACGGTTCGAGCGGCGACGGGCGCGGACGGCGCCGTTGAGCCGGCGACGTGGGAGCGCGGGCGCGTCGATCCGGCGGCCGGCCGGACGCGCCACACGAGGGGTGAGCGGGACGCGGAGGAAGGGGCGCGGCCGGGCGCCCTCGTAGATCGCCACCTCAGTCGCCCGCCGCGAGCCGGAAGCCCGCGACGCCGAAATCGAGATCGAGGACGCGGAACGTCTCTCCCTCGCCGGGCGATCGCTCCTCGATCGTCTCGAGGGTGAGGTCGGGCTGACGGACGATCCGTTCCCGGACCTCGTGCCGGCGGCGCCCGTAGGCGCGGCGGCGATTCGCCTGATGGCCCTTGCTCATCGGAACCTCCTCCGTTCCAACGCGGCGATGACGACGACCGACGGGACTTCCGCCGGCGCGGTATTCGACTTGCTAGGCGGCGAGGCGCTCGGCGGCCCGCAGGCGGGCACTTCGGGCGCGAGGATTTGTGGCGATCTCGGCCGCGCTCGGAACGAGCGACGGATGCGTCACGAGGCGGAGCCGAGGCTGGTGGCCGCAGACGCAGACCGGCGCCTCCGGCGGGCAGATGCAGCCGCGACGCTCCGCGGCCAGGAAGCGCTTGACGATCCGATCCTCGAGCGAGTGGTAGCTCAGGACGACGAGGCGGCCGCCGGGTCGCAGGACGTCGACTGCCGCGGCGAGCCCCGCCTGGAGCGCCTCGAGCTCGTCATTGACGGCGATCCGCAGGGCCTGGAAGACGCGCGTCGCGGGGTGGATTCGCCGCCGAACGCGTGGATTAAGCGGCGAGACGCGCTCCACGAGCGCGGCGAGCTCCTCGGCGGTCGAGACCGATGCCGTCCGACGAGCCTCGACGACGGCGCGGGCGATCCGGCGCGCGTTCGGCTCCTCGCCGTATCGGCGGAACAGCGCCGTCAGCCCGTCGACGTCGAGCGTCGCAAGCAACTCGGCGGCCGGGACGCCACGCGAGGGATCGAAGCGCATGTCGAGCGGCCCACCGGTCCGAATGCCGAAGCCGCGTCCCGCGTCGCCGAGCTGATAGCTCGACAGCCCGAGGTCGAACAGGCAGCCGTCCGCCGCCGGGAAGCCGGCTGCGGGCGCCACGACGCCGAGCTCGCGAAAGTTCGCCTGGCGCAGGACGAGCCGGTCCCCGAACCGGGCGAGACGCCGGCGAACGCGCTCGATCGCGGCCGCGTCGGCATCGAGACCGAGGAGCCTGCCGTCCGGGTCGGTGGCCTCCAGGATCCGCTCGGTGTGCCCACCGCCGCCGAGGGTGGCGTCGATCTGCAGGCTGCCGGGCGCCGGCGAGAGCATCGACATGACCTCCTCCGCCAGCACCGGCAGGTGCCCCTGCGGCATCTCGCCGCCGGCCATCGGACGATCGGTCCCGTGCGGACCCTGGAAGCGCATGTGGTCGCCTAGATCCCGAGCCCGGAGAGGTGCTGGGCGAGCTCGTCGGGGTTTTCGAGGCCCCGGCGGACGTCGTCCCAGCGACCCGGCGCCCAGATCTCGGCGTGGTCGCGCGAGCCGACGAGGACGGCGTCGCCGTCGAGGCCGGCCCAGCGGCGGAGGTATTCGGGCACGAGGACGCGGCCCGACCGGTCGATCTCGGTCTCGATCGCGCCGCTGAACAGGAACCGCTGGAAGGCACGCGAGCCGGCATCGGCGACGGGCAGCTCGGCGACCTTCGCCGACAGTTCGTCCCATGCCTGCCGCGAGAAGATCGCCAGGCACTGGTCGATCCAGCGCGATACGACGGCGCCGTCGGCGAGCTGGGCGCGGAAGCGCGCGGGCACGGCGATACGGCCCTTGTCGTCCACCGAATGCCGGTACTCGCCGGTGAACACGTCCCGGGTGGTTCCCTTCGGCCGTCGTCGGCGCCGGTGCCTGGTCTCGTCGGTCCGGCGTCTCGTGGCCCGGTTGCCCCACTGGGCCCCACTTCATGCCACTTCGGCGCATTGTAGGGGCAAACGAGTGGTCGTCAACGCTCGAATTGGCGGGACGGTCGCGTCCGGATCGGACCGCGCGGCGGCGGCGCAAATCGGTACGGGAGAAGCCGCGACGGCCGTCACGGCGGCCCCACGTCGCCGGGCAGCAGTGGTGGAACGGCTACCTGGCAGGACTCCCGCGAGGTGCCGTCGCCGTCAGCGCGTCGGGGTCGGGAGGATGAGCTCCTTGCCGGCCGTCAGCCGGGTCGTCCGCGTCCACGGGTTCAGCCGGTACACCGCGTCGAGCGGGACGCCGAAGTAGTGCGCGATGCTGTACAGGTTGTCGCCCGCACGGACGACGTAGACGTAGCAGTCGGGCCTGCCGGGACACGCGACGAGGAGCGCGAAGCGGTCGCTCGCGGCTGTACCCGCAGCGGTCGGCTCGGGCGTCGGCGCGGGCGTCGGAGAAGCCGTCGCCGTCGGCGCCGGGGTGGCGGTCGGCGTGGCGGTCGGAGAGATCGCCGGCGTCGGCTCGATTGCTGGCTCCGGGGTCGGACCCTGGACGACGACGCCGGGGCCGACGCTCGCGTCGGGCCGGAGCGTCGTGACGGCCGCGCTCGCGGTCGGCGCGGAGGTCGTTGCCGGCGACGCGCTTGCGATCGGGACGGCGAGCCCGCCCGCAGCGGCGACGTAGCCGACCGACACGAGCGCCGAGACGACGAGGACGGCAATCGAGGCCGCGATCGCGGGCGAGACGAGCCGCCGGCTCGGGCGCGGCGTGGCATCGGGTGCGACGAGGACGCCACGGAGGTAGCGCGGGCACGAGGCATGGGCGGCGGACAGGCAGACGAGCTCCTGCTGGCGGAACGACTGGGGGAGGGGCTCGCCGAGGGCGATGCAGACATTCGACGTGTCCGCGGTCTCGATCGGGAAGGTCAGACCGGCCTGGGCGTCGTCGCTCCTGAGGAACGGGCAGATCGTCGGACGGCTCGACGCCGTCCTGGCATCCGGGATGACGCGGCCGCTCCCGCTCGACCCGGTCAAGGCCCCTCCTCGCCCCCCCGCTGTCGACATCAACCCGCGCCACCAACCCTCGGTCGGGCGGCGGGCGCGGAGTCTAGTACCTTCCGCACCTTGTCTGCACGGTCCTCGCGATGGTAGGCTCCGCCGCCGAGCCCGGCCGGGACCAGGCTCGTGTTTCGAGGGCCTCGTATCCGATGGCGCTCCCGCTGCCGCAGCTGACCCCCGAACCCGGGGAGTATCGGCTCGCCGCCCACCGCATCCGCCGCTGCACGTTCCGGCGGCTGATCCAGCTCGACGTCACCGGCGAGCGGGTGTACGAGGTGGAGTGCCTGTTCCCCGATCGGAAGCGGCCCTTGCCCCTGGGCGACCTCGAATGCGCGACGCCCATCTGCAACGCCTGCGTCGCGCCGCACATCTTCCGCCCCGACGAGGACTGACGACCGTCGAGGCGGCAGCCTCCCCGCCCGGTGCCGGGCACGCTCCGAAGGCCGAGCTCAGGTGGCGCCGTGGTTCGGCCCGAGGACCGAGGCGTGTTGCCAACGAGGCGCCCTGTAAGCCGAGTTCTGTTCCGCCGCGCCTGACGGCGCGCCGGCGACGGTCATCCATCTAGGCCGCCGGTCACCCGACGGCTCGTGCGGCCGACCCGAGGGCTGGGCAGCGCACCTCTCCCCCGCCGGCGGACCGGCGGGTTGCGCCCTCCTATTTGGCCTTGCTCCGGGTAGAGTTTGCCGCGTTTCACTCCGGGACCGAAGCCCCGGCATCGTCACTGTGGCACTGGTCCTCGCCTCACGGCGGACGGGCGTTACCCGCTACCCTGCGCTGCGGAGCTCGGACTTTCCTCGCGCATTTCGCCGGGTCGCCCCGACCAATGCCCGCGACCATCCGGTCGCCTCGCTGGCCGCCCGATTCTAGCCCCCGTCACCCTCGCGGTCGAGCCGAAATCGATCGAACGTTCGATCGCCTGCGCCGGCTCGCGGTTCGGCCCCGCCCGGCCGGACGACGACGCGTGTCGGACCGCCGGCCAGCGCCCGATCGATCGCCTCGTTCGCGAGCGCGTCGGCGGCCGAGTTCTGGGCCCGCGGCACGTGCGCGGCCGACCATCGCCGGAGCGCGCGCAGGCGCTGCTGGGCGGCGATGAGCAGCGGAATGAGCTTCGCGTCCTTCGCCCGCCAGCGTCCGTTGAGCTGCTCGACGATGAGCTTCGAGTCGAGCAGGAGGTCGACCTCCGAGGCGCCGAGCTCGGCGGCGAGATCGAGGGCGCGGACGAGCCCCGTGTACTCGGCGACGTTGTTCGTCTGACGACCGAGATATTCCGAAATCGATGCATCCGGTGGCGCGAGCGGGTGCAGCGCGTCGGGCCGAGAGGCATCGATGAGGACGGCGCCGAGCGACGCGGGGCCCGGGTTGCCGCGGGCCGCGCCGTCGGTCCGGATGACGAATCCGCGTTCGCTCGCCTCGCGCTGGCCGGGAGCGATCTCGCGCTCGGTCGCGTCCCCGGGCCGGGTTGCGGCAGTCGGAGCAGCGGGACCGTCTTTCGGAAGCCGGGATCCGATGCGGTGGAGCGTGCCGTCGCCGTCGACGAAGGCGAACTCGCGCAGCCCGTACTCGGTGTCCTCGAGCGGCATGAACCGCCCCTCGACGCCTGCGGCGGCCCACTCGGCGCGCACGGCGTCCGCGTCGGCAACGTAGAGATAGACGGAAGATGCCGTGGTCAGCGGATCGTGCTCCGCCCACTCGCTCAGGTGGAGCGAGACAGCACCACGCTGCGCAAATCCGTAGCGTTGCGCGCCGTCGGCCTTCGAGACCTCGAAGCCGAGGCGCCGGTACCGCTCCAGCGCCGCATCAAGATCGCGGACGGGCAGGATCGGCGCGACCTCCTCGAACCTCGCGCGACGCGGCTTGCTCAGGCGTGCCGCTCCACGATGGCCGAGCTGACCTCGAGGATCGCCTGCGTGATCTTGATCCCGCGCGGGCACGCATCCGTGCAGTTGAAGATCGTCCGGCAGCGCCACACGCCGTCCTTGTCGGCGAGGATCTCGAGCCGCTCGTCGCCGGCCTCGTCGCGCGAATCGAAGATGAACCGGTGGGCGTTCACGATGGCGGCCGGGCCGACGTACGCCGGCTGGGCCCAGAACGACGGGCACGAGCTCGTGCAGGCGGCGCACAGGATGCACTTCGTCGTGTCGTCGAAGCGCGCCCGGTCCTCCGGCGACTGCCGCCGCTCGCGCTCGGGCGGAGGCGCGGATTCGGCGACGAGATACGGCATGACGCTCTTGTACTTGTCAAAGAAGCCGTCCATGTCCACGACGAGGTCCTTGACGACCGGCAGGCCTGGCAGCGGTGCCACCGTGATCCGCCCCCGGCCGAGCTGGTCGATCCGGATCTTGCAGGCGAGGCGGTTCCGGCCGTTGATGAGCATCGCGTCCGACCCGCACACGCCGTGGGCGCACGAGCGGCGGAACGTGAGCGTCCCGTCCTGCTCGTACTTCACGCGGTGGAGCAGGTCGAGCACGCGGTCGATCGGCTCCGCCTCGACCGAGTAGGCCTCCCAGTGGGGCTTCGAATCGAGCTCGGGGTTGTAGCGCAGGATCCGCAGGTCGACCTGCATGAGGTTCGGTGTCCCTTCGTCAGTAGATGCGGGGCTTGGGTTCGAACCGGCCGAGAACGACCGGCTTGTAGTCGACCGACGGGCCGCCCTCGCCGGCGAAGGCGAGGCTGTGGGCGAGGAAGTTCACGTCGTCGCGCTCGGGGTAGTCCTCGCGCGAATGGGCGCCGCGCGACTCCCTTCGGGCGAGGGCGGCGACCACGGTCGCTTCCGCGCAGTCGAGGAGATAGCCCGTCTCTCGCGCCTCGAGAAGGTCGGTGTTGAAGACGGTCCCGCGATCCTGGACCCGGACCTCGGTGTGGCGGCCGCGGAGCTCGCGGACCTTCGGCAGCGCGCTGCTCAGGGTCTGCTCGTCACGGAACACCCCGACCGAGTCCATCATCACGTCGGCCAGCTCCTTGCGGATGCGGGCCGCGTTGTCGACCGTCGGACGGCCGTCCATCCGCCTTCGAAGCTCGTCGCGGACCGGCGCCTCGACGTTTTCGGGGACCGTCGGCAGGTCCAGCCCGCCGAGGTCGGCGACCATCTGGCGGCCCGCGCGGCGCCCGAACACGAGCAGGTCGACCAGCGAGTTCGTCCCCAGCCGGTTCGCGCCGTGGACGCTGACGCAGGCGCATTCGCCCGCCGCAAAGAGCCCCGGGACGACGGTGTTGGCCGCGTCGCGGGTCACCTGCGCGTGGACGTTCGTCGGAATGCCGCCCATCGCGTAATGCGCCGTCGGCTGGATGGGGACGGGCTCCCGGAGGGGCTCCACGCCGAGGTAGATGCGGGCGAAGTCAGTGATGTCGGGGAGCTTCGACTCGATGAGCTCGCGGCCGAGGTGATGGACGTCGAGGTAGACGTAATCCTTGCCGTCGACTCCCCTGCCCTGGCGGATCTCCTCGTAGATCGCGCGACTGACCATGTCCCGCGGCGCGAGGTCCTTGAGCGTGGGCGCGTAGCGCTCCATGAACCGCTCGCCCTGGCCGTTGAGCAGGATGCCACCCTCGCCGCGCGCGGCCTCCGAGAGCAGGACCCCGAGCCGGTAGATCCCGGTCGGATGGAACTGGTAGAACTCCATGTCCTCCATCGGGACGCCGTGGCGATATGCCAGCGAGACGCCGTCGCCGGTCAGCGACCAGGCGTTGGAGGTGATCCGGAACATCCGCCCGAAGCCCCCGGTGGCGAGCATGACAACCTTCGAGCGGAAGGTATGGATCTCGCCGTCGGCGATGCGGTAGGCGATGACGCCGGCCGCCCTCCCGGCCGCCGCATCGCCGCGGGCACCGTCGCCCCCTTCGAAGACGAGGTCGACGACGTGGTACTCGTCGTAGAACTTGACGCCGGCCTTGACGCACTGCTGGTAGAGCGTCTGCAGGATCATGTGGCCCGTTCGGTCGGCGGCGAAGCACGAGCGTCGAACCGCGGCCTCCCCGTAGTTGCGGGTGTGGCCGCCGAACCGGCGCTGGTCGATCCGGCCGTCCGGCGTTCGATTGAACGGCAGGCCCATGTGCTCGAGCTCGATGACGCATTCGATCGCCTCGCGGGCGAGGATCTCGGCCGCGTCCTGGTCGGTCAGGTAGTCCCCACCCTTGACCGTGTCGTACATGTGCCACTCCCAGTGGTCCTCCTCCTGGTTGCCCAGGGCGGCACACACGCCGCCCTGCGCGGCGCCGGTGTGGGAGCGGGTGGGATAGAGCTTCGTCAGAACGGCCGACTGGATGCCGGCGCGGGCCAGCTCGAGGGCCGCCCAGAGGCCGGCCCCGCCGGCGCCGACGATGAGTGCGTCGTGGTCGATCTGCACGCTCAGCCCGGGACGATCGTCTGGGACGGCAGGGTCAGGACGACGGCCGATCCGGCGGCGAAGAGGAGGAGCGCGAGGAGGTACAGCCCGGTCATGAGGGCCGTTCGTGCGCCTCCCTGCGTGTAGTCGGCGACGACGGTGCGAACGCCGATGAAGGCGTGGAACAGGACCATCATCAGCAGCAGCCAGTCGAACACCCGCCAGAACAGGTGGCTCCAACGAACGGTCGCGATGAACGTCGACGTCTGCTGCGCCGGGTCGTAGAGGACATGGAGGATGAGGAAGTGGGCGAGCGCGAGGACGAACAGCGCCAAGCCCGTCAGCCGCATCAGGTACCACGTCGCGAGCTCCCAACCGCCGCCCTGCGGCCGCGCCCTCCCCGATCGCGAATAGAGGCTCATCGGGCGCTCACTGGACGAAGATCGGGCGGAGGATGATGAACGCCACCGGTAGGCCCACCGCCGCGAACACGATCCAGTTCGCGTACCAGATGATGCGGTGGTACTGCGTGAGCGGCGGCCAGAAGTCCATGGCGATGATCCGCAGCCCGTTCAGGGCGTGGTACAGGAGCGCCGCACCGAGGAGCGCCTCGCCGACCCGGCCGAGCGGGCTGGCGTAGATCTGCAGGATCTGGTCGTACGCCTTCGGGTCACCTCCGACGAGGTAGATGTCGATGACGTGGAGAACGACGAACGCCCAGATCGCGACTCCCGAGATGCGGTGGAAGGCCCAGGCGAGCATGCCTTCCTGGCCTCGATAGCGAAGCAGCATCGAACCCTCTGCTCAGCGACGTGCGGTGGCGATCAAGTGCCGACCGCTGCCCGTCTGTCGGCGAGCCGGCCGATGATGGCGTCCGCGAAGTCGCTCGTGCCGGCGCTGCCCCCGAGGTCGTACGTCACGGTGCGGCCCTCGGCGATGACCGCCCGAATCGCATCCTCGACCCGCTCCGCCGCGGCCTGCTCGCCGAGGTGGCGGAGCATGAGGACGCCGCTGAGCATGAGCGCGGTCGGGTTCGCCTTGTTCTGCCCCGCGTACTTCGGCGCCGAGCCGTGGACGGGCTCGAAGACCGCGGCCTCGGTCCCGATGTTCGCGCCCGGCGCGACGCCCAGACCACCGACGAGGCCGGCGGCAAGGTCGCTCACGATGTCGCCGTAGAGGTTCGGAAGCACGAGGACGTCGTAGAGGTCGGGTTTCTGGACGAGCTGCATGCACATGTTGTCGACGATCCGGTCCTCGAACTCGATCCGCCCATCGTAGTCACGGGCGACCGTTCGGCAGCTCTCGAGGAAGAGGCCGTCGGACAGCTTCATGATGTTCGCCTTGTGAACGGCCGTGACCTTGCGGCGGCCGTTCGCAACGGCGTACTCGAACGCGAACCGGGCGATTCGCTCCGACGCCGCGCGGGTGATGATCTTGATGCTCTCTGCAGCATCGGGCCCGACCATATGCTCGATCCCGGCGTACAGGTCCTCGGTGTTCTCCCGGACGATCACCAGGTCGACGTCGGCGTAGCGCGTCTCGAGGCCCACGATCGACCGGGCGGGCCGCAGGTTCGCGTAGAGGTTGAGCGCCTGGCGGAGGGCGACGTTCACGCTCCGGAAGCCCTCCCCGACGGGCGTCGTGATCGGGCCCTTGAGCGCGACACCGTTGCGCCGGATCGACTCCAGGACGTGATCCGGGAGCGGCGTCCCGTGCTCCGCCATCACCGCCTCGCCGGCGTCGACAACCTCCCACTCGAACGGGACGCCGGACGCGTCGAGGACGCGACGGGTCGCCTCCGCAAGCTCCGGGCCGATGCCGTCGCCCGGGATGAGGGTCACGCGGTGGGGCATGGACTGATCCTACCGCGGCCCCGGCACGTTCCGCCGGACGGCGCCTCGCAGCGGCTCGACCCGGCGTCGCGCACACTGCTCCGCGTGAACCCTTGGCTGCTGCTCGCCGGCGCGATCGCGAGCGAGGTCGCAGCGACGACCTCGCTCAAGGCGTCCGAGGGCTTCAGCCGGCTGGGGCCGTCGATCGTCGTCGTCGCGGGCTACCTCGCGTCGTTCGGGCTGCTCGCCCTCGTCCTCCGCGAGCTGCCGGTCGGCATCGTGTATGCGATCTGGTCGGCCGTCGGGACGGTCGGCGTGGCGCTTCTCGGGATCGCGGTGTTCGGCGAGACGATGAACCCGGCCAAGGCGCTCGGGATCGCGCTCGTCGTCGGCGGCGTCGCCCTGCTCTACTCGGCCGGGCTCGAGGGCTGAGGTCCGCTCGCGGCGGGCTGGTCGCGGCGGGCTGGTCGCGGCGCGACGGTCGCGGCGCGACGGTCGGGGTTCGCTGATCCGTGGCCGTGATGCGTGCGCGCGCGGGATCACGTCCCGGCGATCTGTCCGACCGATCACGTTCGTCACGAGCCCGGCGCCACGATCGCCCGGAGCGATCCGGCCGGCCCCGGGAGGTTCGGGCGGCGGCGTCCGCGTGCCTGTTCGATCGGGCCCAGCGATCGCGCCGCCGCGACCGCTCGAATCGCGATCGCCCCCGCCGATCGCCGATCCCGGCGCGCCCCGCGGCCCCGCGGCCCCGCCGCCCGGCCGCCCCGCCGCCCGGCGCGCCCGCGGCCGCCCGAGCCTCGGCGGGGAAGGGTCCATACCACGCCCCTCGCCCGCCGTGCCGCTGCCTCCGGCCGCCGTCCCGGTTACCATCGCCGCAGGCCCTGAGCCTCCGGTGCGGGCCGTCCCAGGATAGCGTCGACCGTCATTCGGGTCGCGAAGGAGCCGCCGCGCGTGAAGATCCAGGAAGCGGACGCCAAATCGCTGCTCGTCGCGCAGGGTCTTCCCGTCCCTCTCTGGGAGGTCGCCCGAACGGCCGAGGATGCGCGGGCCGCCGCCGAACGGCTCTTCGCCAGCGG
>DASSHA010000074.1:0-2113 GCA_035693145.1 Candidatus Limnocylindrales bacterium
TCCAGTCACCCTCCTCGACGAGCCGCTCGTCGACGAGGACGCCGTCCGAGCTCGTCGTCCCGACGTGGCGACCCGCGGTGCGGAGGATGTGGCTCACGAGCCGCGTCGTGGTGGTCTTGCCGTTCGTGCCGCTGATCGAGATGACGGGCAGCCGCCGATCCGCGTCGCGGATCCACGCCGGCCCCTCGCCATCGGTCGCCCGGATCCGGCGCCGCCAGCGGGCGATGAGCCGCGCCCCCGGGGCGGCAGCGGCGCTACCGGCGCCGGCGATGCCACGACGGGGCTCGACCCGTCGTGCCGGTTTGACGCCCCGGCGCGCGAGGTCGAACGCGGCCTCGGCGACGACCTCGGCGCGCCGCGAGGCTCGCCATCGCCAGATGACGATCCAGTGCCCGGGATCCGCGCCGCGATGGACCGCGACCCGCGGCGACGCGCCGACGTCGAGCCGCCCCAGGCGATCGACCCAGCTCGCGAGGTCCGCGACCGGCCGCGGCCACTGCCGCCGCGGAACCCGCGCGCCGAGCCGGACCGTGGAGCCGCGGGTCGGCGTCCGGCTGCCCGACCAGCTGCGGCGCGGGCCGATAGCGACCTCGAGCTTCGCGGCCGGCTCGAGGCGGTACACGTTGGGCCCGTCCAGGAGTCGGGTCTCGATCAGACGCACGGTCGGCCGAGGATAGCGCCGGGCATACTTCGGACCGTGGGGAACGTCGGAGCATGAGGACGGCGGGATCGTGAGGACCGCCGATTCCGCCGCGAGCGCCGGCCTCGTCAGCGACGACGAGCTGCACGAGCTCCGCGGCGCGTTCGAAGCCACGGTGCCGGCCTACCTGGCCGACCTCGAACGCCTCGTCAGCATCGACTGCGGGTCGTACACGCCCGCCGGGGTGAACGAGGTCGCCACCTGGGTGGCCGAGTTCGCCGCCCCGTTCGCGACCCGCGTCGAGCGACGACCGGACCCTGAAGGGCGTCTCGGCGACACCGTCATCGCCACGATCGAGGGCCGGCCGGGCGCGGGTCCACGGGTCCTCCTGATCGGACACATGGACACGGTCTTCGACCCGGGTACCGCTGCGGCCCGGCCGTTCCGGATCGAGGACGGCATCGCCCGGGGCCCCGGCGTGACGGACATGAAGGGCGGGCTGATCGCCGGCCTGTACGCGCTTCGCGCCGTGGTCGAGCGGGCGAAGGCCGAGGGCAGCCTGCCGTTCGAGCGGATCGCGTTCGTCGCCAACCCCGACGAGGAGATCGGATCCCCCAGCTCCACGCCCCACATCCGCGAGCTCGCCGCGACGAGCGACGCCTGCCTCGTCCTCGAGTGCGCCCGGGCCAACGGCCATATCGTCTCGGCGCGCAAGGGCATCGCCGACCTCCGGATTCGGTTGCACGGCCACGCCGCCCACGCCGGCGTCGAGCCCGAGAAGGGCCGCAACGCGATCCTCGCCGGGGCGAACATCGTCCGTGCGGTCCAGGCGCTGAACGGGCGGTGGCCGGACGTCACGGCGAACGTCGGCGTCTTTCGCGGCGGGACGCGGCCGAACATCGTGCCCGATGCCGCGGAGCTCGAGGTCGATCTTCGCGGCATGACCGGGGCGAGGCTCGACGCCGCGATCGAGGCGGTCCGCGAGCTGGCGGCGGCGCCCGGCGTCCCGGATGTGACGGCCGAGGTCGAGACGATGGCGTCGTGGCGCCCGATGGAGAAGCTCGAGCGCTCGGGGCGGCTCGCGGACCTGGCCATCGACCTCGGTTCGAGGATCGGGTTCGAGACGCGCGACGTCGCGACCGGCGGCGCGTCGGACGCGAACACGACGTCCGGAATGGGCGTGCCCTCGCTCGACGGTCTCGGGCCCGTCGGCGGGCTCGATCACTCGCCCGACGAGTATCTCGAGGTCGAGTCGATCGTCCCTCGCACGACGCTCGTCGCCGCGCTCCTGCTCGCGCTGGGGCGCGATTCCGTGGCGTCGCGATGAGCCGGCGGACGATCTCGAGCGGTGGGTACTGGGAGCCGATCTACGGCTACAGCCGGGCCGTGGTCGTCGGCGACACGTGTCACGTCTCGGGGACGACGGACGCGGGAAGCGATGGTCGATCGCGGCATCCGGGCGACGCGGTCGCG
>DASSHA010000075.1:0-28566 GCA_035693145.1 Candidatus Limnocylindrales bacterium
GCGGAACCTTTGCGGCGCGGCCGTGCCCGGAGCGTCAGCTCTTCTTCGAGCCGGTGGCTTTCGAGCCGGTGGCTTTCGGGCTCGTGGCCTTCGCGCTGGCCGCCTTCGCCGCGGGCTTCGCGACCGGCTTGGTGGATGCCGACGCCTTGGCGCTCGTCCTGGCCCGGGCCGGGGCGCGTGCCGGCTTCGCGGCCGTCGTCGTCGTCGGCTGTGGAGACGTCGGCTCGGCCGGAGCTTCGGTCGTGGTCGCCGCGGCGCCGGTCTCCGTCGCCTGTGTCCGGGCCGTCCGGGTCAGAGCCGCGCGTGCCTTGCCCGCGGCCGTCTGCGCACCCTTGGCCTTCGTCGCCTTGCCCGCGGCGATTCGCGCCTTCGCCGCCTTCGCCGCCGCGGTGCTGCCGGTCGTCTTGACCGTTCGAGCCGCGGCCTGGGTTCCGCCGCCGGCGAGCGCCGCCGCGACCTTCGAAGCAAGACGCGACTTTCGGCGCGCCGCCGCGTTCGGGTGGATCGCGCCGACCTTGGCCGCCCGGTCGAGGGCGCTGATCGCGAGCGCGAGCGTCGAGCGCGGGTCCTCGCCGTCCGTGGGTGTGGTTGCCGCGAGGAGGGCCTTCTTGACGAGCGTCTTCGCGGCGGTGCGCCGTGGCTGCAGGATCGCGTGCCGGCGCTCCGACGTTCGGACTCGCTTCAGGCCGGACGGCGTCCGAGCGCCCTGCCACTTCCGGGGCGTCTTGGCCAAGGTGAACGAACCTCTCGTGCGTTATCTGGCTGGGCCGCGGGCGCGCCGTGCGCGCAACCGCGAACGGGGATCGTAGCAGAGGCCTCTCCGGCTCGCGACCGCACCGGCTCGCGACCGCGGCGATCCGCTGCCGGCCCTACCATCCCGTCGCGTGATCGCCCTCATCGCCGGATTCGCGACCGCCGCATGCTGGACGGGAACGACCCTCACATCCGCGCGGTCCAGCCGGCTGATCGGCGCCTCCTCGACGTTGGCGATCGTCATGTTCGTCGGGTTCGTCGTGACCGTCCCGTTCGCGATCGCGACCGCCCCGCCCCCCGGTGCGCTCACGCCGCGACTGCTCGTCCTGCTGCTGGTCGCGGGCGTCGGCAACGTCCTCGGGCTCCAGCTCCTCTATCGCGGCTATCGCGAAGGGCTCGTCGCGGTCGTGAGCGCGATCACCTCGACCGAGGGAGCGATCGCGGCCGTGCTCGCCATCGCCGCCGGCGAGGCGGTCTCGCCGGGCATCGGCCTGGCGCTCCTGGTGGTCGTCGCCGGGGTCGCCCTCGCGGCCTTCGCCGGGGTGGGGGAGAGTGAGCATCCGGTCGAAGGTGGGTCGGCGCGCAAGGGCCTGGCGTATGCGGCAACCGCCGCGGTCGCGTTCGGCGTCGGGCTCTATGCCGTCGGTGCGGCGGCCAACGAGCTCCCGATCGCGTATGCCGTGCTGCCGGCGCGGCTGGTCGGCGTGGTCGTCGTCGCGTTGCCCGTTGCGGCATCCGGACGGCTTCGCCTCGACCGAGCGGCCCTGCCCTGGGCGATCGCCGACGGCCTCCTCGAAGTGGCCGGCCTCGTCACGTTCTCGGTCGGTGCCCGGGAGGCCATCGCGGTGACCTCGGTCCTCGCCTCGCAGTTCATCGTCTTCACCGCGCTCGTCGCCTGGTTCCTGTTCCGCGAGCGCCCGACCCGCCTCCAGACGGTCGGCGTCGGGACCGTCGCGCTCGGGGTCGCGGTTCTCAGCGCGATCCGGGCCGCCGCCTGACCCGCGCGATCGTCAGCCCGGATTCGCCGCGCGAAATCGCCGGATGAGCGCGTTCGTCGAGGGGTCGTGGCGGAGCGCCGGCTCATCGTTCGCCGTCAGCTCCGGCTCGACCCGCTTGGCGAGGACCTTGCCGAGCTCGACGCCCCACTGATCGAACGAATCGATCCCCCAGATGACGCCCTGGGTCAGGACGCTGTGCTCGTAGAGCGCGACGAGCTCGCCCAGGATCCGCGGGTCGAGCGCCGGCGCGACGATCGAGGTCGTGGGTCGGTTGCCGTCGAATGTTCGGGCCGCGACCTGCGCCTCGGGGACGCCCTCCACGCGAACCTCGTCGGCCGACTTGCCGAAGGCGAGCGCC
Organism: Candidatus Limnocylindrales bacterium; assembly: GCA_035693145.1. Lineage (GTDB taxonomy): Bacteria > Chloroflexota > Limnocylindria > Limnocylindrales > CSP1-4 > DASSHA01. Next base: position 2,110 of record DASSHA010000075.1, read on the forward strand.
TCAGTCTGGGCGACGAAGTTCGCATAGAGGAGCGGGTGGTGATCGCCGATGTCGTGGTTCGGTCGGAGGAAGCCGATGAAGTCGGCCGGCACGATGTGGGTTCCCTGGTGGAGCAGCTGGTAGTAGGCGTGCTGTCCGTTCGTGCCCGCCGTTCCCCACACGATCGGGCCGGTCGGCAGGTGCGCCCGCGTTCCGTCGAGGCGCACCGACTTCCCGTTCGATTCCATGTCCAGCTGCTGGAGATAGGCCGGGAACCTCGCCAGCTCCTGGTTGTATGGCAGGACGGCGTGCGTGTCGAAGCCGAAGAGATCGATGTACCAGACGGCGACGAGCCCGAGGAGGACCGGGACGTTGCGCTCGAGCGGAGTGGCTCGAAGATGCTCGTCGACGGCGCGGAAGCCGGCGAGCATCTCGCGGAACCGCGCCGGGCCGATCGCCACCATGAGCGACAGCCCGATGGCCGAGTCGAACGAGTAGCGGCCGCCGACCCAGTCCCAGAAGCCGAACATGTTCGCGGGATCGATGCCGAACCTGCGGACCTCGGCCTCGTTCGTCGAGACGGCCACGAAATGCTTCGCGACCGCATCGGGGCCGGCGCGGTCACCGAGACCCCGGAGCAACCAGTCGCGCGCCGTCGCCGCGTTCGTCAACGTCTCGACCGTCGTGAACGTCTTGGAGCTGATCACGAAGAGCGTGGTCGCGGGGTCGAGGTCCTCGGTCGCGTGGAAGATGTCCGCGGCATCCACGTTCGAGACGAATCGGGCGCTGATCCCGGCATCGGCCCAGTCGCGCAGCGCCTCGTACGCCATCGCCGGCCCGAGATCCGAGCCGCCGATCCCGACGTTCACGACGGTCGCGATCCGCTGCCCGGTCGCACCGGTCCACGCTCCGGAACGCACCCGATCGCTGAACTCCGACATCCGCGCCAGCACCGCATGGACGTCCGGCACGACGTCACGGCCGTCCACCTCGATCCGCTCGCCTTCGGGCGCGCGGAGTGCGACGTGCAGGACGGCCCGGCCCTCGGTCGTGTTGATCCTCGCGCCGCGGAACATCGCGTCGATTCGTTCCGGCAACCGGGCGCGCCGGGCGAGTCCGACGAGCAGCCGGAGCGTCTCGTCGGTCAGGCGGTTCTTCGAGAGGTCGACGACGAGGTCGGCGACCTCGAACGTCAGGCGATCGGCCCGCTCGGTGTCGCTCGCGAAGAGGTCGCGCAGGTGGCGGTCGCGGATCGCGCTGTGGTGCGCGGTCAGCGCGGCCCATTCGGCCGACTGGGTCAGCGGGGTCGGCGGAAGCAGGTCCGCGGGGGACGGGTCGGCGGGGATCTCGTGCTCGGTCGACGTCATGCTGCGTCGAAGCCTACTGCGGCGACGGAGACCACCCATTCGACGCCCGGCGCAAGCTGCCATCCGCGCTGACAGCCGAATGCAAGGCCCCACCCCCGGCTCTCGGCGTCGGCGGGCGATCGGCCCGCCCTACGGTCGTCGAACGCCCGCAGTCACGGGCGTTCGCCAAACATTTGGAGGTCGTTCGATGCCCGAGACCAAGGAAGGCATGCGCTTCATCCAGCACGAGTTCGACGAGGCGATCGCCGTCCAGCAGGCGATCGTCGAGTCCGAGCGGTCACTCGAGAAGGACCACCCGCTCCCCAACGCCCGCCAGGCGCTCGGAGAGATGCGCGGGGTGGACGAGCAGCAGCTCCGGACGCTCAAGGACCTCGGCAAGCGGTTCGGCGCCACGGGCAAGGCCGAGGAAGTCGCGACCGGGCTGGGCGAGCTCGCGAAGGAGACGCGGACCTCGGCCGAGGGCGGTCCGGAGTCGGAGCAGTACGAGGCGCATGCCGTCCTGCTCACGATGAAACGAAAGCAGCAGGACAGTGCGAGCGCGGTCGCGAAGATCGCCCAGAAGATGGGCGATCAGGAGCTCAAGACGGCGGCGGCGGAGATGCACAAGGAGACGAAGTCGAGTGCTGACGAGCTGTCGGGGCTGCTCGCGCAGCTCGCGGTCCAACTCGCCAGCAAGGGGGAGCAGCCGCAGGCCCGCGCCTCCCGCTGATCAGCCGCCTGGTGGGCCGCCGCTCGGCGCGGCGGCCCACCGGATCGTCTCGGGGCTCAGTACCAGCCGGTTGCCTGGCTGTGATGCCACGCGCTGCATGCCGTGCCGTATCGTCCGGCGATGTAGCGAAGACCCCATCGCACCTGGGTGAGCGGGTTGTAGCGCCAGTCGCCGGCCACCGTCGCCATCTTGCTGCCCGGCAGTGCCTGAGGAATGCCGTAGGCGCCGGACGAGCGGTTGTACGCCCGCGGATTCCAGTGGGATTCCTTGGTCCAGAGCTTGTCGAGGCAGCTGAACTGGGTCGATCCGATGCGTGATCGGGCATAGCTGCGTGCGGTCGTCACGCTCGGCACGGTTGTCCGTGCGACGGGCTTCGGGGCCGCCTTGCGCGGCGTCCGAACGACGGCCTTCGGCGCCACGCGAACGGTCGCCTTCGGCTTCGGCTTGGGCTTCGCTTGGGGCTTGAGGGTCGAACCGGCCTCGGCGGTGATCGGCGGGACCGTCGGGCGGACTCGGGACATGAGGCCGATGTCGCCCTCGTAGAGCGGGACGACGGTCGCGGTTCGTGACGGAGTCGCGCTCGGCGCGGCCACGGTCACGGGACGGAACACGACGGGGGCCGGGTCGGGGACGCTGGTGTGGCCGGTTGCGAGTGCAGAGGCCACCAGTGCGAGCAGCAGACCAACGGCTCCTGCGGAGTACGCGATGGCCGCGACGCGGACGCGGTGATGCATTTCGGCTTGTGGGACGACCTCGGGGGGCCTGCCCCTGTCCTCCTCTCGTCTGATCGCCGCGACCTGGGGCGCGCGACGAAGATCGGGTCGCCCGAATCGTCCGGGCAGCCAAATGGCGGAAGCGTGGGTCTATGGCGACCCAGGCGGGCGGCGGGTGGGCCTCGCGTCTCCCGATCGGGTCGATCGGCGAGCTGGGGGTGCGGGGCAGACGCGCTGCGGGCGGAGCAGGGCTCCGGGTTTGGGCCCGATTCACTCGGGTCCGCGGGGTGAGTGGCCGATGCTAGACGACCGCCCGGATCCGTGCATCGCAATCGCAACCGTGCGATCGGTGGCGACGGTCGCGGCTGGCCGGCCGGTATCGTCAGTCGGGATGGAACCCGTCAGCAGCGTGCCCATTTCACAGGACCGGCTGCGCAACTTCTCGATCATCGCCCACATCGACCACGGCAAGTCGACGCTCGCGGACCGGCTGCTCGAGCTGACCCACACGATCGACCCGCGCCAGATGACGAGCCAGGTCCTCGACTCGATGGACCTGGAGCGCGAGAAGGGGATCACGATCAAGGCCCGCGCCGTCCGGCTCGAGTACACGGCCCGCGACGGACGGCTGTATGGCCTGAACCTCATCGACACGCCGGGCCACGTCGACTTCAGCTACGAGGTCAGTCGCAGCCTCCAGGCGTGCGAGGGCGCGATCCTCGTCATCGATGCCGCGCAGGGCATCGAGGCGCAGACCCTCGCCAACGTCCATCTCGCTCTCCGCGAGAACCTCACGATCGTGCCCGTGCTCAACAAGATCGACCTCCCCTCGGCCCAGCCCGACGTCGTCGTCGAGGAGCTCGAGAACGTCCTCGCAATCCCGCGGGAGGAGGTGATCCTCGCCTCGGCCAAGGACGGCACCGGCGTGCCCGAGATCCTCGAGGCGATCGTCGAGCGGATTCCTCCGCCGAAGGGCGATCCGGCGGCGCCCCTCCAGGCCCTCGTGTTCGACTCGCACTACGACCCCTACAAGGGCGTCGTGGTCCACGTCCGTCTCGCGGCGGGGACGCTCAACGCTCACGACACCATCCGGCTCATGGCGTCCGGGGCGGAAGCTGAGATCCTCGAGCTCGGCGTCTTCCGCCCCCAGCTCGTCCCGGTCAAGCGGCTCCTCGCCGGCGAGGTGGGCTACGTGGCCACGGGGCTCAAGGCCGTTCGCGACGCGCAGGTCGGGGACACGATCACGTCCGCAACCGGACCGGCGGCCGTGCCGCTGCCCGGCTACCAGCAGGCGAAGAGCCTCGTGTTCAGCGGCCTGTACCCAGTCTCGGGCGAGGACTACCCGCTCCTGCGGGACGCGCTCGAGAAGCTCCATCTCAACGACGCCTCGTTCACGTTCGAGCCGGAGAGCTCGGTCGCGCTCGGGTTCGGCTTCCGCTGCGGGTTCCTTGGCCTCCTCCACATGGAGATCGTCCAGGAGCGTCTCGAGCGGGAGTTCGACCTCGAGCTCATCGCGTCGGCTCCGTCGGTCGAATACCGGGTGACGCTGACGAACGGGCGCGGAACCGTGGCCGTCGACAACCCGTCGCGGCTCCCGGCGGTGACCGACATCGATCAGATCGAGGAGCCGTGGGTGACGCTCTCCGTCGTCACGCCGAGCAGCTACATCGGCCCGCTGATGGAGCTCTCGACCGGCCGGCGGGGGACGTTCGTCGGCATGGACTACCTCGACCCGACGCGCGTGCTGCTGCGCTTCGAGCTGCCGCTGGCGGAGCTCATCGTCGACTACTACGACCAGCTCAAGAGCCGGACGCAGGGCTACGCATCCATGGACTACGAGGAGGCCGGCTATCGGGCGGCGAACCTCGTCAAGGTCGACGTCCTCGTCAACGGTGAGCCGGTCGACGCGCTCTCGCTCATCGTCCACCGCGATCGAGCCGCGGGCGTGGGCCGAGCACTCGTCGAGCGGCTCCGACAGCTGATCCCTCGACAGATGTTCGAGGTTCCGATCCAGGCGGCGATCGGCAGCAACGTCGTCGCACGCGAGACCATCCGGGCGATGCGCAAGAACGTGCTCGCCAAGTGTTACGGTGGCGACATCAGCCGCAAACGGAAGCTGCTCGAGAAGCAGCGCGAGGGGAAGCAGCGCATGAAGCGGGTCGGCTCCGTGGAGATCCCGCAGGAGGCGTTCCTCGCGATGCTGCGCATGGACGAGGCCTGATGGACGTCGACACCCTGCGCGTCCTCGTCGCTCTCGGGTTCGGGCTGCTGCTGATCCTCCTTCGGCTGGACGCGGAGCGCTTCAATGCCGCGGAGTACGACGAGGCCGACGTCGACGGCCGTGGACCGTCGATCCGGCGGCGAATCGCCTGGTACGTCCTTGGCCTCGCGCTCGTGCTCGGCGCGGTGCTCGTCCACCCGCGACCCGACGTCGACCTCCGGCTGACATTCGGCGATCGACTCCCGGCTCTCGCCGGCGGCGTCCTGTTCGGTCTCGTGGGCACGGGCGCGGCCGTGGGCTTCGCGCTCTACCGCTACGGGCGGCTGCGTCTCCCACCCAGCTCGTCCTACCCGGGCGCGCTCGTCAACGACCTCGCCACGGCCCTCGTGGACGAGGCCGCCTTTCGCGCGATCCTCCTCGGGTTCCTCCTCGCGAGCGGGGTACCGCCCGTCTGGGCGGTCGTCGGGCAGGCGGTTCTCTACGCCCTCGCCACGCGGCTGGGAGCAGCGGGCCGCGACCTCTGGATGCTCGCGTTCGCGCTCGGGATCGGCCTGCTCGCCGGCTGGCTGACCGCACTCACCGGCGGGATCGGTGCGGCCTTCCTCGGCCATGCCGTGACGCGCTTCGCGCTGTTCCTCGCAACCGGACACGCCGGTCGCCCGGCCCCGCGCGGGCGCGAGAGCGAGGAACTGGAGCGACGACGGCGGCCGCCGGATGGGTGGCGGGTGGTCGGGGTGCGCGAACCGCGCGAGCGGTGAAATCCTCGCGCCGATGCGCTCCACCGAGCGCGCTCGGCGCTCGGAGAGCGCGTGCCAATCGGCGTCGAGGGTGCCAGCCGTCACCCCCGGTCGGGCTGTACGTCCACGTTCCGTTCTGTGTCTCGATGTGCCCGTACTGCGACTTCGTCGTCTATGCCGGCGTCCACGCGCGCGGTCCCGCGGCGCGCATCGAAGCCTTCGCCGGCGCCGTGTCCGCGGAGCTCGAGCTTCGTGCCGACGCGCTCGATGCGCGGTTCGGACCGCTCGACAACCTCGACCGGCCGCCGCTTCGGTCGGTCTACTTCGGCGGCGGCACGCCGTCTCTCCTGCCGAGCGCGACGATCACGAAGATGCTCGCCCTCGTTCGGCACCGGTTCGGGCTCGCGCCCGACGCCGAGGTGACGCTGGAGGCGAACCCCGGGGTGAACGAGCGCGGTGACCTGTCGTCGCTCGTCGCCGCCGGGATCGACCGCCTCAGCCTCGGCGCCCAGGCGCTCGACCTGCCGACCCTTCGGCGACTCGGCCGGCGTCACGCCCCCGCCGACGTCGACGATGCCGTCGGCGAGGCACGCGCGGCCGGCATCCGGTCCGTCGGTCTCGATCTCCTCTACGACGTGCCCGATCAGACCCTCGACGGATGGGCCGCGACGCTCGACCGTGCCCTCGCGCTCGAGCCCGACCATCTCTCGCTCTACGCCCTGACGCTGGACGATCCCGATGCGGAAGGGCTGACCGGTCCGACCGGCGATCACCTTCCGGTTCGCGCCGGCGCGCGACGCTGGCGCGCCCGGGCGCGCAACGGCCAGGACGACGATCGGGCGGCGCAGATGTACGAGCTCGCGGCCGACCGACTCGGACGTGCCGGGTTCCGTGGCTACGAGATCTCCAACTGGGCACGGCCCGGCCACGAGAGCCGGCACAACCTCGCGTACTGGCGACGCGAGTCGGTCGAGGCCGTCGGGCCTGGGGCGCATGCCTTCGACGGCGCCGTCCGGCGCTGGAACGCCGCGCGGCTCGAGCCGTACCTTGCGGCGCTCGCGCCCGTGAACGGTGATCTCCCGAGCCTGCCTCCTGGCGGATCGACCCGGATAACGGACACCGAGGCGACGGCCGAGCGCGTCATCCTGGGGCTGCGGCTCGACGACGGGATCCCGGCGGCCGGCGGGGAGCGGCAGCGCTTCGCGGCAGCGTTCGGGTGGGCACGCGGCCTCGGGCTCGTGCGTGACGCCGGCGACCGGATCGTGCTCACGACCCGCGGTCGCCTGCTATCGAACGAGCTGTTCGTCCGACTCCTGTGACCAACGCCGGCCGGTTTCGCCGCGCCGTGCGGCGGCGCCGTTCGTTGACACGCGGGAGGCTCGGCTGCTACGATCCGGGCATTCTTGTTAGCACTCTCACCCCTTGAGTGCTAATCCGCGCGAACCCCCGGAGAGGAGCAGGCCGTGGCGCGCGTCCGCCGCAGCAGCGGCCCCCTGGATCTCCGAACCCAGGCGATCCTTCGGGCCGTCATCGAGGAATACGTCACGACGGCGATACCCGTGTCGAGCCAGTCGCTCGTCGAGCGCTACCGGCTCGGCGTGTCGAGCGCGACCGTCCGCAACATCCTCGCCGAGCTCGAGCGGAGCGGCCTGCTGACGCACCCGCACACGTCGGCAGGTCGGGTCCCGACCGACGCCGGCTACCGCCTGTACGTCGAGGCGATCGTCGATCTCGCGCCCCTGCCGGCGGTCGAGCAGCTGATGATCCGCCACCAGTTCGGCCAGGTGGAGTACGCGTCGGAGCACTGGTTCCGGCTGGCGGCGACGACGCTCGCCTCGATCACCCGCGCTGCGGGTCTCGCGACCCCGGCCAAGCCACGCGCCGCGCGCGTCCGGCGGGTCGACGTCGTCTCGATCAACGAGCGGCTCGCGAGCCTGATCGTCGTGCTCCGCGAGGGCTCCATCAAGCAGCAGCTCGTGGCGCTCGACGAGGCGATCGACCAGGCGACCCTGACCCGGCTCGCCGCCCGTCTGAACGCGACCGTCGTCGACCTGAACGCGGAGCAGATCGAGCGACGGCTTGCTCGGTTCGATCGGCCGAACGCCGAGCGCGAGGATGCGATCGCGCACGACCTGGCGGCCCGGACCGCGGGAACGCTGCGGGACTATGACGCGGCGGCAGTCGAGGAGCTCTTCAGCGACGGGCTGATCAACGTCATGTCGGCGCCCGAGTTCTCCGACGCCGCCAAGCTGCGGCGGGTGTGGGCCGCGCTTCAGAACCGCGCCTACCTTGCCGAGCTCTTCGGTCGGGTCGCCGGCACCGGCAACGAGGACGTCCGCGTGTTCATCGGCCATGAGAATGCGCCGGTCGAGATGGCCGACGTGTCGCTCGTCCTGGCGCCGTACGGACAGCCGGGTCGGGCCATGGGCGTCGTCGGCGTCCTCGGGCCGACGAGGATGAGCTATCCGCATGCAATCGGAACCGTCCGCTTCGTGTCGGGGCTGATGAACGAGCTGGTCGATCATCTCTATGCGTGACGACCGCCGGTTCCCGCCCGGTGGGCGTCCACGCCGCATCTTCATCCCAGGCCAACGAGAGACGCAGCCAATGACCCAGCATCGAACCAGGGCCCAGGAACGTGCCGACGAGATCGACGTCTCGCCGACGAAGCTCCTCGCCGACGTCGAGGCCGCCCGTGCCGAGCTCGAGGAGGCGAAGCGCTCGGCCGACGAGTATCTCGCCGCGCTGCAGCGCGAACGGGCAGAGTTCCTCAACTACAAGCGACGCACGGCCGAGGAGCGCGAGCGCGACCTCGGTCTGGCCGGCGAGGGCCTGATCCGGAAGGTCCTGGCGATCGCCGACGACTTCGACCGGGCGATCGAGAACCGTCCGCCCGAGCTCGCCGACGACGCCTGGGCGGACGGGATCGCCGCGATCGACCGGAAGCTCCGGGCGCTCCTCGAGAGCGAGGGCGTGCGTCCGATCGCAGCGGCAGCGGGTCAGCCGTTCGACCCCCGCGAGCACGAGGCCATCGCGAACGTCCCGGGCACCGGGCGACGCGACGGCGAGATCGTCGAGGAGGTCCAGCGGGGCTATCGCCTCCGCGATCGCGTCCTGAGACCGTCGCTCGTGGCGGTCGCCGCGGCGGGTCCCGACGATTCCACGGCCGGTCCCGCCGGCGAGACGAAACCCAATTCCGAGCATCACGACTGACAGGAGCGCTCCAACCATGGCAAAGACGATCGGCATCGACCTCGGCACGACGAACTCCGTTGTCGCGGTCATGGAGGGTGGCGAGCCGACGGTGATTCCGTCGGCCGAGGGCGGACGGACGGTTCCGTCGGTCGTCGCCTTCACGAAGACCGGCGAGCGGCTCGTTGGCCAGCTCGCAAAGCGGCAGTCCGTCACGAACCCGGGCAACACGATCTACTCGATCAAGCGGTTCATGGGCCGACGCTGGGACGACCCCGAGGTCAAGCACTCGAAGGAGCTCGTCCCGTACACGGTCCAGAAGGACCCGAAGAGCGACGGGATCGTCGTCAAGACGGCGGACGGCAAGACGTACACGCCGCCCGAGATCAGCGCGATGATCCTCCAGAAGCTCAAGGCCGACGCCGAGGCCTACCTCGGCGAGAAGGTGACCGAGGCGGTCATCACCGTTCCGGCCTACTTCGACGACACGCAGCGTCAGGCGACGAAGGACGCCGGTCGGATCGCCGGCCTCGACGTCAAGCGGATCATCAACGAGCCCACCGCGTCGGCGCTCGCCTACGGCCTCGACAAGAAGACCGACGAGAAGATCGCCGTCTACGACCTGGGCGGCGGCACGTTCGACATCTCGATCCTCGAGCTCGGTGACGGTGTCTTCGAGGTCAAGGCGACGAACGGCGACACCCACCTGGGCGGCGACGACTTCGACCAGCGCGTCATCGACTGGCTGCTGGCCGAGTTCAAGAAGGACCAGGGCATCGACCTGTCGAAGGACCCCCAGGCGATGCAGCGCCTCAAGGAGGCGGCCGAGAAGGCGAAGATCGAGCTCAGCTCGACGAGCCAGACCGAGATCAACCTGCCCTACATCACCGCCGATCAGACGGGCCCGAAGCACCTCGTCGTCTCGCTCTCGCGGGCCAAGCTCGAGGACCTCGTCGCCGACCTGATCGACAAGACCAAGGGCCCGGTCACGGCCGCGCTCAAGGACGCGGGGCTGACTGCCAAGGACATCGACGAGGTCATCCTCGTCGGCGGGATGACCCGGATGCCGGCCGTCGTCGAGGCCGTCAAGGCGATGTTCGGCGGCAAGGAGCCGCACAAGGGCGTCAATCCCGACGAGGTCGTCGCGGTCGGTGCCGCGATCCAGGCCGGTGTGCTCGCGGGCGAGGTTAAGGACGTCCTCCTCCTCGACGTGACGCCGCTGTCGCTCGGCATCGAGACGCTCGGCGGGGTCATGACCCGGCTCATCGATCGGAACACGACGATCCCGACCTCGAAGTCGCAGGTCTTCTCGACGGCCTCGGACAGCCAGTCGCAGGTCGAGATCCACGTCCTCCAGGGCGAGCGTGACTTCGCGGCCGACAACAAGACGCTCGGTCGGTTCATCCTCGACGGCATTCCGCCGGCTCCGCGCGGGATTCCGCAGATCGAGGTGACGTTCGACATCGACGCGAACGGCATCCTCGACGTGCGGGCCAAGGACCGGGCGACGGGCAAGGAGCAGCAGGTCCGCATCACGGCCTCGTCCATGCTGTCGAAGAACGACGTGGACCAGATGGTCCGCGACGCCGAGACGCATGCGGCCGAGGACCGGCAGCGCCGCGAGGAGGTCGAGACCCGCAACCAGGCGGAGCAGCTGACGTACCAGGCCGAGCGAACGCTCAAGGACCTCGCCGAGAAGGTGTCGTCGGAGGACAAGGCCACCGCCGAGAACCAGATCGGGTCGCTCCGCGAGGCGCTCAAGGGGTCCGACATGTCCGCGATCCAGTCGGCCGCGTCGGCGCTCACCGAGACGCTCCAGAAGATCTCGGTCGCGGCCTACCAGGCCGGTGCCGCCCCGGGCGGCGGCGACGGCGGCGAGGGCGGCGAGGGCCCGGCTGCGGGCGAATCGACGAACGGCACCGAAGCCGGCGCAGAGGCCGGCGAGGAGACGGTCGAGGGCGAGTTCAAGGAAGTCTGAGCTCGATCGATCGATCGACGGCCGGGCGGTTCAGCCGCCCGGCCGTTTCGATTCCTGTCCGCAGGGCGCGCGGCTCCGCGGGGCGCGCGGCCGGCGGCACGGGCGCGAAGGGCACGGGCGCGAAGCCGGCGGCCCGCGCAGTCGGCGGCACGCGCAGCCGGCGGCACGGGCGCGAGAGGCACCTGCGGCCACCGGAGCGGTGATACGTACGGTTGCGCCGCCGGCTCCCGACAATTTCTGTCGTTTGACGGCGTGGTGTTCATTCGTCCCGGAATTTCTGGCAGATGCCACTCGGAGAGAGCGATTGGCGGAGATCAACGAGGCCGGGCGGACACATCACGCACGATTGCCGGTCAACCTCGCGGGGACGCGGTGACGTGCGGACATCACGCGATCGGTTGGCAGGAACATGAGGCCGCGCAACTCGCCGGACGGTGACCGCAGCCACCGACGACACGCGGCCGTCCGTGACGGCAGTGCCGCGGCGAACAGATCCGCGTGCTGCTCCACTCGGCGGCGGGATGTCCTCGTATCTGCGATCACGAGCAGTCGGGACGCTCGCTCTCGGCGCCCGGAAGGATTCAGCTCGGGCGCGAGCCGCGCCTTCCGATCGAGCGTCGCAAGCATCAGCTGAACGTCAGGAACGATCGACTTGACCTCGACGACGAGTATCCGGCCGGATGGTGGATGAACGGCCAGGACGTCCATCGACCCTCGCTCGCCTCGCAGGTTGAACGTGACCTCGACTTCGGGCTGCCAGCCGTCAGCGTGCAAGACGCGAACGAATGCGTCGGTGGTCGCGGAATGCGCGGCATCCAGCAGGCGGTCGAGGGCCTCGCCGTGCCAGCGCAGGCCGATGTCAAGCCGAGCCTGGAGGGCTTCGGACAGCCGCTCGAGGTGGGCCACCGTCACACCGCCGAGAAGGCCGCGTTCGGCCCGCGAGACCAGACCCCGCGACACGCGGGCATGGTTGGCGAGGTCTTGCTGGCGCCACCCGAGCCGGACCCGAAGAGCGCGGATCTGCTGACCGAGTCGCACCACGTTCACTCGCGCAAATGATCACGTGAACGCTTATCCGTCGGTTGCGTCCGGCGGTCGCCGGGGCGGCCGGTCCGGGGCGGAGCCGGGTGTACCATCTCGCGCTCATGTCGCAGACCCTGGCGCCCACCGACCCCGCCCACGCGCCGGGCGGCGCAGCCATCGCAGGCATGCGCGGAGCCACGTCCGAGGGGACGACGCCGCTCATCCGCGCCCGCCGGCTGACGAAGAAGTTCGGTGAGTTCACAGCCGTCGACGCCGTCGACTTTGACGTCGCGGCGGGCGAGTCGTTCGGCTTCCTCGGCCCGAACGGTGCCGGCAAGACCTCGACGATGCGGATGATCGGCTGTGTCTCACCGATCACCGACGGCGAGCTCCGCGTCCTCGGCATGGATCCGACGACGGACGGGGCTCGGATCAAGGCCCGTCTCGGCGTCGTGCCCCAGCAGGACACGCTCGACATGGAGCTGACGGTCCGCGAGAACCTCATCATCTACGGTCGCTACTTCGACCTCAGCCGCCGCGAGGCGAAGCACCGCGCTGACGAGCTCCTCGAGTTCGTGCAGCTGCTGGACCGCGCGGACAGCCAGGTGGAGCCGCTCTCGGGCGGGATGAAGCGCCGCCTGACCATCGCGCGCAGCCTGATCAACGAACCGGATCTGCTCCTGCTCGACGAGCCGACGACAGGCCTCGACCCGCAGGCCCGCCACCTGCTGTGGGACCGGCTGTATCGCCTCAAGCAGCAGGGCAAGACGCTCATCCTGACGACGCATTACATGGACGAGGCCGAGCAGCTGTGCGATCGGCTGGTCGTCATGGACAAGGCGCGGATCGTCGCCGAGGGATCGCCGAGGTCGCTGATCGAGCAGTACGCGACGCGGGAGGTCGTCGAGCTCCGGTTCCCGGTCGACGTCCAGGAGTCGCTCGACGGCCGGCTCGACGGGCTTGCTGCTCGTGTCGAGCAGCTGCCCGACCGCGTCCTGCTCTACGCCGACGACGGTGAGGCGGCGGCCGCGGCCGCCCACGACCGGGGCCTTCGGCCGGAGACCGTCCTCGTCCGACGATCGACGCTCGAGGACGTCTTCCTTCGGCTCACCGGCCGGAGCCTGATCGAGTAGCCAGATGACGGCTGCCATCCGGGTCCTCGAATACGACGCCCGCGTCTTCCGGCGCACATGGCGCGGCGGACTCGTGATGACGTTCCTCTCGCCGGTCCTCTTCCTGGCCTCGATGGGCTTCGGCCTGGGCCGATTCGTCGACTCGGCCGGAACCGCCGGCGCAGCCCTCGGTGGCGTCCCGTACGCGGCCTGGCTGGCCCCCGGCCTGCTCGCGGCGCAGGCCATGCAGACGGGTGGGTTCGCCGTGACGTACCCGATCATGGGGCGGATCGTCTGGGACAAGACCTACCACGGGATGCTGGCGACCCCGATGACGATCCCAGGGATCGTCTTCGGCGAGATCGGCTGGATCGGCATCCGGCTGCTCCTGTCGTCGGCCGTCTTCCTCGTCGTCATGGCTGGCTTCGGGCTCGTGCTCTCGCCTGCCGGCATCGTCGCCGTTCCGGTCGCCACGCTGACCGGGCTCGCCTTCGCGGCGCCCATCTGCGCCTTCACCGCCACGCAGCGGAACGACCAGGGATTCAACGCGATCTTCCGCTTCGGCCTGACGCCGCTCTTCCTCTTCTCCGGCACGTTCTTTCCGATCGAACAGCTGCCGGCCGTCATCCGCCCGCTCGCGTGGCTCAGCCCGCTATGGCACGGCGTCGACCTCATCCGCCAGCTGTCGCTCGGCCGATTCGATGCCCCGCTCGCGCTCGCGCACCTCGTCGTTCTCTCGGCGTTCATCGTCGTCGGCGTCGCGGTCGCCCTGGTGACGTTCAGACGCGCGCTCGTGACGTGACCGAATGACGCTCGCGACGCGGATTCTGCCGCCGCTCCTCGCCGGTTCGCGCGCCCCGCGCCTCATCGAGCGGAACGTGATGGTCTATCGGCGGACGTGGCTCGTCCTCGTGTCGGGCTTCTTCGAGCCGCTCTTCTACCTGCTCGGGATCGGGTTCGGCCTGGGCGCGCTCATCGGGTCGGTCCCGGGGCCGAACGGTCAGACGATTCCGTACGGCGTCTTCGTCGCACCGGGCCTCCTGGCGACGAGCGCGATGAACGGCGCAGTCTTCGAGTCCACGTTCAACGTCTTCTTCAAGCTCCGCTATGCGAAGACGTACGACGCGATCCTGTCGACGCCGATGGGGATCGGCGATGTCGCGACCGGCGAGGTGGGCTGGTCGCTCATCCGCGGCGGGCTGTACGCCATCGGGTTTCTCGTCGTCATCGTCGTGCTCGGGCTCGCCCAGTCCCCGCTCGCGATCCTGTGCGTCCCGGCCGCGCTCCTCATCGGGTTCGCCTTCGCGGCGGTGGGCATGGCCGCGACGACCTGGATCCGGACCTGGCAGGACTTCGACTTCATCGTCGTCGTCACCCTTCCGCTGTTCCTCTTCTCGGCGACGTTCTATCCGATCAGCGCGTACCCGGATCCGCTCCGGACGGTCGTCGAATGGACACCGCTCTACCAGGGCGTGACGCTCCTGCGCCAGCTCACGACCGGCGCGATCGAGCCGTCGATCGTCGTCAACCTCGTCTATCTCGCGATCCTCGGGTTCGCCGGGCTGTTCGTCGTCGCGCGTCGGCTCGACAAGCTCCTGCTGAAGTAGGTGGCCCTGCCCGCCTACGACGCCGACGACGTCCGCAGCCTCGCGGCCGCGGCGCGCGACCTCGATGCGCTGCGCGACGGGATCGTCGACTGCCGTGCCTGTCCGCGGCTCGTCGCATGGCGAGAACTGGTCGCGATCGAGAAGGTCGCCCGCTTCCGCGACGAGACGTACTGGGGCCGGCCGCTCCCGGGGTTCGGCGACCGCGACGCCCGAATCCTGCTCGTCGGACTGGCCCCGGCCGCCCACGGCGGCAACCGGACGGGTCGCGTCTTCACCGGTGACGCCTCGGGGGATTTCCTGTGGGCGGCGCTCCACGCGACCGGCTTCGCGGATCGGCCGACGAGCCGTCGCGCGGACGACGGCCTGACGCTGACCGACGTCCGGGTCGCCTCGGTGGTCCGCTGCGCACCGCCGGCGAACAAGCCGACGCCCGACGAACGCGACCGCTGCCTGCCGTATCTCGCCCGCGAGATCGAGCTCATGCCCCGCCTCCGCGTCGTCGTCGCGCTCGGCGCGTTCGGCTGGGACGGGACCATTCGGGCGCTCGCTGCTGTCGGCGTGGCGATCCCGCGGCCGCGGCCTCGCTTCGGCCACGGTGCGGAGGCGAGCGTCGGGCAGTACCGGCTGGTCGGGACCTACCACCCGAGCCAGCAGAACACCTTCACCGGCCGGCTGACGCCGCCGATGCTCGAGGTGGTCCTGGAGCGAGCACGCGCTCTCGCGGCGGACCCCGGGACCGCACCGAGCGCGCGAACCTGAGCTCCGTCCCCGATCAATACACTTGTTCGGAATGGCCGTCGAGACCGACTACTACGAAGTGCTGGGCGTCGCGCGCGGCGCGGACGACGCCGAGATCAAGCGCGCCTTCCGCAAGCTCGCCCAGCAGTGGCATCCCGACGTGAACGCCTCGCCCGAGGCCCAGCAGCGGTTCAAGGAGATCAACGAGGCCTACCAGATCCTGTCGGATCGGGAGCGGCGACAGGCGTACGACATGTTCGGCCGGGCCGGGCTCGGCGACATGGGCGCGAACGGGGACTTCGGCTTCGGCGCCGGGTTCGGCGGATTCGGCGACCTGTTCGACGCCTTCTTCGGGGCGGCGTCCGGGGGCGGCGCCCGGCGTGGTCGGCCGCCGGCCGGATCGGACCTCCGGTACGACCTCACGATCTCGTTCCAGGACGCGGTCCACGGCACCGAGCAGGAGATCGAGTTTCCCGTCCTCGCCCGCTGCGAGACGTGCAACGGCAGCGGGGCGAAGCCCGGGACGAGCCCGGTCACCTGCCCGCAGTGCGGGGGGCGTGGCGAGGTCCGGTCCGTCCGCCAGACGATGCTCGGACAGATGGTCAACGTCGCCGCCTGCCCGCGCTGCCGTGGCGAGGGACGGATCCTCGAATCACCGTGCGACACCTGCCACGGCGAAGGGCGCGTGGAGCAGCGCCGAACGCTCCGCGTCTCGATCCCGCCGGGCATCGACGAGGGCCACCAGATCCGGCTCTCCGGGGAGGGCGAGGCGGGTCCCCGCGGCGGGCCTGCCGGGAGCCTGTTCGTCGCCGTCCACGTGACACCGCACCCGGAGCTTCGGCGGGACGGCAGCGAGCTGTACCACGAGCTCGACATCTCGATCGTGGACGCGGCGCTCGGGACCAGGGTGCCGATCCCCACGGTCGAAGGCGAAGAGGAGCTCGAGATCAAGCCCGGAACGCAACCGTCGACCGAGATCCGGCTCCGGGGACGGGGCGTCCCGCACCTTCGGCGGCCGAGCAGTCGTGGCGACCTCCATGTCCTCGTCAACGTCGTCGTCCCGACGAAGGTGTCGAAGCGCCAGCGCGAGCTGCTCGAGGCGTTCGCGGCCGAGAGCAGCCACGACGGCGGGATCCTGGAGCGGGTGCGCGATCGCCTCGGCTGACGCCGCGCCGGACGACGGAACGTCGGCCGACGGGAGCTGGATCGAGCTGTCAGTCGTCGCGGATCCCGAGGCCGTCGAAGCCGTCAGCGAGATCCTGTCGCGCCACGCGGGCGGCGGCACGAGCGTCGAGCCGGCGTTCGAGCTCGTCGACGAGGGGCTCGGAGCACGGATCGCGAGCGACCGACCGGCGACCGTGCGCGCCTACGTGCCGGCGCTCGACTCGGGCGCCGTCCGAGTTGCGGTCGATGGCGCGCGCGATGCGCTCGGTCATCTCCAGGCGTTCGGCCTCCGCCCGATCGGGGAGCTCGAGACGCGGGTCGTCCATGACTCGGACTGGGCCGAGGCATGGAAGCGTCATTTCCCGGTGCTGCGACTGGGGCGGCGAATCGTCATCCGACCCACCTGGCGACGGCATCGCCGAGCGCCCGACGACGTCGTCCTTGCGCTCGATCCCGGGATGGCGTTCGGCACCGGACTCCATCCGACGACCCGGCTATGCGTCGCCGCGGTCGAACGACTGGCCGACGACGGGCGCCTCCGCGCGGCCCGGGTCCTGGACGTGGGCAGCGGCTCCGGGATCCTCGCGATCGCGGCGGCGAGGCTGGGAGCGTCCAGCGTGCTCGGAGTCGATCCCGATCCCATCGCCGTCGAGTCGACCATCGCAAACGCGCGCCGCAACCGGGTCGCTCGTCTGGTCCGCGCGAGACGCGGCAGCGTCCCGACGGGCGATCCGCCGTTCGACGTCGTCCTCGCGAACCTCATTGCCTCGCTGCTCGTGGATCTCGCCGCGGCGCTCGCCGGGGAGCTGCGCCCGGGTGGCGTGCTCGTCGCGTCGGGCATCTTCGTCGAGCGCGAACAGGACGTTCGGGCGGCGTTCGAGGCCGCGGGCCTTCGCGTCCACGGCCGTGCCGAGGATGGCGACTGGGTCCTCCTCGAGGCTGTCCGGGTGGGCTGACCGCGAGGCCGCATAGAATCCAACGGTGACCCTGTTCCCGACGCTCGTCGCCGTTCACGTCGCGCTCGCTCTCGCGCTGCTCGTCCCGTCCGTCCTGCTTCCGTTCGCGTTGCGTCCCGGTGCGGCCGCTCTTGCTGGCGAATCACGCGGGACGCTCGTCCGGGCGCTGCTCGCGGTGCAGGCGCGTGCGAGCGGGATCGTCGGCGCCGGCCTCGCGCTGACCGGGATCGCGCTCGTCGCGCTGCTCGGGCCGCAGCTCCTCCGCCAACCGTGGCTGCTTGCCGCGCTCGCGATGTACGCGCTCAACCTGGTCGTCGCCTTCTTCGTCCAGCGGCCCGAGCTCATCCGCCTGTCCGCAGTCCGCGCGGCCCGCGACGACGTCACGTGGCGGGCGCGCGCACGCCGCCAGCGCTATGTCAGCTACGCCGTGGCGGGCCTGACCGGGACGATCGGGTTCCTGATGAGCACGAAACCGGTGCTGTGGTGACCGAGACGTGCCTGTTCTGCCAGATTGCGCGAGGCGAGATTCCGGCGACGATCGTTCACGAGGACGATCACGTCCTCGCCTTCCGCGACGTCAACCCGCAGGCGCCCACGCACGTCCTGGTGATCCCACGGGAGCATCTCTCGTCGGCCGCGGACCTCGCCTCGGAGCATGCCGAGCTGCTCGCCGCGATGTTCGACGTTGCGAACGGCGTGGCGGTCGCCGACGGCGTAGCCGAGACGGGATATCGGCTGGTGGTCAACGTCGGGCGCGACGCCGGCCAGAGTGTCGACCACCTGCACCTTCACGTGCTCGGGGGGCGCCGGCTGGCCTGGCCGCCAGGGTGACGGGGCGCATTCCGGCTCGGGCCGCCGCGATTGCCGTGGTCGGGCTGCTCCTCGGCGGCTGCGGGATCGGGGCGGCGCCCGCGAGCATCGCGGCACCCGCGCCCAGCCCGTCGCCGTCCGTTTCGGCAGCCATTGCCGGGACCGCGGCGCGCATCTCGGCCGCGCTCGGCACGAGCGGCCTCCAGCTCAGCGTTCCACAGGTCGCCTTCCGGCCCGCCGAGTCGCCGCTCCTCGCGGCAGCCCCGCGCGCCATCTACCAGGTCCAGCTGCCCGACGACCAGGAGCACGGCTTCGTCGTCGTGTACGAGTTCCCGGACCCGCCCGCAGCCACGGCGGCCGCGCAGGAGCAGGTCGCGTACGTCCAGTCGGGACCGGGGCGCGTCCAGTTCCCGACCGACGCGCAGTTCGTGTTCCGCCAGCTCGGATCGACCCTCGTCTTCTACGACTGGTCGCCGAGCGCGGCCACGGACCCGCGCGCCCCCGACATCGCCGCCGCGCTCGCGACGGTCGGGCAGGGCTTCACGATCCAGGGCTGACGGGTTCTGCTTCGAGGACCGGCAGTGGGGCGTGGCGTCGCTGCCGGCGACGGGGGGCACGAAGGCAGCGGCCGCCGGTCGTCGCAAGGTGCCGAGCGTCGCCGAGCGGAAACGACAACTAGGCGCGTCCCCCTGCTTCGAGGACCGGCAGCGGGGCCTCCTCGACGGCCCAGGCTCGAACCTCGTTGCGACGGACCTTGAAGGTGTGAGTCCGTGGGAAGTCATCCGCGGGCCAGCGGCGCCAGGCCACCACTCGCTGCTGCACCGCGAGATGGCCGTTGGCCTCGCGGACGGCCGCGGCGACGGCTGCATCGGCGAGCCCGGGCGCGACGACGACGGCCTCGATCCGGCCGGGCCGCGTCTCGACGACGATCGCGTCCTTCAGGCCCGCGATTCGCAGCTCGTTCTCGACGTCCTCCGGATAGACGTTCAGGCCGTTCGGCAGGACGATGATGTCCTTCGAGCGGCCCATCAGATGGAGGCGACCGGCGCCATCGAGCCGTCCGATGTCGCCGGTTCGGTACCAGCCGTCGTCAGTGAACGCGGCAGCGGTCGCCTCGGGGTCGTGCCAGTAGCCCTTGAACAGCGTGGGGCCGCGGAACTGGATCTCGCCGTCGGCCGCGATCCGGAGCTCGACCGGCGGAACCGGGCGGCCGACGGTTCCGAGCCCGTGATCCGCCAGCGAGTTGCAGGTCCCGAACCCCGTCTCTGTCGAGCCGTAGCCCTGGAGGACGACGACGCCGAGGTCCTCCCAGGCCTGCTGCAGCGACGGCGGGAGGAATGCCCCGGCCGAGACGAACAGTCGGAAACCGCCGCCGAGCCGCCGGTGAACCGACCGGAAGAGGAGTCGACGCGCACGATATGGCAGCCGCCGCGCGATCGTGCGCAGCCGAGCGAACGCCGCGCTCCGACCCGATCGCTCGACCTCACGCTCGATCGCGCTCCAGAAGAGCTCGAGGATCTGCGGGACGACGACCATGGACGTCGTCCGGTGGTCGCGGATGGCCTCGAAGATGACGCGCGGGTTGCGGCTCCGGACGTACAGGATGTCGGCGCCGATGTCGAGCGCATAGAAGAGCGTGATCGCCTGCTCGAACAGGTGCGACAGCGGGAGCAGCGAGACGACGCGGTGCTCGAGCGGCGGGATGATCGCGTGGACGGTCGCGATCGTCGCGAGGATGTTGTCGTGCGCGAGCATGACGCCCTTCGGCGTCCCCGTCGTGCCGCTCGTGAAGATGAGGGCGTAGAGATCGTCGGGCGCGGGACGCGGCCAGGAACTGACCTGGTCCGACCAGTCGGCTGGAAACGTCTCATCAGGCTCGGCCGTCAGTTCGTCGAGCGTGACGGCCGCGACCGCCGTGATGCCGCCCTGTCGCGCATCGGGCGCGTCCCGACCCGTGCCCACGGCGAGCAGCCGCGGCTCGGCGCGCGCGCTGATCCGGGCGATGGCGTCCGGCGCCATCTGGAGGTCGAGCGGCACCACGACTGCGCCGAGACGCATCGCGCCGACGTACACGGCGGGCAGCTCCGGCGTCGAGGGCGACCAGGTGAGCAGCCGGTCGCCGGCGGCCAGGCCCGCGGCACGAAGCCGCCACGCCGCGAGTCGGGAACGCCGGTCGAGCTCGCGGTAGCTCCATCGCGAATCCGGGCCGCCCTCGCGCACCAGCGCGAGTGCCTCGCGGTCGCCGTATCGCGCCACGTCCGCCTCGAACAGGTCGAGCAGGGTGTCGGCCACGGGCCCGATCGTAGCCGGCACCAACGGTCGTCGACCGCCGGGGACGACCGCCGGTCCGCCGCCGAGCTGCGTCGCTCGCGGTCGCGTTGACCCGTTCCGACGGCCTCCGCTATGCTCCGGCGGCCCCGGCGCCCGAACGAGCTCGTTCGGAATGCATCGAGGCGGCGGCGCGCCGGTGGGCTCCGAGCACGCGATCGCCGGGCATGACGAACAGCCCGAGGAGGTGAATCCGGTAGTGGCAGAAGTCCGTGTGGGAGAGAACGAGACCTTCGAGAGCGCCCTGCGTCGCTTCAACAAGAAGATCCAGCAGAGCGGCATCCTCGCCGAGGCTCGCCGTCGCGAGCACTACGAGAAGCCGAGCGTGAAGCGAAAGCGCAAGGAAGCCAAGCGCAAGAAGGCCGCCCGCCAGCAGGCGAGCTAGGCGCCCGAACGTTCGGGCCAGCTGAGCTCCGCCGGCGACCGGGCGATCCCGCCCGAGGTGCCAGCAACCGGTGACCCTCCGCGAGAAGATCCAGACCGAGATGACGGCCGCGATCCGGTCGCGCGACGAGCTGCGCCGCGACACCCTTCGGATGGTCGAGAGCAACCTCTACAACGCCGAGAAGGCCGCGCAGCGCCCGCTCGCGGACGACGAGGTCGTCGGCCTGCTGTCGCGCGAGGTCCGGACGCGTCGCGAATCCGTCGACGCGTACCGCAAGGGCGGCCGCGAGGACCTCGCCGGCCGCGAGGAGGCGGAGATCGCGATCATCTCGGCGTACCTGCCACAGGCACTGTCGGAGGCCGAGCAGGAGGATCTCGTCGAGGAGGCCGTGGCGGCGACGGGCGCGTCGTCGGCACGAGACCTCGGCAAGGTGATGGGCTGGCTCGCGTCACGCACACGCGGTCGCGCCGACGGCAAGCACCTCGCGGAGCTCGTCGCTCGTCGGCTGGCGCGACAGGACCTCGCCGCGCACGACGCCGCGGGTCGGCACTGACGACGGAGCGGGACTGATGCTCGTCCAGCGCGCGCTTCGTGCGACCGGGTTCGGTCGCCGCGACGCGATCCGTTTCGCCGTCTCGCTGACCGTCCTCGTCGGCGTGCTGACGGCGATCCTGGGTGCGGACTTCCTGCCGACGCGCGTCAGCCTCGCCGTCGGCGACATCGCAGCGGCCGACATCCGCGCCCCGCGGGCCCTCGACTTCGCCAGCCAGCTCGAGACCGAGCAGGCGCGGCAGGCGGCGCGCACGGCCGTCCCGCCCCAGTACGACTACACGACCGGCAAGGGTGCCGCCGTCGCGAACCAGGCCGCGCAGGCGCTCGCGTCCCGAGCGGCGCCCGTCGACGCGGCGTTCGGCGCCGACATCAAGCCGGAGGAACGCCAGGCGCTCCTGGAGGCCGCGATCCCCGGCCTCGACAAGGACGACGCCGCGACGCTGCTGTCCCTGGGCGCCGATCGCTGGAAGACGATCAAGGACGAAGCCGCGCGGGTCCTCGACCTCGTCGAGCGGGCCGAGCTCAAGGACAGCGAAGTCGCCCAGGTTCGGGCGGGGCTCGAGGGCCGCATGAGCGCGGCCCTGACGCCCGACGAGCGTTCGCTCGCGACCGCGCTGATCAGCCCGCTCGTCACGCCCAACAGCTCGTTCAGCCCGTCGCTCACGGCACAGCAGGCCGAGAAGGCCGCCGAGGCGGTCGAGCCCATCCACGAGCAGATCGCCCAGGGTGAGGCGATCGTCCACAGCGGCGACAAGATCACCGCCCTCGACTTCGAGAAGATCCAGGCGTTCGGGCTCGACGAGGCGCGGCCCGACTTCGTCCGACTCGCCGGTTGGTTCGTCCTCGCCGACCTGCTGATCGGGCTCCTGCTCGGATGGCTATGGCGGTTCCGACCACGACTCTGGCACCGCAACAACGTCCTGCTGCTCGTCGGCTTCCTGCTCGTGTTCGGGACGTTCGCGCTCAAGGTGACGGCCGGTCGAGCGGGCCTCCCGTTCATCGTGCCCGCGGCGGCGGTGCCGATCCTCGTCGCGATCCTCCTCGACGGCGGCGTCGCGCTCGTCCTCGCGACGGTCCTCGCGCTCGTCGGCGGCGCGGTCAACTCCTCGTCGCTCGAGATCGCCTCGTACATCATGCTCGGCGGGATCGCCGGGACGCTCGCCATCCGGAAGGGTGACCGGATCCATAACTTCGTCGAGGCCGGCGTCGCGGTCGCGATCGTCAACGCGCTCGTCGTGACGACGTTCTCGTTGCTGGGCGAGCGGGACCTGCGCGGCGTCCTCGAGCTCTGGGTCGCGTCGGCTGCGGCGGCCGGCGGCGCCGCGGTCGCGGCCGTCGGCTCGTTCGCCGTCCTCGGGAACCTGTTCGGGATCACGACGGTGTTCCAGCTGCTCGAGCTGGCGAACCCGTCGCAGCCGCTCCTCCGGCGCCTCCTGCTCGAGACGCCCGGCACCTACCACCACGCGCTCATGGTCGGCAACCTCGCCGAGCGAGCGGCCGAGTCGATCGGCGCGGATCCGCTCCTGGCGCGTGTCGCCGCGTACTACCACGACATCGGCAAGCTTTCGAATCCGAGCGCGTTCATCGAGAACCAGGCCGGGATCGAGAACGTCCACGAACAGCTGTCGCCGGACGAATCGGCGCAGCTGCTCAAGAGCCACATCTCCGAGGGGATCGACCTCGCTTACGCCGAGCACCTGCCGAAGTCGCTCATCGCGTTCATCCCGCAACACCACGGGACGGCGCTCATGAGCTTCTTCTACGCCAAGGCACGCGAGGAGGCCGCGGCGCCCTATGGCGGGCTCGAGACCGCCGCCGGCGCGGCCGCCGCCGACGCCGTGGACCAGCGACGGTACCGCCACATCGGCCCGAAGCCGCAGACGAGGGAGGCGGCGATCATCATGCTGGCCGACGGCGTCGAGGCAAGCGTCCGATCCCTCGCCTCACGCGACGAGGTCGCGATCCGGGCGATGGTCGGCCGGATCATCGACGAGCGGCTGACCGACGGCCAGTTCGACGAGTGCGACATCACGCTTCGCGACATCGAGCGGATCCGTGAGTCGTTCATCGCGCAGCTCCTCGGGATGTACCACCAGCGGATCGCCTATCCCCAGAACAAGATCGTCGAGCTCGAGTCGCGACGAGCAGCGGGCGGCGGAACGGTTGGCTAGGCTCCCGGTGAGTGTCAACGCGTGACGGCGGAGGCCGAGCGCCACCGCTCCGACTATCGGAACGGCCATCGGATCGATCTCGCCGTGCGGCCGGGTGTCGACGTTCCGATCCCGCTCGCCAGCCTGGCGCGGATCGCCGGCGATGCGTTGACCGCAGCCGGCGCCCCCGCCTCGGCGTCGCTCGGGGTGATCCTCGCCGATGACCGCGAGCTCGCCGAGCTCAACGCGGAGCACATGGGGCACGACGGTCCGACGGACGTCCTCTCGTTCCCGCTCCTGCCGCCGTCGGCGTTCCCGCCGCATGAGGGTGCGGCGGCGCGCAGCGAGCCCAGGGAGCCCGGCCACCCGCCGTTTCAGACGCCTCCCGGCCAGCGCGTCCACCTCGGCGACGTCGTCGTGTCGGTCGAGCGCGCGATCGAGCAGGCCGAGGCCGGGCGCGGCGGCCAGACGGGGGACGTCCGGTCATCCGTCGGCGACGAGATCCGACTGCTCGTCGTCCATGGCGTGCTCCACGTGTGCGGCTGGGATCACGACCGCCCGCCGCACGAGGCCGCAATGCGGGCGCTCGAACGCCGGATCCTGTCCGCCGCGCGCTGAGGCGCCCGAGAACGGTCAGTCGAGCGGGGGCGCGGTCGGGCGGAGCACGACGCAGCAGCGACCGTCGGCCGGTTCGAGCTCGGCGGTCACCGGGGTCTCGGGGCCGAGCGCGTCCATGAGACCGGACACGAGGGCGAGGTTCGCCCGGCAGACGGTCGGGCGATGATCGCGGGCGACGGCATCGAAGGGGCAGTTGGCGAGCAGGATCGTCCCCTCGGGCTCGACCCGGGGCCGGAAGCCGGCGGCGCCGAGCGTCTCGAGGAGCGCGGATTTCAGCCCCGTCGGGGTCGGGCGTCGACCGGCTGCACGGCGAGCGGTCGCTCCGAGCGAGCGACCCATGTCCGCGGCCGCGCCGTCGATCGCGGCGCGCGTCGCGCCAGCGCTACCGTCGCCGTCCGCCGCGGCGTCGACGCCGGCCGCGAGCAGCCCGGCAATGACGTCGTAGCGGCGCGGCGGAACGGACAGCTCGAGGCCGTCGGCCGCCGGCAGGTAAAGCTTCGACGGTCGCCCGGCGCCCGGGCCTGATCGGCCCGACAGCCGTCGGTACTCGACGGTCAGCAGTTCCGCCTCGACCAGCCGATCGAGGTGGAACGCCGCGAGCGAGCGGGTGATCCCGAGCGCCGCCGCGGCAGCGTCGCGACTCACCGGCTCCGCCGAATCGACGACCACCCGGTAGAGGGCCCGCCTGGTGGGGTCGCCGAGCGGGCCGAGTCGATCGAGGGTGTCCACGCACGAAGTCTAACGCGAGCGCGGACAATTACAAGAATTGACAAGGCACACCGGCCGGTCTATAACGAACGTGTGCTATCGAAAGACGAACCCCGGGACATGGCTCCCTGGCTGGCGGCAGGCGTGACCGCGATCGCCGCCGGGTTCACGGTCGCGCTCATCGGCGCCGTCGGCGCGTCGGAGCTTTCCGGCATCGGCCACCTCTCGGTGTTCGTCGGGATGGCGCTATCCCTGGCCGGTCTCATCGCCGGTCGACCAAAGGCGTCCGCATCCCGGGCGCCGGAGCTGGAGGTTCGGAGCCATGCCCATCGGTGACTTCATCAACGGGATCCCGCCCATCGGCTTCCTCGCGATCCACGCGGTCCTGTTCATCCTCGGCGCCTTCTTCGCCAGCCGAGCCTTCGGGAACGGTCAGTCGGGCCTCGCCTGGGGGTTCATCCTGTTCGCCCTCGCCGAGATCAGCTACATGACCTATCACCTGGACTGGACGACGTTCCTGTTCGCCCACACGATCAGCGAGGTCCTCGACGGCGTGGCGTTCATCCTCATCTTCGTCAATGCCGTCCAGCGGGTCACGCGTCCGCAGCCGGCCCTTCGCTGACATGGCGTTTCAGCGGCTGCGGGCGGTGGCGCTCCTTGCAGCCATGACCCTTCCGCTCGCGCTCGCGGCGTGCGGCGCGTCCGGCCCCTCCGCCGCGCCCGTGGCGACGGACAAGGTGGACCTCCCACCGTCCTACAAGTTCGTGCCGCCGGCGATCACGGTCCCGGCCGGCACGACCGTGACGTGGACGAACCACGACAACTTCACCCACTCGGTCCAGCTCGACGGCGTCGCCGCACCCGGTCTCGTGATGAAGCCCGGCGAGAGCGTCAGCCAGGCCTTCGCGACCGCCGGTACGTTCCACTACGTCTGCACCTTCCACTCCCAGAACATGCAGGGCACGGTCGTGGTCACCGCGCCGACGTCCTGACGCCCGAGCGCCGGCGGCATCGACAGCGCGGGCA
Source organism: Candidatus Limnocylindrales bacterium (assembly GCA_035693145.1). Lineage (GTDB taxonomy): Bacteria > Chloroflexota > Limnocylindria > Limnocylindrales > CSP1-4 > DASSHA01. The sequence continues at coordinate 28,183 of DASSHA010000075.1, forward strand.
GCACCCGCCGCGCCTCGCGGCTACCATCACCTGATCGGCCCGCCCGGAGATCGGAGCGGGCCCTTCGGCTTGCCCGTTTGACGTTTCCATGCCAGCGACGAGCCGTGGTGATTCGTTCGGAGGCAGCGTGAAGCTCGTCGTCGGGCTCGGGAACCCGGGCAGCCAGTACGCGGAGACGCGCCACAACATCGGCTGGCTCGTCGCGGACCGGCTGGCGGAGCGTGCGGGCTGGTCGGGCGGACGCGAGCGGGACGCGTCGAGGATCGTCCAGGGCCGGTTCCACGGCCTCGACCTCACCCTCGCGAAGCCGCTGACCTACATGAACGACAGCGGGATCGCCGTTCGCAAGCTGCTTGCGCGCGAGCACGCCCCGCTCCACGACAT
>DASSHA010000076.1:0-20253 GCA_035693145.1 Candidatus Limnocylindrales bacterium
GCGGATCCTCAACGGCCTGTTCGCCGACGCCCGGCGACAGCTGGGCTGAGGGCGCGGCGACCGCTCAGGCCTCGAAGCCGACCTCTCCGTCGACGAGGACGAGCCGAGGGCGGAGGGCAGCCACGACCACGGGGTCGCCGAGTCGGCCGCCGGGTGGCAGCGGGACGACGACCAGATCGGCGCGTTCGCCGGGGATGAGCCGACCGCGGTCGCGCTCGCCGGCGAGGCGCGCCGGCGCGAGGCATGCGGCCCGGAGCGCCTCGTCGAGCGTGAGCGCCTCTCGGGGGTCGAGGGGGCCGGCGGCTTCACCGAGGGTTGCGGCGGAACGATCGATCGCGGCCGCGATGCCGCGCCACGGGTTCGGCGATTCGACCGGCGCGTCGCTGCCGAACGCGAGGGCGACGCCGGAGCGGATCGCCGAACGCCAGCGATAGCCGAGGCGCCGCGCCCGGGCTCCCCACGCGGCCCCGATCGACGGTCCATCCGAGACGGCATGGTACGGCTGCATCGACAGCGCGATACCCGCCCTCGCCAGCCGGCCGAGCTGATCGTCGTGCACGAGCTGAGCGTGCTCCACGCGTCTAGCCGGGCCGACGAGGGAATCCTCGATCGGCGCCAGTGCGTCGAGCGCGACGTCCAGCGCCGCATCGCCGATCGCGTGGACCGCGCTGACGATCCCCTGTCGGGCCGCACGGGCGATGTCGTCGCGCAGACCCTCGGGGTCGACCAGGAGGATGCCGCGATCCGAGCCGCCCTCGTACGGCGCCCGAAGGTATGCCGTCCGTGATCCGAGCGACCCGTCGGCGAAGCGCTTCCACCAGCCGACCCGCGCCCGGCCGGCGCCAGGGGCTGCGATCGGGACGCCGGTCCGCAGCCCGCGGCGGACGGCTTCGTCGAGCGACTCCTCGCGGATCCCGGCGTGGACCCGGATCGGGAGCCCGCCCCGGGCATCGAGCCGGCCGACCGAACCGAAGGCGCCGCCGAGCATCCGGTCCGGAGCAAGGGTTCCCATGTCGTGGGCCGCGACGATGCCGAGGGCAAGGAGGCGGCGACAGGCCGATTCGATCGCCCGATCCGTTCGGTCGTCGTCGAGGGGAGGGATCCGCTCCGACACGAGCCGGGACGCGTGCTCGTGCAGGACGCCGGTCGCGACGCCCGCGGCGTCTCGCCGGATCCGACCGCCGGGCGGGTCCTGCGACGCATCGCCGATCGCCGCCTCCGCGAGGGCGCGGCGGCTGACGAGGAGCGCGTGATGATCGTGGGCCCACACCGCGACGCGACGGCCGGGAGCGGCTTGCTCGAGATCGACCGCCGTCGGCCAGCGGCCCCAACGGTTCGGATCCCAGCCACCGCCCTCGATCCAGTCGTCACCTCCGGCCCGTTTCGACGCCGCCGCGATGCCGGCCATCGCCGCTTCGAGCGTGGGCGCGTCCGACAGGTCGACGCGCTCGGCGGCGAGCGCGACGTCGAGGAGATGGAGGTGCGCGTCGGTCAGGCCCGGCAGGACGACCTCCGTCGGGGCGAGGTCCAGCCGCCGCGTCCGGGGCCCGGCGAGCGCCTCGATCTCGGGACGCGACCCGGTCGCGACGATCCGGCGGCCCGCGATCGCGAGCGCCTCCACCCAGCCGAACCCGGGGCCGCCGGTGAACGTCGCGATCCGACCGACGACGATGCGCTCGGGCGTCAGCCCCACGAGGGATCGAGCAGCTCGGCCAGCGCCCCGCGGTCGAGACCGGCACCGAGCCCGAGCGCGAGCGCGATCCGCGCTTTCGGCCCCGAGAGCGTGCCGGCGAGCAGCGCACCGGCTCGGACCCACGTCGCGCCACCGCCCGGGAACGCGTAGGCGGTCGTCGCTCGCCCCGCCGACGTCCGCGTCGCGAGGACGACCGGGAGCCCGGCGGCGATCGCGCGCACGCCGGCCTCGAGCAGCGCCGGCGAGGTGTTGCCGGCGCCCGTGGCCGCGACGACGATCCCGGCCGCTCCCCCGTTCGTGGCCGCGTCGACGAGCGCGCCGTCGTCGCCGACGACGGCCGTGACGAGCCGCACCGGCTCCGCCGCCGCCATCGTCTCGACGTGTCGCCGCCCGGCGCGACGGCGGAGCAGGTGGACGACACCACCGTCGACGGTCGCCAGCGGACCCGCGTTCGGGCTCCGGAACGTCGTCAGCGAGGTCGCGTGCGTCTTGGCCACGTCGTCCGCTGGATGGACCTCGCCGGCCATGACGACGCTCACCCCCGACCCCCCAAGCGTCGGGGACGCGGCCGCCACGACGGCGTCGCGCAGGTTCGCCGGTCCGTCATTCCCGGCGTCCGAGGCAGCACGCATCGCGCCGGTCACGGCGACCGGCTTCGCGTCACCGAGGACGAGGTCCCAGAGGAATGCCGTCTCCTCGATCGCATCGGTCCCCTGGACGACGACGGCGCCGCCCACGGCCGGGTCGGCGAGGGCGTCCCTGAGGACGCCGGCGATCTCGAGCAGTCGGGCGAGGGAGAAATGCGATGCCGGCGTCCGGCCAAGGTCGATCGGATCGAGCTCGGCGAGGGTGTCGAGGCCGGGGACGGTCGCCAGGATCTCCGCGCCGCTCAGGGTCGGGACGTTCCCGCCGGCGCGCGAGTCCGTCGTGCTGCTGATCGTCCCGCCGAGGAACACGACCGCGACGCGGGTCACGGCGTCGTCTCGCCGTGGACCATCTTCTCGTAGCGGACGGGGCCCGACCGGGTCGCGAGACGCCAGAGTGCCGCGGGGACGGCGGCCAGCCAGATCGACCCGAAGACGGTCACGCGGCCGGCCCGGCGCGCTCGTTCGCGGGCGGGGAGCGCGGCACCGTCGGATTCGTGCTCCCAGCGCAGCGCGTCCCAGGCGAGCACGCACGACGCGGACGCGTATCCGCCGAGCAGGACGATCGCCGGGCCCGGCCGACCGCGCCGAAGCGAGCCGAGGATCACGCCCCAGACGATGGGCGGCAGCGCCAGTTGAGCGGCGTAGGTCGCGAAGTCGAGCCGTGCAAACGGCGACAGGCGGGTGCTGCCCACGACCGCCGGACCATGCTCGAGCACGCGGCGGATCGCCCCTTCCGCCCAGCGGACACGCTGTCGCCACAGGGCATCGACCGTCCCGACCGGCTCCTCCCAGGCTTCGGCGTCGATCGCCCACGCGACGCGGACGCCGGTCTCGGCGGCGACGCGCGCCGAGAGGTCGAGGTCCTCCGTCAGCGCCTCGGAGCGCCAGCCTCCGACGCGCGCCAGGAGCTCCCGTCGGAGGGTGATCCCGTTGCCGCGGAACTCCGAGCAGCCCCCGAGCGCCCACCGACCGCGCTGGATGAGCCCGTCGACCGTCTGCTCGTCCGCCTGGGCGCCGGCGAGCGACGACGAACCGGCTGCGAGCACCCGACGCCGTGCCGTCACCGCGCCCGCACCGGCGGCGACGTACCCGGCGAGCGTGCGGAGATAGCTCGGGCCGATGCGCGCGTCGGCATCGAGCACGGTCACGACGTCGCCACGGCAGTCCTCGGGCGGGATGGCCGATAGGGCGGCTCCCTTGCCATCGGGCAGGTCGTCGCCGGCGCGCCGGGCGAAGCGCGTCACGTCGCCGATCCCGGCCCGTGCTGCCGCCCGTAGCGCGACCTGTGCCGTCCCGTCGATCGAGCGGTCGTCGACGATGATGAGCTCGAACCGCGGTCGACCCTCGGCCGTCCGGTGATCCTGCGCCGCGAGATCCTCGATGAGCCGCTCGATCACGGACGCCTCGTCGCGAGCGGCCACGAGGACGCTCATCGTCGGGAGCTCCGCGTCGTCGGCCCGATCCTGTGGTGCCGGTCGGATCGGCGGCCGGCGGCTGGCCCGGGCGATCGGCAGCGCGGCGAGCGGGGCGAGCGCGGCCGCGAGTCCCGTGGCGCCGCGAACGGCACGGCCGCCCGCCGCGCGGTCGCCGACGAGGAGGCCGCCGACGAGGATCGCGATCGCGGCCGCGCGCCAGGTGTCGGGGGTCGGCGATCCGGGTTGGGCGCCGCTCCGGACGGTCGTCGCGGCCGTCCCGCTCACGGTTCGTGCCTCACGCTCGAATCGGGCTCGGTCGGTACGTGGACCTCGGCGGGAGCGTCCACCTCGGACGGCACGCGGACCTCGGAGTGGAGCGCGACGCCGACCGGGTCGACCGCCGCGCTGGCGCGCGAATCGGCATGCGCCGCGGTCTCGGCCGGCCGCAGCCCGCCGCGGACCAGCACGGACGCCACGCCCGACGCGGCCACGAGAATGGCGATGACGAGGATCATCGTGGGCGTCCCGATGAGGTCCGAGATGGGCCCGACGACGACGATCGGGAGGAGGCTGGCGACCGAGACGAGCATGTTGAGCACCCCGAAGACACGGCCGCGGACGTCCTCGGGCAGGTCTTCCTGGAGCTGGGTCTGCGACGGGATCGCGACCACGGCGTAGGCGACGCCGGCGAGGAAGGCGATCCCGATGACGACCGACAGGAGCGACACGACGCCTGACAGATCCACGGGTCCGGTCGTCGCCGCGCGTGCCTGGAGGAAGCGCGAGAGCGGCCCGGCGACCGAGAGCACGGCGAGCAGGACGCCGAGCGAGATGAGCCCCGCCTCGATGACCCGGCGCCGGGGCAGGAGCGCGCCGTACGAATTGAGCAGCAGGATGCCGACGACGATCCCGAACCCGAGCGGCAGGACGACGACGACGAAGTCCTTGGTCCCGAGGCCGAGGGCCGCCGTGGCGAAGTCCGGCCCGAGCACGCCGAGCACGCCGACGAGCGAGGCCGTGATCCCGAGGTAGGTCAGCGACCAGCCGATGTTCCGGTGCTCGCCGATGAACCCGAGTCCCTCGCGCAGCTGCGCGAACGTCGTGCCGACCGCGCGCTCCGCCTCGGCGACGGCTTCGAAGGCGCCGTGGGGCGCGACACGCTCGGCGACGGGCTCCGGCGGCGACGCCGGGAGCGTGAAGCAGAAGAACGCCGCGAGCAGGTAGAGGGCGGCGATGACGAGGAGCAGGGCCTGCGGGCCGGCGAGCGTCACGACGAGCGGTCCGACGAGCGCAAAGCCGAGCGGGAACGCAGCGTTCAGGGTGAGCGTAAACACGCCGTTGGCCGACAGCAGCAGCGGCCGTGGAACGAGCGTCGGGATCATCGCCGCCTCCGCCGGCGCGAAGAACACGGTCATCGCGCTGACCGCGATGTTCAAAACATAGATGAACAGCAGGTTCGCGCCGGCGGCGAACATGAACGCGAACGCGACCGCCCGAAGGATGTTCGTGACGACGAGCAGCAGTCGCCGGTCGAGGCGATCGACGTAGACGCCGGCGACCGCGGACAGCGCGACCGCCGGCACGAGGAACGTCAGGAGGAGCGCGCTGACCGCCGAGTTCGAGCGGGTCGCGTCGAAGATGATGACGGTCAGCCCGTAGATGACCATGTTGCCGCCGATCTGGGTCGCCGCCTGCGACAGCCAGAGGAGGAGGAACGGCCGGATCCGGAAGACGGCGAGGGCGCCGCGCGCGTCGGTCTCCGCCGCGCTCCCGCTCGGAGCGGCGCTCGTCACCGGGACGGGCTTGCCGCCTGGGTGAGCGCCGGGTCGCCGCGCGCCTCGAAGCCCACGAGTCGACGCTCGAGCGTCCGCCGATCGAGGAGGACATGCCTCCCGCACGTCCCGCAGCGCAGCCCGATGTCCGCCCCGACGCGGTCCACGAGCCACGTCTCGCCGCCGCACGGGTGTGGCCGGCGCAGCCGGACGACGTCCCCGAGCAGGAAGGGCACGACGGCGCGCTCGGTCATTCGGCCGAGGGTATCAAAGGCGTGGGACCGCATCGGCCGGCCGCAGCGCTCGCTTCGTCGCCGGCATGACGATCCGGTCGGCGGGCTCGACGCTGATCGCGGCACCGGGCTCGGTCGCCCCGAGCTGCGCGACGAGCCCGCCGGTGCGGGTGAGCGTCCCGCCGAGCGCACCCGGGTCGCCGATCGCATCGATCTCGAGCGACCCGCCGGCCGGTGTCCCGTCGATGGTGAGCGCGCCGGGATCGCCGCCGACGACGACACCCGGCACGTCGCGGATCCCGGAGATCGCGATCGCCTCGGCGCCCGCGTTGCGGAGCTCGTTGAGCAGGTCATCGATCGAACCGGCGTGGATGGGTCCGTCGATCCGGATCTGGACGCCGCGTCCCGCAACCGGCAGCTGGCCGCTCCAGGCAAGGATGCGCGAAAGGTCCTCGCGCACCTGCTCGACCGAGGTCTGGCCGCGCGACTGGGCGGTCCGCAGGTCCCCGAATTCCTGCTCGAGCGCGGCGATCTCTGTCCGCAGCTGATCGTTCCGGGTGTTCAGGTTCGCGACGATGACGGTGAGCTCCTGCGGCGACCGGCTGGCGAGGTCGGACCCACCGTTCTGCGCCCGGATCTGGAGGACGACGAGGAACCCGAGCGCGATCGCGACGGCCATGAGCGCGAGCTGGGACCGCAGACGGAGCATGTCAGGGCCCGCCGGGCGAGGACGAGCCACCGGGCGACGCCGGCGTCGGGGTCGGCTCGGCCCGCGCCTCGCGCAGCGTGACGGCGCCCGCGTACGCCGGGACGACGACCTTCTGGGGCTCGGCGAAGCCGATCGAGATGCCGAACCCGTCCGCCCGCGTCCGGACGAGCTCGGCGAAGGACGGGACGGCCGTGAGGCGCTCGTACAGCCCCTTCGGCCCGATCGCCGTGACCTGGTAGGGCGGGGCGAGGTACGCGTAGTTGACGAGGATCGACCCGCCGATGTCGGCGATCGCGGTGACCGCGGTGACCCGCTCGCCGTTGACCGCCATCGCCTCCGCGCCGGCCTGCCACAGGGCGTCGACGACCGTTCGGATGTCCTGACCGGTGACGATGTAGTCGGCCTCGGTTGCGCCGCTCGGGACAGGGACTGCCGAGTCGTTGAGCTCGAGCACGAGCCCGGGGCCTTCCAGTGCGACGAGCCCCGCCGCGACGCGAGCGTTCTCGAGCTCGTCGTTGAGCTGGGTCACGATCGCGGCGTTGCCCTGTCCGGACACCTGGACGTCTCGAATCTGCTTGTTGAGATCGAGGATCCGGCTCTTGAGCGCGTCCTGGTTGCGCTGAAGCTCGAGCGCGGTCTCGACGAGCGGCGACCGCTCCTGGGTCGTGTAGCGGACGCGCGGGCCCTCGGAGCGCAGCTGGGCCGCCACGAGGAAGCCGAGGGCCGCGAGCGCGATCCCGAGCGTCACGTGCCCGCTGGGCAGGGCACGCAGACGACCGCTGAGCGTGCTCACGCGTTCGGTCGGCGCCGACGCCGCCGGACGAGGACCACGGCCGCGAGGCCGATCGCCGCGACCAATCCGAGCCCGACGACGAGGGCCGCCGGGGCGCCCGAATCGTCCGCCGCTGCCGGAGCGGCCGACGAACCGATCGCACCGGGTCGAGCCGTCGCCGGGCCAGCCGGTATCGCGCCCGCGCTCGCCGTCGCCCCGGGCACTCCGCTCGCCCCGGACGCGTTCGGCGCGGCGATCCCCGCGGTCCAGCCGCTCGGCACCGGACCGGCCGGCGCGGGTTGCGGCCCGAACCGCTTCGGCGCCGACGTCCCGAGATCGGCGAGCCAGCGGCTCTCGAGCCCAGCGACGTCCACGCCGAGCGCGCTGCGGAATGCCTCGTCGTCGGTGACGCCGCGCGCGTACGAGCGGATGAGCGTGACGAGCGCGTCACGGCCGAACGTTCGGACGAGGAAGTCGACCGCCGAGACGCTCTCCGCGTACGCGAGCGCGAACCGGTCCGCGGTCGTCGGGAACTGGCCCGTCAGCGCCGTGAGCGGCATGAGCGAGGCACTGCGGACGGCGTCGTCGACCTGCCCGCGGTCGCTCGAAACGTAGCCCTGCGACAGGTAGACGGCGAGGCCCTCGTTCAGCCAGCGGGGCGGGAAGTGGTACGGGTTGTGGACCGCGGTGTCGAAGACGAGGTGGGTCAGCTCGTGCGGGATGACGATCCCGACCCACGCCGCATTCAGCTCGTCGGGCGTGATGAGCCCGAACAGCGTCCGGATCCCGGCGACCGCCTCGCCGCCGACGTTCTCCCGCGTGCCCGGACCGAGCGCATCGTAGAAGGCCTGCTGGTCCGCATAGACGAAGAAGTCGATCGGCTGCGTCTCGCTGATGCCCAGCAGCTGCTCCGCCTTGGCGACCCCGTCCTCGGCGATCGCGAGCGCCCGCGTCCCGAACGCCTGGTCGCCCCGGTACCAGTGGATCCGGACGAGGCGGCCGGCCTTCGTCTGCCAGTCGAACCGATCGTCGGCGTACGTGATCCGCGCCTCGGGTCCCACGGCCGTCGTCCCGTCGGCCCACGTCACCCGCCAGCGCGCGGCGATGACCGTGTTCGGAAGCATCCCGCCTGCCCCGACGTCGAGCGAGTAGCGGAGCGTCGTCGAACCCGCCGACGATGGAGCGTCGATCGGGACGACGTTGGGCCCGGCGGCGCCCGGAAACGTCAGGAGCAGCTCCACCCGCTTCGGCACGCCGCCGAGGTCCGCCGTCTCGCTGAACTGGATCGCCTGGCCGAAGCTGCCGCTCGCGTTCGGTGCGCCCCAGGTCGCCGTCGGCGAGGCGGCGAGGGCCGCGGCCGGGACGAGAAGCGGGAAAACGATCGCCGCGAGCGCGAGGGCCGCGAGCAGCCCGGGGAGGAAGCCCCGGCGCCTCGGCGCAACCGTCGGGACAGGCCTCAGCGCTGCCATGCGAGCCCCGCGAACCGCACGATCCCGAGCCCGTTCTGACCGGCGCCCAGGAGGCCCGTGCGTGAGAGTGCCCAGCCGGTTCCGGTCGAGACCGGGATGACGGGAACGTCGCGTGCGACGATGCTCGCGGCGTCCCGGTAGGACGAGGCCGCGGCCGCTGGACTGGCGGATCGGCCCGCGGCGTCGACCGCCGCATCGAATGCCGCCGAGCGCCAGCGGCCGTAGTTGTTCGTCGAGTCGGATTCCAGGAGGACGCCGAGGAAGTCGTTCGCGCCCGGGTAGTCGGCGATCCACGACATTGCCCACATCGCCGGCGGATCGGCCGCGAGTCTCGCCTGGTACGCGTCGAAGTCCATCGTCTCGATGTTCACGGTCAGCCCGACGTTTGCCTTCAGCTGGGCGGCGATCGCGGCGTCGTATGGGAGCCCGTTCGTCAGCAGCGTGATCGGGGCGAGCCCGCGTCCGCCGGGATGTCCGGCGTCGACGAGGAGCTGCCGCGCGTGGGCCGGATCGAACGAGGGGACGAACGCGCCGTCTGGCCGGTCCGGCACGCCGTCGGGCACCATCCCGTCAGCCGGGACCTCGCTCCCCGCCGATCCGAGCGTGACGATCCGCCGCCAGTCGACCGCATCTGCGATCGCCTGACGGACCCGGACGTCGTCGAACGGCGCTCGGCTCGTGTCGAAGCCGTAATACGTCGTCGACAGGGCCGGGACGCTTCGCAGCTGCGGGCCGAGCATGTCGTCGTAGGCGATCCACGACGCGTCGATGTCGGAGATCGGGCTGTAATCGAGATCGCCGGCGGCGAAGGCATCGACCGGGCTCCGGCCGCCGATCGAGGTGACGACGTGGACGACGCCGATGGCCGGCCGGCCGGCCCAGTAGCGGTCGTTCGCCCGTAGCGTCAGCTCGTCGGCCGTCTGCGCGTCGAGGACATAGCCTCCGCTGCCGACGAACGAGCCCGGGCCGAACGCGCTCGGATCGCCCTTCCGTGCGGCCGGCGGCAGGACGCCGAACGATGCGCCGGCGACGATCGCCGGGAGGTCGGCGGCCGGCCGGTCGAGGTCCACCTCGACGTGGCGGTCATCCGGCGCCCGGATCGCGACGCTCGAGGGGTCGGACGTCTCCCCGAGCCGATACGCCCGCGCTCCGGCGACGTCGTCGAGCAGCGACGCGAGCGGCGAGGGCCGCGCCGGGTCGAGGAGACGCAGCCAGCTGTCCACGACGTCGCCCGCCCCGAGTGGCGTTCCATCGGAGAAGACGAGGTCCTGACGAAGCGTGAACGCCACGCGCTTGCCGCCGTCCGTGACGGTCCACGCCTCGGCAAGTGCCGGTCGAACGGTGAGCGACGGATCCAGCGCGGTCAGCGTCTCGAACAGCTGGGCCGTGACGGCCGCGCTCTGGATGTCGCCCTGTGCCGCCGGATCGAGCGTCGTCGGCTCGCCGGCGAGGACCCGGACCTCGTCCGTCGAGCCGGCACCCGCTTGGGGCGTCGCCGCAGGCATGAGCCGTGACGCCGTGAGCACGAGGGCGACCACGAGGAGGACCGCGACGACGAGCGGGATCCTCGACAGGACGGCCGACCGCCGGCTCACGGAACGCGACGGGAACGCCATGGCGGCGAGTCTACCGGCGGGCCCATCGGCCGCCGACGAACGTGAACCGAAAGGCCCACCCGGCGGCGGACAGGAAATGAGGCCTCGCCGAACCACACCGCCGGGGGAACGATGTATTGGAGCGAGGCCTCTGCCAGCAGGAACGACGCCGGAGGGGCTTTGTTAGGGGCTGCGCGACAATCAATCGCGCCGCGGCCGCACCGCAGACCGGCTGGGCGACTTCCCGCGCGCGATCTAGGATTCGGGCTCGATGACGCTACGGCTCCGAAACACCCTCGGTCGCCGGATCGAGCCCGTCGATCCGATCGAGCCCGGTCGCGTCCGGATGTACACCTGTGGCCCGACCGTGTACCGCTACGCGCACGTCGGCAACCTGCGGAGCTACCTGCTCGCCGACTTCGTCCGGCGGACGCTCCTGTACCACGGACTCGACGTCCTCCACGTCAAGAACATCACCGACGTCGGGCACCTCCGCGACGAACGGTTCGACCGGGGTGCGGACCGCATGCTCGTCGCGGCGGGGCTCGAGCGCAAGGAACCGGCCGAGATCGCCGCGGCCTACGAGGCGGCGTTCCATGCCGACGAGGCGGCCGTGAACATCCTGCCCGCGCACGTCTTCCCTCGAGCGACCGAGCACGTTGCCGAGATGGTCGCGCTGGCGGAGCGGCTGGTCGATGCAGGAGCCGCCTACGTCTCCCCCGAGAGGAACGTCTACTTCTCGGTCGCCTCCTCGCCGGGCTACGGCCGCCTGTCGGGGAACACGCTCGACGAGCTGCGCGCCGGCCACCGGGGCGAGGTCGAGCCGGACAAGCGCGACCCGGCCGACTTCGCACTCTGGAAGGCTGCCGGCGAAGGACGGATGCTCAAGTGGGAGACGGCACGCTGGGGCGAGGGCTTCCCGGGCTGGCACCTCGAGTGCTCGGCGATGGCGCTCCGCTACCTCGGCGACGAGTTCGACCTCCACAGCGGCGGGATCGACAACGTCTTCCCCCATCACGAGGACGAGATCGCCCAGACGTCGGCCGTCACGGGACGCCCGCCGGCCCGGCACTGGGTCCATGGCGAGCACCTCCTCATGGCCGGCCGGAAGATGGCGAAGTCCTCCGGAAACTTCGTGCGCATCACCGAGCTGGCCGAAGGGCTCGATCCGCTCGCCTTCCGCTACCTCGCACTGACCGTCCGCTACGGCCGAAAGCTCAACCTGTCCGAAGCCTCGCTGACGGCTGCCGCGTCCGGGCTCGAATCGCTCCGCTCGCATCTCCGGGCCCTCGGGCCGCCATCGGCGGACGGGCCGTGGGCGGCGCCGCGGCCGATCCACGCCGGCGCTGCGCCGGATCGCCCGGATGGCATCGCGCACGGGATCGCCGGGCACGGCGACGCGAACGAGGGCTACGTGCCGGTGGACCGCGCGACTGCGCCGGCGGCACCGCTGTCGAACGGCGGGCGGGCGCTCCATGCACGCTTCGTCGACGCGCTCGACGACGACCTCGATCTGCCGTCCGCGCTCGCCATCGTGCGCGAGATCCTCCGTGCCGAACTTCCGGCTGACGAGCGGCGCTGGCTCGTCCTCGATGCCGACGCGGTCCTCGGGCTGGACCTCGACCGGACGTGGGCGTTGTCTCCCCAAACTACCGACGTCGCGCGCGAGCGTGGTCACGTGCCGGCCACGGTGGCGACGCTCGTCGCGGCGCGGGCCGCGGCGCGGGCCGCGCGCGACTACGGCCGCGCGGACGAGCTTCGAGTCGAGATCGAGGCCGCCGGCTGGCACGTGGAGGATCGCGCGGCCGGCCCGATCCTCACGCCCCGGAAGCGAGATCCGGCCGCCGCCCGAAGCGGTCGATGATCCGGTAGAAGTTGCGCTTCGAGAGGCGGGTGCGCTCGGCCTCGGGCATCGTCGTCCAGGCGCGATGCTCGTGGCGAACGAGCGGCAGGTCGAGCGCAAGCGCGCGCCGTGGCGGCGCCCCCTCCCCCTCGTCTCGCAGCACCAGGCTCCACCAGACGTCGAGGTTCCGGTAGAAGCGGAAGTGCTCGTCGAGCGGTCCGCGCGCGGCGTAGTCGGAGCGTCTGAACGCGAGCCAGTAGCCCTCGAGCGCCACGACCTCGCCGGGCCGGGCCTCGTCGAAATGACGCAGGTCGGCGCTCGCGAGCCCGAAGCCGCCTGCGGCCGCCACCGACGCGTCGTCGAGCGCCGCGACGACGGACGAGACGGCGTCGCCGCTCGGCTCGACACTCGTGTCTGCGACGATGACGACCGGCGCCTCCGCCCGCCGGATCCCGGCATTGAGCGCCGCTCCCCAGCCCAGCCGCTCGGTCGTCCGGACCACCTCCGTGCGAAGCCCCGGAGCGCCGGGCTCCACCGCCTCGAGCGCGTCGAGTGCTGCGACCTGCGGGGCCGATGGCGCATCGCCCACGACCACGACCTGGATGCCGTCCGGCGCGTGCTCGCGGAGACCGCTCAGGAATCGTTCCACGTCCGCCGGGAAGTCGGTCGCGACGACGACGACGCTCGCGACTCCGACGGGCTCGTCCTCGAGTCGTGACGGAACGTCGGCGCTGCGGCCGTAGCGGACGGCGCCATCCGCCTCGACCGTCGGTGGGTGCGCGGGGAGCAGGTCGTAGGCCGTGCCGACGTCGACGATCCGCCAACCGGCGGCCTCGATCTCGGCACGCAACCGGTCAGCCTCCGCCCAGTCCCGGGCCATCCGCGCACGCGACCGCGCGAGGGCGAGCGCGTCGATCTCGGGTGGAGGCGAGCCGGCCATCGAAGGAGGATAGCGAGCGCGTGCCGGACGGCCGGCCGGACCGCTGGCGGCCGATCGACGACGCGTCGTCGGCAACCCGCAGCCTCCGCCTGCCCCCGTCGGGATGCGGCTGCAAGGGTCGGCGTGGCACGGTTGCCGATGGTGTCAATGGCCGTCGTCGTCCTGTTCGCAAGCCTGCCCGTCGCGAACCGATGCGTGGCCGAGCTCAAGCGGGTCTATTCGGCGCAGACGTGGGGCGACCTGCGTGTCCGACCGCTCGGCGATCGCGCCGAGCTGGAGGTTCCGGCGTCCATCTGGCCACAGATCCGACCGATCGTCGGCCAGTTCGGCGGCCGCCGTCTCTGACCTGACCCTCGCCCCCACCGTCGTGAGCGGGCGTCCCTACCCGAGGCGCGCGCCGCGGCGCCGGTCACGCCGGTCTCCCCGCACGCTCTCGACGACCGCCAGCGCGACATCCGCGGCGAGGAGGCCGAGCGCGGCGAGCGCAGCGACCCAGCCCAGTCGATCGGCCGGCGGGACGTCCGCCGGGCCGCGGGTGGCATTCGAGGCCGCGCTCGGAGGAAGGCCCGGGCGGCTGGCGGTCGGGAGGCGGCGCTCGTTCTCGACCTGGAGCCGGAGCCGGTAGAGCGTCTCCCACTCGTCGGCCGGGACGACGAGCGATGCGAGCGCGCGGTCGATCGGCTCGAAGTCGGCTGCGGACACCGTCGGCTGGCGCGCGATCGCCAGCAGCCGATCCTCGACCTTCTGCGCCTCGCTCGTCGCGGTCAGATAGGCGTCGACGTTCGTCAGCCGCGTCGTCATCGCCGCCCGTGCTCGAGCGAGGATGGGCTTCTCCCCGAGCAGCGCCACGTCCGATGGGTGGAGCATCACCTCGAGGCCGTGGGCCTTGAGCTCGACGAGCTCGTCGGGGACGAGACCCTTCACGCCGGCGCCGCCGACCGCCGCGAGGATGCGTGCGGGCAGCTCGAGGACGCGCGGCGCCCGGCTCCGCTCGACGGCGAGGCCGGCTTGGTCGAGCGCCCGCTCGAGGGCGGCCGCGACCTCCTCGTACGCGCCGGGCTTGACGATCATCGGGACGTGCGCGTCCTGCCATCGCTTCACGAGGCTGCGGCCCTTGCGAACGAGCGCGACGAGCCCGAGGAACACGAGGGTCAGCGACAGCACCGCGGCGTAGGGATACCCGCGCAGGACCTGGACGACGAGGCCGCGACCCTTCGGTCGGTCGGCGGCGTCGACGAGGAACACGGAACCGATGCCGATCGCGAGCGGCAGGACGATCGCGACGGCCAGCATCACGAGCCGAACCCAGAGCTCGGGCACGAAGGCCGGGCGTGGCACGAGCGCGAGCAGGAACGTGCCGATCGACGGGACGATGACGCCGAGGATCGCCGCGATCCAGGCAATCGAGCCGAGGGTGATGAACGTCAGCAGCAGCTGCTTCGACTGTGGGACCTGCCCGAACAGCAGGATCGTCGCCCAGCCGAGGGCCATGTTCGCGACCCGGCCGACGACACGACCTGCCGCGGCGAAGAGCGCACCCAGGATCGCCATGGCGGCATCGTGCCGTCAGAGGGTCCGCGGCGAGCCGACGCGGCCGCCGCCGTGACTATCGGGCGCGTGTCAGCGATCGGGCGCCAGCGGCAGGCCCGCGGCGCGCAGCCGCCGCCGGAGGTCGGCCGCGTTCGAGAACTCGATGCCGCCGATGCCGATCTGCTGGGCGGCCTCGATGTTCACGCGACGGTCGTCGATGAAGACGGTCATCCGGGGATCCAGCTCGAACCGCTCGAGCAGCGCACGATAGATCGCCGCGTCCGGCTTGATCGCACCGACGTCGCCGCTGATGACGATCCCTTCGAAGTCGGCGAGGAACGGAAAGCGCTGCCGCGCAACCTCGAACGTCCGCGCCGACCAGTTGCTCAGCGCGAACGTCCGGACACCCGCCGCGCGCAGCTCGGCCGCGATCGCAACGACGTCGCGATCCGCATCGCCGAGCGTCTCCTCCCAGCGGTCACGGAACGCTTCGATCAGCTCGCGGCGCTCGGGGTGGCGCTCCGCAAGCCACTCGACGGCTTCGTCCCAGTCGCGACCGGCATCGAGCGCGAGATTCCATTCCCCGAAGCCGACCTCGCGGAGGAAGTCGTCGACCGCCGCTTCGTCGGGCAGGATCGAGCGGTAGAGGTAGCGCGGGTCCCAGTCGATGAGGACGCCGCCGAGGTCGAAGACGACCGCGGTGGGTGCGTTCGCCTGCTCGATCACCCGTCAATGGTGCCGGATCGCCTCGGTGGTCAGGAGGTCGTGAAGTCGACGTGCATCCCACCGGCGTAGTGGCCTTCGATGTTGCAGAAGACGACGTAGTGGCCGGCTGGCAGGTTCACCGTCAGGGTCGGGGTCGCCTTGGGGTCGATGTCCTCGACCTCGTCGACCGCGGTCAGTGCCGCGTTGTCCTCGTCAACCTCGCTTTCGCCGGTCTTCATGGGCAGCTTGTCTGCCGCGAGGTCCGTCTTCACGACGACGAACTCGTGCTGGATCGTTCCGCCGTTCGTGATCTGGAAGTTGACCGGACCGGCCGGCGCCGTCGTTGCCCCGAGCTCGATCTTGAACTCGGACTCCGTGGCCGTGACGTTCGTGCCGGCGGCGGATCCGCCGGCAGAGGCGGACGCCTCCGAGGACGCGGCGACGGACGCCGGGGCGGCCGACGATGGCGCGGCCGACGATGGCGCGGCCGGGGTGGTGCCTGTGCCGGTACAACCTCCGACGAGGATCGCGGCGGCGGCGATGGCCGCAAGGCCGGGGATGCGACGGCGACGATCGAGGGTCATTGGGCACTCCTCCGTGGTGGGGCATGAGGCGACGGCGATGGGAGGAGCGTCGTTCCAATTCGATCGGCGGCCTATAGTCCGAGGCAATCAATCCAGGGGCACCACGTTGATCAATCCGCTGCACGCGCTCGACCACGCGAAGCCGTTCGGCCGCGGCGTGCTCGTCGAGACGTCGGCGCTCGACACCGTCCGCGACGCGCTCCAGCGAATCGGACCGCGTCGGCTGCTGCTCGCCCTGGACCTTGCGGCCGTCGTCGTGATCGGGGCGGCATTCGCGCAGGTCGGCCCGCCGGAGCTCCTGTTCCACGTCGCGTTCGTCATCCTCACGGTCGAGGCCTTCAACTTCGGGCGCCGCATCTGCCTGCAACGGATCGGTGCCGTCTCGGTGGCGCTCGTCGCATATGCCGCGCTGCCCGTCATCCAGGTGTCGGTCACGCCGCTCGAGCTGTCCGAGTGGCCGCTCATGTTCACGATCGCCGTGCTCGTCGCCTGGATGGCCGATCGCGAGCAGTCGGTCGGCCGCCGCTACGCCGGGCTGTATCGAGAGACGCGCGACCGACTGATCCGGGCGCAGGAGGAGGAGCGCGGCCGCATCGCTCGTGACCTGCACGATGGCATCGGCCAGACCCTGACCGCGCTGACGCTGACCCTCGACGCCGCGGCCGCCGAGTCGATGGCCGAAACCGGACCGGCGCTCGAGCGAAGCCGCGAGCTCGCCCGCGACGCGCTTGCCGACACGAGGCTCGCCGCGGAGCGGATCCGGCCGCCTCGACTGACCGAGCTCGGCCTCGCCGGCGTCCTCCGTTCACTCGGTTCCGCAGCGAGCGGACGGATCCATGTGTCGGTCGAGGCCGACGAGCGGCGGCTCCCGCCGGAGGTCGAGCTCGAGGCCTACCGGGTGGTCCAGGAGGCGGTCCGGAACGCCCTGACGCACGCGTCGGCCAGTCGAATCGACGTGTCGTTCACGCGGCTGCCCGAGGGGGTGAGGATCGTCGTCGCCGACGACGGCGTCGGCTTCGATCCGCGGGCGGTTCCGCCGCGTCGTCTCGGAATCGTCGGGATGGCAGAGCGGGCGGACGCGATCGGAGGCCGGCTCACGGTCGAATCGGTCGGAGGCCACGGGACGCGCGTCGGCTTGTTCATTCCGGCCGACGGCGCGGACGTCGTTGGGAGCGCCCGATGAACGCGATCCAAATCGTGCTCGTCGACGACCACGCGATCGTCCGGGAAGGTCTCGGCCTCGTCCTGGGCCAGCAGCTGGACCTCGTCGTCGTTGGCGAGGCGGCCGATGCGTCGACGGCGATCGACCTCGCCGGTCGGCTTCGACCGGATGTCGTCGTCATGGACATCGCTCTCGGGACCGAAGACGCCGTTGCCTCGATCGAGCCGATCGTCGCCCGATCGCCGCAGACCAGGGTGCTCGTGCTCACGATGTTCGACGACCACGAGACCGTCCGACAGTGCCTCCTCGCCGGCGCGGCTGGTTTCGTCGTGAAGGGCGCGCGGGCGTCGGAGCTCGTCGATGCGATCCGGGCCGTCCACCGCGGCGAGCGCTACATCCACAGCGCCGTCGCGGCGTCGGTCGTCGAGGACGGTCTGCGCTGGCTCCGGAACGGCGACACGTTGAGTCCGCGCGAGCGCGAGGTCCTGAGCCTGCTCGGCGGCGGACGCACGCCGGCCAGGATCGGCGAAGCCCTCGGGATCAGCGTCCACACCGTTCGCCGGCATCTCGCGAACTCAGCCGTCAAGCTCGGTGTCCACGGCGTCCACGATCTCGCCGGCTACGCCCGCGAGCACGGTCTCGCCCGCCGCGGCGACACGGTCCGCCTCATTCCCGGCGGGTCGGCCTAGCGCGCGCACATGGCGGAGAAATGGGCCCGAGCGCGGCCGGCACCGCGGGTTCAGCCGTGTCGCTCCCGCGCCTCGTGCTCGGCCTCGTGATATCGGTCGCGGGCCCTCACTTCCTCGGCCCTGGTTGCGACAACGCTCGCGTTGGCGTCCGCGAGCCTCACGACCCGGTTGTCCCGCGCGAAGGTGGCTGCCCGATCCGCCGCCTTGCGGGCTGAGCGTGCGGCCCGCTCGATGGCCCTTGCCGCCCGCTCGGCCATCCGCGCGATCTCCTCGGCGCCCTGGGACGCCTGGTCGGCTCGCTCTGCGCTTTCGGCGGCCAGCTTCGCCAATCGCTCAGCAAGCTCCGCTGCCCGCGTCGCATCCCGCCACTCTTCGAGCAGATCCTGCGTCGTCAGCTCTTCCTCCTCCACCCGCCGAGCATCACGATAGGGCCGACCTGGCGTACGTTTCGCTCCCCGCCGCACGTTACATCGACGTGGAATCCGCCGAGGGCAGTCGGATGCTCGCATGGCTGCGTGCGCCCAACTGGCGTTCGCGCACTCGCATACGTGGTCGTCCCGAAATTGTGGTTGGAGCCGTCACGTCGCAGGCGGCTCCTCCAATCCGGCTTCCGACGCGACGACCCGCACGAACTTTCCGGCGGCGTCCCGCGTCCCGGGATCGGCGAACCCCTTGGCTCGTGGAGCCTGGCGATCGGTCCAGGCCGCGTCGACGAGGGAGGCCCATTCCGGGAGGCGCGTCCGACACCACGAGACCGCCGCCTCCTTCGAGCCGTGGACGCCCGTTTCGAGGACCCGGAGAGATCGGCACGCCGAGAGCACGGCGTAGCCGGACGGCTCACGCTGCCGCAGGTAGGCGAGGTAGCGGCGGATCGAGGCATGGAACTCGGGCTCGCCGATCGCCGGGATGACGGCGTCCGGCCCCGGCCCGTGGAGCGCGATGCCGCCCTCCCTCACGAGGTACCAGTTCTGCAGCCAGTCGGAGGCGGGACCCGTGACGTGGAAGGGCTCGCCCGGGCTGACGACGGCCAGAGCGTCGTCGCGGCGGAGCTCGGCGAGGGTTCGAGTGGCGACGTACACGACCTCGAGCCGGTGCTCCCAGGCACGGTCGCGTTGCACGACACGCCGATGGACCCGTTCGAGGGCGGCGAGATCGAGCGCGGAAATCGGTGACCTCGTGACGACGACGAGGTCGAGGTCGCTGATACCGGCTGTGAACGATCCCGTGGCGGCTGAGCCGGTCAGCCAGACAGCGACGAGATGGTCGCCAAGGGTGCGTTGAAGGTCGAGGAGCAGCGGTCGGATGACGGCGGCCAGGTCCGGATCGAGGCGGATCATCGATTCACTGGCGGTTCGCGTCATCGACGCGCACCTGCTCGTTGGCGGTCCCCATCGCCGCGGTCCTCGCCGGTCGCCAGGGTGAGATGGCGCCCCCGGACGGACTCGAACCGCCGACGCAGGCCTTAGGACGGCCTCGCTCTGTCCACTGAGCTACGGGGGCGTGCGCCGTCAAGTGTAGGCGGTCGCTCCGGTGCTTCGGCCGAACGCGGGATCGCCTCCTCCGCCGGTTCGACGTCGTGCGCCGTGAGGCGGACGTCGGGCATCGCGCGGACGGCGATGGCGAACGCGGCGATCGCGGCCGCGACGACGATCCAGTAGATCCAGCCGAGGCCCGCCGCCAGATCCGCGCGGCCGGCGGCCGTCGCACCGGCCGCCTGGGTCGGATCCAGGATCGCCGACGAAGCCGCGCCGACGAAGGCGCTCAGGATGCCGCCCATCACGCCGACGCCGACCGCGCCCCCGATCGTTCGGCTGAACTGGACGAGCCCGGTCGCGACCGCGCGCCGCTGCCAGGCGACCCAGCCCTGGATCGAGACGAGGATGTTCGTCGTGATCAGCCCCATCCCGAAACCGGTGACCGCGGCGCCCGCCATCGCGAAGGCAAGGGCGTCGAAGCGGCCGATCTGGCTCAGCAGGACGGTGCCGACGACGAGGATCGCGGTCCCGGCGACGACGACCCGGCGGGCCCCGAACCGGATGAGGGCGCGGCCGCCGATGACCGAGCCGATGGGCCAGCCGATCGACATCGCCCCCACGGCCGCGCCGGCCTCCAGCGGGCTCCCGCCATGGACCCCCTGGACCATCGGCGGCACGTAGGTCGTGACGCCGAACATGACGACGCCCGCGAGCACGGAGATCGCGAGGCCGGCCCCGATGAGCGGCACCCGCACGAGGTCGAGGTCGACGAGCGGCTCCGAGGCGCGTCGTTCGATCCGGACGAAGAGCGACAGCAGGACGGCCGCGGCGACGAGCAGTCCGAACGTGGCGAGCGACGTCCAGCCGAGCGCCGGGCCCACCTCCGAGACGGCGACGAGCAAGGCGACGATCCCGAGGGTCAGGCAGACGCCACCCTCCCAGTCGAGGCGGTGGCGCTGCCGCTCGAACCGCTCGTGGAAGACCCGCCAGATGATGAGCCCGGCGACGATGCCGACCGGG
>DASSHA010000077.1:0-2806 GCA_035693145.1 Candidatus Limnocylindrales bacterium
GCCACGCCCTCGTCGTGCCGTTTCCGGCGGGCTCGTCAGCAGCGCGCCGAACGCCGCCGTGGACGACTCGAGGAACGCCTCGATCGCAGCACGCTCGGCGAGCCGACCGACGATCCCGTCGCCGAGGTCCGCCACCGCCGCGTTCGCGACCGTCGCGTTCGACTCCACCGGCGCACCGTACCGCACGGGCGACGACCTGAACCCTCCTACGTAGCCAGATCGGGCGGGTCGACAACGGGACGCGGGATACGACAGGCTGCTGCGAAGAGGAGGTGCCCGATGCTCGCTCGCCGTCGTGATCCGTGGTGGGGACTGGAGGGCCGGTCGGCCCGAAGCGACCGGCTGCGTCGACGTGTCCTCGGCGTCCTCGTCGTCGCGCTCTCGACCGTCCTCCTCGCGCTGATCCTCGCCCGCCTGCCGGCAGTCGATGCCCAAGCGCTGATCCTGGGCTCGGGCCGATCGGTCGTGTTCGGCGCGCTGCTCGCCGACGTCTCGGCCTGCATGCTGCTCGTCGCAGGTCAGATGCGAGAGTCGTTCCGGCACTGATCGCGGCGGGCGACCGCCGCACGCGCTGACCGCGCTGACCCTACGAGGGGCGGGCGGAGCCGGCCTCCGACGGCTTGGCCTTCCCGGCCGGTTCGCGTAGCCGGGGCAGGACCTCGCTCGCGTAGAACTCCATCATTCCGTCCTGGTCCGGCCCGACCTGATGGACGTAGACCTGATCGTAGCCGGCGTCGAGGTACTCACGGATCGCGGCGACATGCTGCGCGGCGTCCGGGCCGCAGGTCACGTCCTTCGCGGCCATGTCCTCGGTCACCATCTTCGCCAGCTGCTCGAAATGGGCCGGGACCGGCAGCTCCTGCGACGCCTCACCGGTGATCGCGGCGTTCGGCCAGATCTCGAGGACCGTCCGCCGGGCGGCTTTCTCGTCGCGCGCCCAGCAGACCGTCACCTGGCCCATCTTCGGCTTGCCTGGCCCTGACAGCCGGTCGAAGCGATCGAGCAGATCCCGCTTCGGGGCCGTGCCGATGTACCCGTCGGCGAGCTCGGCGACGGCCTCGAGCACCTTCGGGCCGCTGCCGGCGAGGTAGATCGGCACCGGCTGCTCGGGCAGCGTGTAGATCCGTGCGCGGGAGACGGTGTAGTGCTCGCCGTCGTGGTCGACCTGGTCACCCGACCAGAGGTCGCGGATCACCTCGATCGCCTCTCGCAGCATCGCGATCCGGACGTCGGCACCCGGCCAGCCGTCGCCATAGACGTGCTCGTTGAGATTCTCGCCGGTCCCGAGGCCCAGCCAGAAGCGCCCGGGCATGAGCGCGCCGACGGTCGCCGCCATCTGTGCGACGAGGGCCGGGTGGTAGCGGACGGTCGGGCAAGTCACGCCCGTCCCGAACGACATCCGCTCGGTGGCCTCGGCGAGCGCCCCGAGGACCGACCAGGCGAACGGACTGTTGCCCTGGCGGTCGGTCCACGGATGGTAATGGTCCGAGATCATCGCGAAGTCGAACCCGGCCTGTTCGGCCCGCCGGGCGAACCGAACCAGGTCGGCCGGGCGATGCTCCTCACTGGAGAGGGCATAGCCGAGCTGCATCAGGCGGCGTCCTCGTCGTACGCGTCGCGGGTTCGGGCGCCGACCGCGCCGCCGATCGCCGCGGCGATTGCCGGAACCGCGAGCGAGATGAATGCGCCGAGGGCCGAGTTGCGACCGATCGTCGCGGCGTCGTTCGGGTTCACGTTCGGCGTGTTCACGTTCGGGATTCCGGTCGCGCCGACGACGTTGCCGGCCGCGCCCAGGATCGCGCCGAGGCCCATCGCGGCGAGCGCGAGGATGAGCATGACGCCCAGGGCCCAGACGAGGAAGCCGTTGAGCGCACCGGCACCCCGACCGTCGATCGCCGCGGTCCGCGCGGCCACGACCCCGCCGATGAAGAAGCTGATCACGCCGATGACCGCGGCCGTCGCGGCGGCACCGATCGACAGGACGTCGCTCTGTGTTCCCGTCGTCCCCGTGTCGACCGCGGTGATGCCAAGCGCCACGGCGAGGAGGCTGAGCAGGATGAGGGTTGTCAGCGCCGTCGCGAGACCGGCGACGATCGGACCCCAGCGAACGAGGTCGCGGCGCATGGCGAGGGTCGGTGCGCCGATGACGGTGGGCACGACCGGTCGATACGTCGACGGGTCGTACGCCCGACCGGGGCGATCGGCGACGAACCGCTCCGCCGGTGGCGCCTGGGTTCGCGGGGCCTGTGGCGCGCTCGGGTCGCCGACGGGCCGGTCGTTCGAATCGGTCATTGGAATCTCCTGCATGGGCAACGATCGGCGGGACCGTATGCCGCGCTCGCCGACAACGCTCCGATCAGGATGGACCGCCGCGCTTGCACCATCGTTTCAGCGACACCCGTTGAACGTGCGCGGGGAGCGTTATCCTCGCGATCCGAGACGACAGGAGGGCTTTCATGCGAACGCTCATCTCGGGCGGGACGGTGGTGACGGCGGATGCCTCGTACGAGGCCGACGTGCTCGTCGACGGGGAGACGATCGCCCAGGTCGGCCGATCGCTGCCGCAGCGTGGAGTGGTGGCCGACGAGACCATCGACGCGACCGGGAAGTACGTCATCCCGGGCGCGATCGACGTCCACACCCACATGGAGCTGCCGTTCGGAGGAACCTTCGCCAAGGACACCTTCGAGTCCGGCACGCGGGCCGCGGCGTTCGGCGGCACGACGACGATCGTCGACTTCGCCGTCCAGACGAAGGGCAGATCGCTCCGCGAGGGGCTCGACGCGTGGCACGCGAAGGCCGAGGG
>DASSHA010000078.1:0-10015 GCA_035693145.1 Candidatus Limnocylindrales bacterium
GAGCGCCCGCTGCGAGCGTCCAGCCCGACAGGGCCCGTGGAGCATGGCCGTGTCCGGGATTTCCGACGGATCCGCCGGCCGTCGCTCGACGAGGCCAGGGACCATGTCGTCGAGTTCGGGAAGTTCCACGGCCACAGCCTCGGGGAGATCGGCGCGTTCGAACCCTCGTACATCGACTGGCTCGCCCGCACGATCAGCCGCGATCCCGAGCTCGTCGCCGCAGCTCGCGTCGTCCAGGACGATCTCGATCAGCGAGGCGTCGCCCGACGCGATCGCGAGCGGCCCGAGCAGCAGCATCGGTCGGCGGTCTGAGGGGTCGGCATGGCGACGCCCCGCCGGCTGCGCCGGCGGGGCGTTCTGAGCGGCGTGAGCGATGGCCGCTGGATCGGCCGGACCGACGAATCGCGATGATTCCTGCCGTTCCCCGCCCAGGCCTGCTGGCCGAAGCTCCAGTTACTCGGCTCGTGATCGAGGTCCGGGATCCCTCGGGTTCGGCGACCGCGTCTCGCCGGCCGGAGTTGTCCGGGCCCCGATCCGTGACCGACGCCCCAGGTGACTCCCGGGTTTCGGTGGAACGGCGCATGGACACAGTAGGTCGCCCTCGGTCGGCGCGGCAATGGTCCATGCGTCCCGGCCCGCGTCGCTCGGTCGTCGGGCGCGCCGAGGCACCATCCGTGGGGGGTTCGTACCAGGTTCCGGAACGCACCGGCGGACTGCAACGTATCTGCGATTCGAACCGAGCCGAATGGGGCGCGGTCGTCAGAGAACGTCGCGCTGGCGCTCGCGCATCGGCCGGTCGGGCCGAAACGGGTTCGTCCGAGCCTCGCCGACGACGAGGCCGCCGGATGGCGCGCTCGATCGACCGGTCATCAGGTCGACGAGCAGGCGCGCTCCGCCGGCCGACGCCATGACCCCGTGACCGCTGTAGCCGCCGTTGATCCAGACGCCGGCGGGGCCGAGCGACCCGGCGGCGCCGATGAACGGCCGGCGGTCCGGCGTGTACTCGTACTGGCCGGCCTGCGTGTACCAGCGCTGCCCGCGCTCCCAGACCTGCGCCCAGAACGGCGCGAGCCGGGCGACCGACTGCGGTGACGCCGGGTCGAGCACGCGGAACGCGAAGTCTCCCGCGGGGGTGACGTCCCAGGACGGCTCGGCCGGTGGCGTATCCGGCTCGGTGCACAGGACGAACGCACCGCCGAACGCCGGCCGCCAGTGCGCGGCGGAGGCGTCGTCGATCGTCATCGGGGCATCGGGCGGGACCTCGGGCACGTCTGGCATGACGAGCTTCTGGCGCCGCGTCGGCCGGATGTCGAGGTCGATCCCGGCCAGCGCCGCCGTGCGGGCGAGGAAGGGGCCCGTGGCCAGCACGACCGCGGGGGTCGAGATCGATCCATCGTGCGTTTCGACCCCGACGACCCGACCGCCGGCGACGTGGATCGCGGCCGCGCGCTGGCCGAAGCAGAAGGTCGCGCCCGCGCGCGACGCGGCGAGGGCGTAGCCCCACGCGAGGCGAACCTGGTCGAGGAACCCGTCGCGTGCCCGGAAGCGCGCCTGGACGACGTCGGTCGACAGGTACGGAAACCGTCGCCGCGCCTCGTCGCCGTCGAGCAGCTCGACGTCGTCGAGCCCGAAGCCGCGCTGGCGCTCGACGAGCGCGCGCTGGCGTTCGGCCGTCGCCTCGTCCAGCGCGCAGAAGAGATAGCCGTTGCGCTCGATCCGGAGGTCGTACCCGGGCAGCTCGGCTCGCTCCGCGAAGGCGTCGAAGACGTCGAGGCTCTCGCGGATGAGCGCGACCTCATCGGCGTCGTCGAACTGGAGCCGAAATGCACCGCTCGCGGCCGCGGTCGTCAGCGTTGCCGGCCGTGGGCGGGCGTCGAGGACGACCGTTCGAAGGCCCGCTAGGCAGGCGAACCACGCCGTCGCCGCACCAACGACGCCGGCACCGACGACGACGAGATCGGCGCCAGTCGGCGGCGCGTCCGCGGTCCGGAGTCTCGGCGGCGACGCCATCGCCGTCATCTTGCGCCCGGAACGGGCAGGCGGCCGCTCGCGTCGCACGACGCCGGTACGCTTGGAGCGTGAATCCCCCGGTTCGGAGGGCCGTTTCGCGCGCTCGCGACCGGCGCGCGCTCGTCCTCGTGGCCGTTGCCGCGATCGCGGTGGTCAGCGTCGTGGCCGGTGCATTCGTCCTGCTCGGCGGGAGCGGCGTTACGGGCGGCGCTCCGAGCGGCGCGGCCGGCTGCCAGGACGAGAAACGGGCGGGCCTCGTCCCGACGCTCGAGCAACGCGTCCCCGCGTCGTTCGAAGGCCGTGCCGCCGACCAGCTCGACAGCTCCGTGACGTGCACGGCCGAGGGCCTCGGCAGCCTGGGAGCCGTCCACGGGCTCACGTCGGTCTCGTCGGCCGGTGGGCTGTGGGACCTCGGTCCGTCGACCGGCATCACGCTCGCCGTCTTTCGGGTCGACGGGGCCGCGCGCGCCGACTGGGTCGCGGAGTTCTACGAGACCGGGGCGTTGAGGGCGCGGAAGGTCAGCGGTCTGACGGAGACGCACCCGACCGTCGCCGGTCGAGCGGCGACGCGGCTCGACTACGCCGACGCGAGCTTCCCCGGCACGATCGTCGTGTGGCCGGGTCGCGATGCCGACCTCGTCAACGTCGTGCTTGCCGCCGGCGTCCCCGACCGGATCGTCCAGGAAGGGATCGCGGCCTTCGCCGACGGCTGACGGCGCCGCAACCGGATCGAAACGTCTCGTCGGTCCACCGGCAGGGTCTCGGGAGCCTCCGATGCACGATGATCGGACGATGCTGCGACTGGCCGGCCGGTTCCTGTTGTTCCGCGTCCTGCCGCGGCGGCTGCTGCCGATCCTCACCGTGGTCGAGGTCGTCCAGCTGCTCCGCGCCGCGCGACGCCAGCGTGGACGGATGGCGGCTCGACAGCCGGTCTCGCGCCGCTGACGCGGTGCTAGGCTGCCCGCCGTGACGTGGTCGCGGAAGCACGCGCAGTGGGCGGCGGAACGACTCGCGCCCGCGATCGACCGGTCGCCGGAGCGTCGCCGACGTTTCTCGACCATCTCGGACGTCGAGGTCGACCGGCTCTACGGCCCGTGGTCATGGCAGACAACACCGGAAGGCGACGTGCGCGGTCCCGGCGGCCCGACGGCCGTCGACCAGCACGGCCAGCCGCTCCGGCACGAGCCCGGGCGCTGGGACGACTTCGACCCGCTTCGCGACATCGGCTTCCCGGGCGAGGCGCCGTTCACGCGCGGGGTCCACCCGACCGGCTACCGGAGCCGCGCCTGGACGATGCGGATGTTCGCCGGCTTCGGCGCGGCGGAGGACACGAACGAGCGGTTCAGGCAGCTGCTCGCGGCGGGTCAGACCGGCCTGTCGATCGCCTACGACATGCCGACGCTGTACGGCTACGACACCGACTCGCCTGAGGCGGAGGGCGAGTTCGGCACCTGCGGCGTCGCCGTCAGCAGCCTCGCCGACATGGAGGTCCTGCTCGACGGCCTCCCGCTCGACCGCGTCAGCACCTCGATGACGATCAACTCGCCGGCGGCGCCGATCTGGGCGATGTACATCGCGGCCGCCGAGAAGCGTGGGGTGCCGCGGGCTGCGCTCGAGGGCACGACGCAGAACGACATCCTCAAGGAGTTCGTGGCGCAGAAGGAGTTCCTCTTCCCGCCCGAACCGTCGATGCGGCTCGTCGTCGACACCATGGAGTTCGGAACGCGGGAGCTGCCACGCTGGAACACGATCAGCATCAGCGGCTACCACATCCGCGAGGCCGGTTCGACGGCGGTCCAGGAGCTCGCCTTCACGATCGCCGACGGGATGGCGTACGTCGAGGCCGCAATGGCGCGCGGGCTCCGCGTCGACGAGTTCGCCCCGCGTCTCAGCTTCTTCTTCAACAGTCACAACGACTTCTTCGAGGAGATCGCGAAGTTTCGCGCCTCGCGCCGCATCTGGTGGAAGCTCATGACGGAGCGCTATCGGGCCGAGAACGAACGCTCGACCTGGATGCGCTTCCACACGCAGACCGCCGGTGTCTCGCTCACCGCCCAGCAGCCGCTCAACAACGTCACACGGGTCGCGATCCAGGCACTCGCGGCGGTCCTCGGCGGGACCCAGTCACTCCACACCGACGCCTTCGACGAGGCGTGGGCGGTGCCCTCGGCTGACGCGGCGCTGCTCGCGCTGCGGCAGCAGCAGATCATCGCCGAGGAGACCGGTGTCGCGAACACGGTCGACCCGCTCGGCGGCTCGTGGTTCGTCGAGGCGCTCACGAACGAGACCGAGCGCGGCGTGTGGCGCTATCTCGACGAGATCGATGGGCTCGGTGGGATGGTCGCCGCGATCGAGGCCGGGTATCCACAGCGCGAGATCGCCGACGCTGCATATCGCTTCCAGCGCGAGCTCGACGCGGCCGAGCGGACGATCGTCGGCGTCAATCGTCACGTCGACGAGGGCGAGGAGCTCGCGATCCCGCTGCTCGAGGTCTCCGCGGACTCGCTCCGGCGCCAGCTCGCGCGGCTCGAGCGAACGCGCCGCGGGCGCGACGCGACCGAGGTCGAGGCCGCACTCGGCGCGCTCCGGGACGCCGCGAGCCGACCCGCGACGAGCGAGACGAACCTCATGCCGCACTTCCTGCGCTGCGCGAACGCGTACGCGACGCTCGGCGAGATGTGCGGCGTCCTGCGCGAGGTCTTCGGGGAGTACCGGGAGCCCGTGGCGGTCTGAGCGCCGGACGCGAACGGTTGCCTCAGGCGTCGCCGTCCGAGGCCGTCAGCGAGACGATCAGGCCCACGCCGCAGGAGGCGACCGCGGCGACGGCGACGGGCAACCATCCGACCCCGAACGCCGCGCCGGCCGTCGCCAGCACGAGCGCGGCGAGGCCGCCCAGCAGGGCGATCGCCTCCGCCGCCGCGCCACGACGGGACGGGAACACGGGCGTCTCGGCGCGGGCGGCGTGACGCTCTCGTTCGTCCCAGGTGTCCCAGCGGGCGTTGCCGCCCGCGGCGAGCGCGAGGAACAGGAGGACGACGAGGATTCCGCCGAGGGCGAGCGGTCCGCCGCGGCCGATCCATTCCGCGAGCGGGGTCGCGCCGGCGGTCGCCGCGACGTTGCCGACGACGAGTCCGAACGTCGAGACCGGACCTGTCACGAGCTCGTGGCCGGGGATGATCCCGACGAGCCCGGCGGCCGAGGCGCCCGTGTCGGCGAGCGCGTTCCCTCGCGCGGCGAGCGCCGCGACGACCAGGACCACGATGGCCACGGCCGCGGCCAGCGCGCACAGCCAGTCCCACGCCGCGAGGACCGCGACCCGCTCGCGCCGACGTTCGATGCGGTCCGCGCGCAGGTCCGGGTCGCGATAGAAGCGCGATTCGGTCGCCGGGCCACGAGGCGCGTCGAGGTGCCGGACGAGGGGGACGAGGAAGCCCTCGTCGTTGTCCCAGTAGGCGCCGTGGTCCTCGAGGACGTTCATCCGGTTCGTCACCGGTCGGCTCTCCACGACGAGCGGTGTCGGGACACGGCTCGGCGCGCTCCAGGCGACCTGTGCCTCGGGCGCGTCGACGACGTCGAGCGGAACGCCGGCGATCGGACGGAGCGGCCCGGCGGGTGCCGGGTCGTACGACGCCCAGACGTCGACCCAGCGGAGGTTCGGGCGGACGGTCGCGAGGTCGCCGAGGAGTCGGTCACCGGGCGGCGGCGCACCCGCGACCGGGTCGGACTCGAGCCGCCAGCCGAGCGACAGGCCCTGCCCGAGCGTCACGAGCTTGTCGACGGGGCGGTCGAGGTACGCCGGATCCAGCAGCGTCTCGAAGCTGACCAGCGCACCACCCGAATGGCCGACGAGGACGATGGCATCCGCGCCTTCGGCTCGAAGCCGGTCGATCGCGTCCGCGACGCGCGCCCGCACGTTCGCCACCTGGACCGAATCGCCGAGAAGGACGGGCAGGTCACCGAACCAGTCGACGAGGAACGAATCGACGATCCGGAGCTCGGCGAAGTCGCGCACCGCCCCGATCGGGATCTTCCGGAGCAGCGCGTAGCCCGCGAGGACGACCGAACCGATGACCGTCAGCGGCGCGACGAGCAGCCCGAGGCTGAACGCCCGCGCCTGGAGCCGGTCGAGCGTGTCGATCCACGCCCAGCGTCCGGGCCGGTCGCCGCCGCCCAGCGCCCGGCGCTCGCGCCACGTCTCCTCCCGGCTCCGGTAGCCGGCGGCGATGCCTGCGATCACGCGTCCGAGCCGCGAGCGGAGATACGCCGTCACGGTGCCGAGCGATGGCGCGCGAAGGTCGGCGGCCCACCACGCTTCGGTCACCAGCCAGCGCCCTTCTGGCAGGCCGGCCGCAGCCGGGATCGCGAGGTCGAGGAGCGGCGGACCGGCGGCGCTGAAGCTGAACCGCGAACGGATGACCGGGTCCCCCGGGTGCCCCTCCGACGCGCGCCACGCGCGGAGCATCTCGACGATCGGCCGCGACCAGTCGAGGAAGGTCTCGGACGGCCCCTGCGACCCGATGCCGTGGACGAACACGATGCCGACCGAGCCCGGGATCGGCGCGACCGTCGGCGGCGTGGCGGCGCCGACCCGCGCCCGTGGCCGTGATGCGGCCGGCGCGGGGCCGTGCTCGCCGCCGGCGGGCGGACCCTCGAGCGTCGGCTGGAAGTCGCGTGACGTGATCGGCATCGACCCGCCGGAGGCTACCATCGGGTCGATGTACCTCGACGGCCTGTCCTTCCTCGACGACGAGCGCGAGGCGTGGCGCCCATTCGAGGCGCTCGCGGACCTCCCGGACGCGGCGCTGGCCGTGCCCGTCGCCGACGCGCATGGCTGGTCCGCGCGCGACCTGATGATCCACCTCGCGATGTGGCAGGACCTCGCGCTGCGTGGCGCGAAGGAGCTCGCCGTCGGCGAGGAGAGCCCGACCCTTCGCGCGGCGGATGCCGAGTGGGACGCGAAGGGCGATGCCATGAACGACGAGATGGCGGCCGCGTGGGCAGCGTTGCCGCTCGACGAGGTTCGGAACCGGTTCCGGACGATCCCGGGCGAGCTGCGCGGCTATCTGACCGTCGTTCCCGAGACGCGCTGGGTGAAGCACACCGCGAACCTGCGGGCGCTCGCCGAGGAGACGCTCGACCACTACGCCGATCACGTCGCCGACCTCGAAGCGATCCTCGCCGCGGGGCGATGACCGCCCGTCCGCCGTCGCTTCCCGACGTCCTCGGTGCGCTCGCGGAGATGCTGGGCGACGTCGAGCGGCGGACGACGCCCGAAGGGACGATCTGCGCGCGGGCCGGTCGCGAATTTGCGGTCGTCGGAACGCGTGGCGTTGCCGTCGCCCTCGACGGTGCGATCGCCGCCGCCGCACGGCGCACGCCGGACGTCGCGCCGTCGACGCGCGGAGCGGACTGGATCTCGTTTCGTCCGCGCGAGCTGGATCGCTACGCGCTCGACCGGGCGACGGCGTGGTTCGAGGCAGCGTGGCGCCGTGCGGAGCCGACCGACACGCGAGCCGCGCGACCGAACTAGCCCGGGAATCGCCGAACGCCCCGGCGGCTGCCGGGGCGTTCGGATGGGAGGAGGAGCGGGGAGCGGGGAGCGTCAGCTCTCGGGCTGCGTAACCGGGCTCTCGGGCTGCGTAACCGGGCTCTCGACCTGCGCGACCGACGCCGGGTAGTCGCCGAGCCCGAACTGCGACTCGAGCTGCTCCATGGGGCGGAAGCCGACGACGCCCATCGGCTGCTTGCCGGGCGCGAAGAACGCGATCGTCGGGATGCTCATGATGTTGAACGCCTGGGACAGGCCGGGGTTCGCATCGACGTCGACCTTGACGACGTCGACCTTGCCGTCGTACTTGGCGGCGATCTTCTCCATCTCCGGCGCGACCATCTTGCAGGGGCCGCACCAGGTCGCCCAGAAGTCGACGACGACCGGCTTGTCGTTGTGGAGCACTTCCTGCTCGAACGTCGCGTCGGTCACTGCCTTGATTTCGGCCATGCGAATTGCCTCGCTTCAGAGGGACTGGATCAGTCGGTAGGCCTCGAGGACCTTGGGGTCCGCGAGTCGGTAGTAGACGTTGCTGCCGTCGCGACGGGTCGTGACGAGCCCGGCGGCGCGCAGGACGCCGAGATGCTGGCTCATGTTCGGGACCTGGCAGTTGACGCGCGTCGACAGGTCGCTGACCGACATCTCGCCGGCCGCGAGGCTCTCGAGGACGCATAACCGCTTCGGATCGCCGAGCGCTCGGGCAATCGACGCGAACCGCTGCCGATCGCTCTCGCTGGAGACCGTTGCCTCGACCATCGGCGGCATTATTCCATTGCTTGCGCAAACACGCAAGTCGCCCTACTCCGCGGGCCCCCGGCTGGCACGTTCGGCCGCGAGCTCGTCGACGGGGTCGGCCGTCTGCGCCTCCGCGTCGAGCAGCTGGTCGATCGCGACCTGGTCGGGCGAGGGCGCGCCGCGGCCCGTCCGCCTGCTGCCCGGGCCGGCGGTTCGTTCGGTCGCACCCATCCGTCGCCGGGTGGTGACCTCGACGCCGGTGCCGTCCGATTCGAGGGCCGGATGTTCGACGAGGGCGATGAGCCTGCTGGCCATGAAGCGACCGGTGCGTACCGGCGTGCCGCCGCGGGTGACCTCTGTGACCTCGACGACGCCGCGCGCCGTCGTCACCTCGATCCGCCGGCCCGCGCGCGACGCGACGATGTCGAAGCGCTGCACGCCCTGGCCGGTGTCGACGACGATCTCGACGCGATCGCCTCTCATGGGCTCACGGTAGCGGATCGCGCTTGCGGCGGCACCAGCCTCGTCGGCTTCGACGCGACGAGCGCATCGAGGGCTGCGATGATCGCGAGCGATGGACGGATCGATGCCGCTCGACGACATTCGGGCGGCTCGCGAGCGCCACGGCGGGCGGCTCCATCGGACCCCGATCCTCGGCTCCGAGACGGCGGGCCGGATCGTCGCGGCGGCGACCGGCCATCGTCCGCGCGACGGGCGGCTGCTGCTCAAGGCCGAGCACCTCCAGAAGACCGGCTCGTTCAAGCCGCGCGCTGCGCTCAACCGCCTGGCGTCGCTGTCCGAGGACGAACGCAAGCGCGGCGCTGTCACGATGTCGGCCGGGAACGCCGGGCAGGCGTATGCGTGGGCGGGACGTGCGGCCGGCGTCCCGGTCACGGTCGTCATGCCGGCCTCGGCCGTCCGATCGAAGGTCGACGCCTGCCTCGGCTACGGCGCGGACGTCGTCCTCCACGGCGCCGACGTCGGCGAGACCGCCGCCGAGATGGACCGGCTTCGAGACGAGCGCGGCCTGACGATCGTCCACCCGTTCGACCAGCCGGAGGTCATCGCCGGCAACGGCACGCTCGGGCTCGAGATCGTCGAGGACGTGCCGGACGTCGACGTCCTCGTCGCCGGGATCGGTGGCGGTGGGCTCATCGCGGGCGTCGCCTCGGCCGTCAAGGCGCTTCGCGCGTCGAGCCGGATCTACGGGGTCGAGCCGGTGGCTTCGGACGCGATGTCGCAGGCGCTCACGGCGGGCATGCCCGTGCCGATCCGGCCGGTATCGGTCGCCGACGGGCTGGGTGCGCCGTTCGCAGGGCAGCTGACGCTGCCGATCGTTCGGGCCCTCGTCGACGACGTCGTCCTGCTGACCGATGCCGAGATCCTCTCCGGCGTCCGGTTCGGCCTCGAGCGGTTGAAGCAGGTGCTCGAACCGGCCGGCGCTGCCGCGCTCGCGGCGGTCCTCCTCGGCCGAATCCCGGTGCGCGCGGGCGAGCGGGTCGTCGTCGTCCTCTCGGGCGGCAACATCGCGCTCGAGCGGCTCGGCGAGTTCCTCGCCGCGGCCGCGCCACTGCCCGAGTCCGCCGCCAGGTAGACGCGGCCGAGGGGCGATCGGCGCGGCGCTCATCCACTGGATGGATGAGCCGGATCCGGTGCGACGGATCACGCCAGACCGAGCGAGGCGCTATTCACCGGGGGCATGAGTGCGACCGGATCTGCGCG
>DASSHA010000079.1:0-2730 GCA_035693145.1 Candidatus Limnocylindrales bacterium
GGGACATCTTCGAGGTCGCGGATGCGGCGATCGTCGGCACGAGCCTGAAGGGCGACGGCGTCACGTGGAACGCCGTCGACCCCGACCGCGCCGGCCGGCTCATGGACGCCGCTCGCGCGGCGCGGCAGATGGGCCCGACCCGGCCGGCAGGGGCCTGACGCTCGAATGGCGCATCGGACGAAGCTCTTCTTCGCCACGGACCTCCACGGTTCCTCGAAATGCTTCCGGAAGTTCGTCAACGCAGCGCCCGTCTACCGGGCCGATGTCCTCGTGCTCGGCGGCGACGTCGCCGGAAAGGCGATCCAGACGATCGTCCACGCCGCGGGCGGTCGTTGGCGATGCTCGTTCATCGGGACCGACCATGACGTCGCAGACGGAGAGGAGCTGGCGGCGCTCGAGCGACTCGTCGAGGACCACGGCTACTACCCGCTCCGGGTGGAGCCAGGCGAATTCGAGCAGATCCGCAACGAAGGGCGCGTCGACGACGTCTTCCTCGGCCTCATGCGGCGCCGTCTCGGGGCGTGGCTCGAGCTCGCGGACGAGCGCCTGCGGCCGGCCGGCATCCCGCTCTACTTCATGCTCGGCAATGACGATCCCGCCGAGCTGCGCGCGGTGCTCGACCGCGCGCCGTATGGGTCGCAGGCGGAGGGTCGCGTCCTCCCGATCGACGACGACCATGAGCTCGTCAGCTGGGGCTATTCCAACATCACGCCGTGGAACAGCCACCGTGAGCAGACGGAGGAGCAGCTTGACGAGTCGCTCCGCGAGATCCTCGCCGGGGTCGCCAACCCTCGCCAAGCCGTCCTCAACGTGCACGTGCCACCTGTTGCGAGCGGGCTGGACGACGCGCCCGTGCTCGACGACGACCTTCGTGTCGTGCAGGTCCTCGGGCAGGTGAAGTTCGCGCCGGTCGGCTCGACCGCTGTCCGCGCGATCGAGGAGGAGTTCCAGCCGCTGCTCGGCCTCCATGGCCACATCCATGAAGCGTCGGGCGTGCGCCGCATCGGCCGAACGCTCGCCATCAACCCGGGCAGCGACTACTCGACGGGTGCGCTGAACGGCGCCCTCGTCACGCTCGAACGCGACAAGATCGTTGCCCACCAGCTCGTCCGCGGATGAGCGCCTCAGACCGGTGGGACGAGGCGATCGTGACGCTCGACGTCGGCACGTCGGGTGCGCACGCCGCCGCCTTCGATGTCGACGGGCGTCGGCGCATCGAGGTCCGGCGGTCCTACCCGACCATGTCCCCGCGCCCGGGCTGGGCCGAGCAGGACGCCAACGCGTGGCGCACGGCATCCCTGTCGGCGCTCCGGGCGCTCGTCGCGGAGATCGGTGGCAACCGCCGCGTCCGCGCGATCGGGCTGACCGGCCAGTGCCCGTCCATCGTCGTCCTGGACAGCGCGCGCCGCCCGCTCCTGCCGGCGCTCATCTACCGCGACAACCGGGCCGTGGCGGAGGCGGCATCTCTCCGTCGGGTGCTCGGCGAGGCGCGTGCCCACGAGCGCACGGGCCATCTGCCGGCGGCCTTCCACGTCCTGCCGAAGCTCGCCTGGCTTCGCCGCCACGAGCGGGCGACGTTCGATCGAGCGGCGCTCGCCGTCCAGCCGCGCGACTGGCTGGCGCTCGTCCTCACGGGCGAGGCGCGAACCGACGGGACGCATGCCGCGGCGACCCTCGCCTATGACCTCGGCAGGCGCGCATGGGCCGCCGACCTGGCGGGGGCCGCCGGGATCGACGTCGCGCTCTTCCCGCCGCTCGGCGGCTCGGCCGACGTCGTCGGGACGCTCCGCCCGGTGGTCGCGGCGCGCCTCGGATTGCCGGCCGCGACGCCGGTCGTCCTCGGCGGCGCCGACAGCCAGGCCTGCGCGCTCGGCGCCGGCGTCGTCGCGGAAGGGCCGGTGAGCGAGATGGCCGGCTCGTCGACCTGCCTGAACGCGGTCGTCGCTCACGTGCTGCCCACGCTCGGCGTGACGCACTACCCGCACGTCGTCGGCTCGAAGCTGACCACGGAGACCGGGATCAACACGTCGGGCGCGGCGGTCGGGTGGGTCGCGAGCCTCGTCTACGCGGGGCGGACCCGTCGTGCGACGCCGGCCGACTTCGCCCGGCTCGATGCAGAAGCGGCGTGCGTGCCGGCAGGCTCGAACGGGGTCGTTGCGCTCGCCGTGTTCGGCGACGGAGAGCGGACGGCCCCGGACCTGCGCGCTGCGTTCACGGGGCTCGCTCTGACGGACAACCGCGCCGTCCTCGCGCGCGCCGTCCTCGAGGGCGTCGCATTCGCCATCCGATCGCAGCTCGAGCTGCTTGCCTCCGCCGGCGCCCCGCCGACGGAGCTGCGGATCTCGGGTGGCGACACGCGATTCGCGACCTGGAACCGGATCAAGGCGGACGTCACCGGGTTACCGGTCCGCGTGGTCCGCGGCGACGCGGCAGCTGCCGGGGTCGCGATGCTCGCCGGGATCGGGACGGGGATCTATACATCGCCCGACGAGGCCATCCGGTGCTGCGTCCGATTCGAGCCGTCGATCGAGCCGGATCCTGACGTCGCGCGCAGGTATACCGACGCGCACGCGGCCTGGCGCGAACTCGCCGCTTCGCGCGTTGTCGTACGCCGAGCCGGGCGATGAGGCTCGAGCTCGCCATCAACACCTGCTTCGCGGTGAAGCGCTGGCCGCGACCCGCGGACTGGGCGCCGATCGTCGCGAGCGCCCTGGGGCTCACCGTCGTCAA
>DASSHA010000080.1:0-9889 GCA_035693145.1 Candidatus Limnocylindrales bacterium
CATCGTCGGGGTCGTGCTGCGCTGCAACAATTACGAGGTCATCGACCTCGGAGTGATGGTCCCGGCGGCACGGATCCTCGAGACCGTGCGCGAGCAGAAGGCGGACCTCGTCGGGCTGTCCGGGCTGATCACGCCGTCGCTCGAGGAGATGGCCCACGTCGCCGCCGAGCTCGAACGCGAGGGCTTCCACCTGCCGCTGCTCATCGGCGGCGCGACGACCTCGAAGGCGCACACCGCCATCCGGATCGCACCCGCCTACTCGGGTCCGACCGTCCACGTCATCGATGCGTCCCGGGCGGTCGGCGTCGCGGGAGCGCTGCTCGGCGGCGAGCGTGACGCGTACGTCGAGCGCATCCGCGACGAGTACGAGACCGTTCGAGCGGAGCGTGCGGGACGACGGTCGCGCGAGGAACGGCTGACGCTCGACGAAGCGCGGGCCCATCGTCTTCGGATCGACTGGGCATCCGGGCCGACGCCGCCCGTCCCGTCGTACCTCGGCGTTCGATCGTTCGAGGACTGGCCGCTCGAGGACCTGGTCGAACGGATCGACTGGACACCGTTCTTCACGGCCTGGGAGATGCGCGGCCACTTCCCGCAGATCCTCGACGACGCGCGGCTCGGACCGAGCGCCCGGTCGCTCTACGACGACGCGCGGGCGCTGCTCGATCGCGTCGTCCGCGAGCACCTCCTCGGCGCGGCCGGCGTCGCGGGCTTCTGGCCGGCGGGGTCGACGCCGGACGACGACGTGCGGCTGTTCGACCCCGAGGCGCCGGATCGCACGATCGCGACCCTCCACACGCTCCGCCAGCAGCACGCGAAGACGAACGACCGCCCGAACCTCGCCCTGTCGGACTTCGTGGCGCCGGCCGGGGGCCCCATCCGCGATCACGTCGGCGCGTTCGCCGTGACCGCCGGGCTCGGTGCCACCGACGTCATCCGCCGGTTCGAGGCCGCGAACGACGACTACTCGGCGATCATGCTCCGCGCGCTCGCCGACCGGCTCGCCGAGGCGCTCGCGGAGCGGCTCCACGAACGCGTGCGCCGCGAGCTGTGGGGCTACGTCCCGAACGAGACGCTCTCCAACGCCGAGCTCATCGCCGAGGGCTATCAGGGCATCCGGCCCGCTCCCGGCTACCCGGCGCAGCCGGACCACACCGAGAAGGCGACGATCTTCGAGCTGCTCGAGGCGGAACGGCGGATCGGGATCGCGCTCACGGAGTCGTTCGCGATGACGCCCGCCGCGTCGGTCTCCGGCCTCTACTTCTGGCATCCCGAGTCCGCCTATTTCGGCATCGGACGGATCGGCCGCGACCAGCTCGAGGACTACGCCCGCCGGAAGGACGTGCCGGTCGAGTACATGGCCCGCTGGCTCGCCCCGAACCTCGCCGAGGACGCGCACCCGGGCACGTCCGAGCCGTCGCCGCCGGCGTCGCCGTCGCCGACCGCCGCTCCTCGCGATCCGACCGCGGCGACGCCGACACCCGCCTGACGTCGCGTCATCCGTCGCCCGCCCGTGGGCCGGCCCGCTCGGCCGGCGCGGAGTCCGCGCGTACGCAGGCCGGCGCGCCTGATCGCCCACGGCGATCGGATCCGCGTGCTCCGCGTCGGTGCGACCGCCAGCGCCGATCGGATGGACACGTACGACCGCTGTGAGCCACCGCATCCCGGCCGTTCGATCGTGGCGACCGATCAGCGGGCCGACAGCCGACCGAATCTGATCGCTCCGACCGATCGCTC
The DNA here is from genome assembly GCA_035693145.1 of Candidatus Limnocylindrales bacterium. Taxonomy (GTDB): domain Bacteria; phylum Chloroflexota; class Limnocylindria; order Limnocylindrales; family CSP1-4; genus DASSHA01. The sequence continues at coordinate 1,738 of DASSHA010000080.1, forward strand.
GACCTGCCCCTGACGACCGCGACGCGACTGCGGCCCGACCCAACCGACCGGGCGGCCGTCGCCCGCCCGTGGGCCGGCCCGCTCGGCCGACCTCTCGCCGCGTTCGGGTTATCCTTCGCCGCCACTCGGTCCGACGACGCGGGCCGGCGCGCGCAGCTGGAGGAACACGATGATCAGGCTCAAGGTCGCCCTGCTCGGCGTCGTCGCGTTGCTGCTGGCGACGGTCGCCCCGGCGTCTGCCATCACCTACGGCCAGCTCGACCAGGGCGAGCATCCGTACGTCGGCTTCATGATCTTCTTCGTCCCGAGCGAACCCGGCTGGTTCAGCTGCTCGGGCACGCTCCTCGACTCCACGACGTTCCTGACCGCCGGCCACTGCACCGTCGACATCGGGACGAACGGCGCGGACACGGGCTCCCGGAGCGGCGGCACGGATGTCTGGGTGACCTTCCGCCCGACCGACGTCCTTGCCGGCTGGCCCGCCAGGGCGGACTTCCCCGACGAGGCGACGCTCTACACGGCCCGGAGCGCGTGGCTCAATGATCCGGCCCACGGCTTCGTTCGGGGGACCTCACACCCGGACCCGCTGTACGACGACTTCGCTCGGTTCCCGGTCAACGACGACCTCGGGATCGTGGAGCTGGGGAAGGCCGCGCCCGTTTCGACCTTTGGCGTGCTCGCCCCGCTCGGAACCGCGAGCCGCCTGGCGGCGACGCCGAAGACGCGCAACCAGTCGCTCATCGAGACGGTCGGCTACGGCACCCAGTCCGTCCAGCCGAAGCCGATGGACGTCGCCACGCGCTACAAGTCCACGTCCCGAATCGTGGAGCTCAACGGCAGCGTGTCGCGCGGAGGCAACCTCCACACCCTCAACAACCCGAGCCCCGTCGGCGGTGTCGGCGGCTCGTGCTTCGGCGACTCGGGCGGTCCGCTGTTCGTCAACGACACGAACCAGATCGTCGCGGTCGTCTCGTTCGGCAACAGCAACACGTGTCACGGCGCCGACTACTCGTGGCGTGTCGACACCGCTCCGAGCCAGGCGTTCATCGACAGCTTCCTCGATTGACGGCCGGGAGGCGCGGCGGGGACGCGCCTCCCATCAGCCGCCGTCGCGCATCCCCCAGGGCGAGCCGTAGTCGCGCAGCAACGAGAGGAACGGATCGGCCGGAAAGGCCTCCGGTCCGAGCACGCCGGTCCCCGTCCAGGCGCCGGTCGCCAGCAGCTCGAGGGCGACGACGGGATTGAGCGCGGTCTGCCAGACGACGGCCTGCGCGCCGTCCTCGAGCATCGACCGGTCGTTGTCGACGACGTGGTAGAGGTAGACCTCGCGTGGCTGACCGTCCGTGCCGGTGCCGCGGACCCACGTGCCGGCGCAGGTCAGGCCGTGCATCCGGTCGCCGAGCGTCGCGGGATCGGGCAGCGCGGCCGCAACGACGTCCCGTGGCGAGACCTCGGCGCGGCCGACCCGGATCCGCTCCGTCCGGTCCAACCCGAGCTTGCGGAGGACCTGGAGCACCTCGATGAACTGATCGCCGAGGCCGTACTTGAACGTCACCCGTCGGGCGTCGATCCAGCGCGGAATGAGGAGCACCTCCTCGTGCTCGACGTTCACGCATTCGACCAGCCCGATCCCCTCGGGGAAGTCGAACGTCTCGGGCTCGCTGAACGGCTCCGTCGTGTACCAGCCGCGGCCGCGCTCCCAGATGACCGGCGGGTTCAGGCACTCCTCGATGGTCGTCCAGATCGAGAACGTCGGCGCGAACGCATAGCCGTCGACCGTCAGGTTCGCCCCGTCGCGGACGCCGATCTCGTCGATCGAGGAGAACAGCCGGTCCGCCGCGTACCGGGCGAACACGTCCGAGAGCCCGGGTTCGACCCCGATCCCGACGAGCGCCAGGCGGCCGGCCGCCTGCCACGCCGGCGACCGCTCGAACTGCTCGTCGCCAAGCTTCACGCCCGGCTCCTCGTACGGTTGCGACGGGCTTGGCTTCGACAGGCTCATCGCCATGTCGAGGTAGTCCGCGCCGGCCGCGAGCGCACCATCGAAGATCGGCATCACGAAGCGCGGGTCGACGGCGTTGAGGACATGGGTCGCGGCCGACGCGCGTGCCAGCTCCGCGACCGCGGCCGCGTCCGACGCGTCGACGCGCGCCGCGCTGAACCGCTCGTCGGCGGCGCGATCCACTGCGCGCCGGGCCCGGTCCGCGTCGTAGTCCGCGACGACGACGTGCTCGAAGAACGCGCGCCGGGCGAGGATCGGAACTGCGGCGCTTCCGACTCCGCCGGCCCCGATGACCACGATTCGCATCGCCGGACCGTAGCAGTCCGGGCGAGCGGCCCGCTGGCCGTATCATCCCGCGCGATGGCCATGCCGAAGACTCCCGACGAGCTGGCCGCGCGTTTCGCCTCGGCGACGGAGGGGATCCCGGGCGTCGAACGCCGGAGGATGTTCGGCTACCCCGCCGCTTTCGTGAACGGCAACCTCGTCACCGGGCTGCACGGCAGCAGCTGGCACGTCCGGCTGCCGGCGGACGGCCAGGCCGAGCTCCTCGCGGCCGGCGGCGCACCATTCGAGCCGATGGCCGGTCGCCCCATGCGCGGCTACGTCATCCTTCCCGCCGCCGTCCTCGACGACGAGCGTGCGCTCCGCCAATGGCTCGACCGCGCGGTCGCCTTCGGCCGGTCGCTGCCGCCGAAGAAGTCGAAGAGCTGACGACGCTCGGCGCCGACGGCCGGGTCCTCTTCTCCACGCGCGCGGCCCGCCTGTTCGGCTACGGGCTGATCTCGGTCGTCCTCGTCCTCTACCTCTCGTCGCTCGGGCTGTCTGGCGGCGAGATCGGGCTGCTGCTCACGCTCACGCTCGTCGGCGACACGGTCATCTCGCTCTGGCTCACGACGCATGCGGACCGGCTGGGACGACGCCGGGTCCTGCTGTTCGGATCGCTCCTCATGCTCGGCGCGGGTCTCGTCTTCGCGTGGGGTCCGCCGTTCGTGCTGCTCGTGGCGGCCGCCATCGTCGGCGTCATCTCTCCGAGCGGCAACGAGGTGGGGCCCTTCCTCGCGGTCGAGCAGGCATCCCTGTCCGAGATCGTCGCGACGGCGCGGCGGACTGACGTCTTCGCCCGCTACAACCTGACCGGATCGCTCGCGACGGCGCTCGGAGCCCTGGCGGGCGGAGGCGGCGCGCGGGCGCTCGAGCTGTCCGGGATGGCGCCGGTCGACGGCTATCGTGCAGTCGTCGTCGGCTACGCGGCCGTCGGGATCGTGCTCGCGGCGCTGTTCACGCGGCTCTCGCCGGCCGTCGAGGCACCGCGAGCGACGGACGCATCCGTCGCCACCCGGCTGGGGCTCCATCGCTCACGATCGGTCGTCCTCCAGCTCGCGGCCCTCTTCTCGATCGACGCGTTCGCCGGCGGCTTCGTCATCCAGAGCGTCGTCGCCTATTGGTTCGTCGTCCGCTTCGGCGCGTCGTCAGACGTCCTCGGTGCCATCTTCTTCGGCGCGAACGTGCTGGCGGGCTTCTCGGCGCTCGTCGCGGCCGCGATCTCGCGCCGCGTCGGGCTGCTCCGGACGATGGTCTACACCCACGTCCCGTCGAACCTGCTGCTCATCCTCGTGCCCGTCATGCCGACGCTGCCGCTCGCGGTGGCGGTGCTGCTCGCGAGGTTCGCGATCTCGCAGATGGACGTGCCGGCCCGGCAGGCCTACACGATGGCGCTCGTCGCGCCGGACGAGCGCTCGGGGGCCGCCGGGGTCACCGGCGTCGCGCGGACCCTCGGGGCGGCGATCTCGCCGTCGCTCGCGGTGCCGCTCGTCGCCGGGGTGACCCTCGCCGGCCTGCCGTTCGTCATCTCGGGCGTCCTCAAGCTCGTGTACGACGGGCTCGTCTTCCTCCGATTCCGCGACGTCCCCGTCGAGGGTGAGGCGCCGCGGTAGCGTCGCGACTCAGTCGGCCCGGATGTTCTGGTTGAGGCGGAAGAGGTTCGACGGGTCGTAGCGGCGCTTGATCGCGGCGAGGCGACGGTACGTCTCGTCGGGGTACGCCTCGTGGATCCGGGCCTCGCCCTCGTCGCCGAGGAAGTTCGAGTAGACGCCGTTCGCGACGGGCCGCAGGACGTTCGCCATGCCGGCGATCCAGCCGGCCGCGGCCGCCTCGTCGTCAGGCCCGTCGAACATCCGGCCGACCATGAACATCAGCCGTCGCTCGCGGTGGGCGAAGGCGGTCGCATTCGCAGGCACCCGCGCCATCGCGCCACCGAGGACCCGGAGCTGGAGCATCGACGGCCCGGCCTCGGGCGCGAGCATCCGCTCGACCAGCTCGTTCGCGACCGTCGGCGTGAGGTCGTCCGCGAACGTCGAGTGGAGCGCCATCGAGTGCGGCTGGGAGCCTTCGGCCGTCAGCTGGTACATGGCGGGATACGGCATCGGGCCAACGATGTCCGCGTACGGCTCCGCAAGGGCGCGAATCGGCGCCATCGCCCGCTGACCGGCCTCGGGATCGCCCACGTGCACCGGCATGACGACGACCGCCGGGCGGCCGTGGTGCTGCGGCGGCACGAACGGCGCGGGCGGCAGTGGCATGACGAGGCTGATCGTCGTCAGCTCGTCCGGCGCCGCCTCGGCGGCGGCCACGAGGCCGGTGAGGACATCCGCCGTGAGCGGCAGCGCGAGCGCGCCACCCGTGACCATGCCGACCTCGTGGAGGCGGAACTGGAAGCGGGTCACGATTCCGAAGTTCCCGCCGCCGCCACGGATCGCCCAGAAGAGGTCCGGTTGGCGCTCCTCGCTGACCGTCACGACCTCACCGTCGGCCGTGACGAGCTCGGCGGCGATCAGGCTGTCGATCGTCAGGCCGTGCTTGCGGGCCAGCCAACCGATTCCCCCGCCGAGCGTGATGCCACCGACGCCGACCGACGCCGTGTCGCCGAACGGCACCGCGAGCCCGTGCGCATGGGCCGCGGACGTCACGTCGCCGGCGCGCAGGCCGGCCCCGACCCAGGCCGTCCTGGCCGCCGGGTCGATGTGGAGACCGCGCAGCGCTGCGAGGTCGATGAGCAGCCCGCCGTCGGTCGTCGAGTGGCCGGCCACGCTGTGGCCGCCGCTGCGGACGGCGATCTCGAGGTCGGCATCGCGGCCGAACCGCACGGCGTCGGCGACGTCGCGGGCATCGACGGGGTTGACGATGAGCGCCGGCCGCCGATCGACGGACCGCTCGAGGACTCCCCGAGCGGCGTCATAGCCGGGGCCGTCCGGACGCACGATCCGGCCGCGGAACCGGCGCGCGAACATGCGGGCGGCCGCGCCGGCGGGGAGAGAAGGCTGGGGGGCGAGCGTTCGGGCGAGAGCCATCGGTCGGTCTCCTTCGTGCGTACGAGGTCGAGATCGACGGTAGGCAGCGGGCGCTCCGGGCTGACCGGGCAGCCGGCGACAACGCGCCCACGCGTTCGTCGTGACCGAAGGTCGACGGATGACGAGGTTTTCGCTTGACGCCCGTCCTATGCCGACCGTAGATTGTCAACATGACATTGAAGGTCAGCTCGGGATCGAATAGCGCGCTCGATGGACGGAAGACGGCGTCGTCTGCCCGGTCGCGGGAGACGGTCACTCGGGAGATCGTCGAGGAGCTGACGGCGTGGAGCCCGATCCAGATGATGGGCGCGTACCGCCGGTTGCACCGCGGCGGGCTGAGCCTCGTCCACCTCCACGTGCTCGCGCTGCTCGATGCGGGCGGGCCGCTGTCGATGGGCCGGCTGGCGGACGCGCTCGACGTCTCGGTCGCGAGCGCGACAGGCATCGTCGGTCGGATGGAGACGAAGGGCCTTGTCAGGCGTCGCCATGACGACGAAGGCGATCGCCGCGTCGTCCTCGTCGAGGCGACCGAGGCGGCCCACGACGTCTTTCGCGAGATCGACGATCGCCGCCGGGAAGGGCTGACGCAGGTGCTCGAGCACCTCGGCGACGATGACCTCGCGGCGCTGCTGGCCGGTCATCGCGCGCTTCGAGCCGCCCGGGCTGCATACGCCTCGCAGCGGCCGCTCGAATGATCCGCCTCCTCCGACGTTACCTGCGCCCGTACACGGGTCAGCTCCTGCTCGTCCTCGCGCTGCTCCTCGTCGGCGCGATCGGCAACCTCTACCTGCCCGACCTGAACGCCGACATCATCAACTTCGGGATCGCCCGCGGCGACAACGACTACATCCTCCGTACCGGCGCCGTGATGCTCGGCGTCACGCTCCTCCTCGGCGCGGCGGCGGTCGTCGCGGTCTACTTCGGCGCCCGAACCGCGATGGGCTTCGGGCGCGACGTCCGCGCCGGGATCTTCTCGACCGTCGAGACGTTCTCGCAGGTCGAGGTCAACCACTTCGGCCCGGCGTCGCTCATCACCCGCAACACGAACGACGTGCAGCAGGTTCAGATGGTCGTGTTCATGGGCCTGACCGTCATGGTCTCGGCGCCGATCCTCATCGTCGGCGGGATCATCATGGCGCTGCGCCAGGACGTCCCCCTGTCGGGCCTCCTCGTCGTCGTCCTGCCGCTCATGGCCGTGTTCATCGCACTCATCATGTCGCGCGCGATCCCGCTGTTCCGGGCGATGCAGGCGAAGCTCGACCGGATCAACCAGCTCATGCGCGAGACCCTGAGCGGCGTCCGGGTCATTCGCGCCTTCGTCCGAACGGCGCACGAGGAGGAGCGATTCGACGACGCGAACACTGACCTGTTCGGGACGACCCTCCGAGTCAACCGGCTGTTCGCGGTCACGTTCCCGATCATGAGCCTGATCTTCAACCTGTCCGCTGTCGCCGTCATGTGGTTCGGCGCCATCCGCGTCGACCAGGGCGCGCTGCCGATCGGCAACCTGACCGCCTTCCTCCAGTACCTCATGCAGATCCTGTTCGCCGTCCTCACGGCCGTCTTCATGTTCGTGCTCATCCCGCGCGCCGCGGTCTCCGCGGCACGAATCAACGAGGTCCTCGAGACGGAACCAACCGTCCGCGATCCCGAGCGCCCGGTGGCGCTCCCGCCGCGCGAGCGTCGCGGCCGGGTCGAGTTCCGCGACGTCGAGTTCCGCTACCCGGGCGCCGAGCAGCCGGTCCTGACCGGGATCTCCTTCGAGGCGGGCCCCGGCGAGACGACCGCAATCGTCGGCAGCACGGGCAGCGGCAAGTCGACGCTCGTCAACCTCATTCCGCGCTTCTATGACGTGACCGGCGGCGTCGTTCTCGTCGACGGCGTCGACGTCCGCGAGATGCGCCGCGAGGACCTCTGGGCGGAGATCGGGTTCGTCCCCCAGCGAGCGTTTCTGTTCAGCGGAACCGTCGGCAGCAACGTCCGGTTCGGCGACGCCGACGCGAGCGACGAGGACGTCTGGCGCGCGCTGGAGATCGCCCAGGGCCGCGACTTCGTCGCCCAGATGCCGGAGCAGCTCGACGCGCCGATCAGCCAGGGCGGGACGAACGTGTCGGGCGGGCAGCGCCAGCGGCTCGCCATCGCGCGGGCGATCGTCAAACGAGCGCCCGTCGTCGTCTTCGACGACAGCTTCTCGGCGCTCGACTTCGCCACCGACGCGCGCCTTCGGGCGGCGCTCGATCGCGAGCTGACGGACGCGACGGTGATCATCGTCGCCCAGCGGGTCGGCACGATCATGAACGCCGACCGGATCGTCGTCCTCGACGCCGGACGGGTCGTCGGCGTCGGCACGCATGCCGACCTGCTCGCGTCGAACGAGACGTACCGCGAGATCGTCTACTCTCAGCTCACCGCGGCCGAGGCCGTCGCGTGACGGCGCAACGCGCTCCCGGCGGAGCTGGCGGGCCCGGCGGCCGTCCGCGTGGTGGGGGCGGCATGTTCGGGATGGGCATGGGCATGCCGCCGTCGAAGCCAACGAACTTCCGCGGCTCGCTGCGGCGTCTGTTCGCCCAGCTCGGTCCGGAGGCGCCACGCATCGGGCTCGTCGTCGCGTTCGCCGTCGTGAGCGTGGTGCTCGCAATCGTCGGCCCCAAGATCCTGGGCGACGCGACGAACATCATCTTCCAGGGCGCGATCAGCCAGCAGCTTCCGGCCGGCGTCACCCAGGACCAGGTCGTCGCCGGCCTCCGCGCCCAGGGCCAGGGCCAGCTCGCCGACATGATGTCTGGCATGCACCTCACGCCCG
>DASSHA010000081.1:0-17791 GCA_035693145.1 Candidatus Limnocylindrales bacterium
AACGACGAGGCGACGATCCCGTTCGGCGGGATGGGCGCGTCGGGCAACGGCAGTCGCTTCGGTGGGCCGGCGAACTGGGACGAGTTCAGCGAGTGGCAGTGGGTGACGATCCGCGACGACCCGAAGTCCTATCCGTACCCCTACTGATCCGCGGATGGCCTCGATCACGGACGTCGCCCGGCTCGCCGGCGTGTCGACGGCGACCGCCTCGCGGGTCGTCTCGTCCGCGGCCTACGCCGTGAGCGCGCCGACACGCGAGCGGGTGCTCGAGGCCGCGCGAGCGCTGGACTACGTCCCGAACGCGCTCGCCCGCGGCCTTCAGAAGAGCCACGTCCCGGTCGTCGGCGTCATCGTCCACGACATCACCGACCCGTACTTCGCCGAGATCGTCCGAGGCGTCGAGGACGCCGCGGCTCCCGGCGGCAACCTCGTGATCACCTGCAGCTCGGACCGCGTCGCCGAGCGCGAGAACTCGTACGTCCGGCTGCTCCGCTCGATGCGCGCGTCGGCGATCATCTTCGCGGGCAGCGGGTTCGACGACCGCGCCGCCAACGACCAGCTCGCCCGCCACGTCGCCGCCATCCGCGCCTACGGCGGCGCGGTCGTCCACCTCTCTCCGCACGCGCTCGGCGAGCCGGAGATCCGCGTCGACAACGTCGCGGGCGTGGCGGCGATGATCGGCGAGCTCGTCGGACTCGGCCATCGCCGGATCGCCTTCCTCGCCGGCCCCTCGTCGCTCCTCGTGGCCCGTCGGCGGCTCGAAGGCTATCGCCGCGGGCTCGCCGAGGCAGGTCTCGCGTTCGACCCGCGCCTCGTCGTCGCGACGTCGTTCAATCGGGACGGCGGTGCGGTCGGCGTCGACGCGCTGCTGGAGCGGGAGACGCCGGTCACGGCGATCTGCGCGGCGAACGACCTGCTCGCCCTGGGGGCGCTCGAACGGCTCGAGGAGCTCGGGGTCGACGTGCCGGGCACGGTCTCGGTGGCCGGCTTCGACGACATCGCGACCGCAGCGCTCGTCGCACCGAGCCTGTCCACGGTCCATCTCCCGCTTCACGAGATCGGGCGTCGCGGGTTCGCCTTCGCCGAGCGGACGCTCGCCGGAGAGCGGCCCGAGCCGGAGGTCCTCCCGACCCGGCTCGTCATGCGCGGATCGACCGCCTTGGCCCCCGCCACCGCCCTAGTCGGTCGTGGCGCGCCGACGGCGGTGGCGTCGTGACGACGGGTTCGCTCGCCGGCCGCGTCGTCCTCGTGACCGGCAGCAGCCGCGGGATCGGGGCCGAGATCGCGGTCGGGGCGGCGGCGCAGGGCGCGACCGTGGCCGTCCACTATCTCCGCGGCGCGGAGGATGCGGCGCGAACCGTCGAGCGGGCACGGGGCGCCGGCGCGGCCGACACGGAAGCGTTCGCGGCCGACGTCGCGGACGGCTCGCAGGCGGAGGCGCTCGTCGGGCGCGTCATCGAGCGGTTCGGCCGGATCGACGCGCTCGTGAACAACGCCGGCCTGACCCAGGTCGGACCATTTCTCGACATCGAGCCCGCCGAGTGGAACGCCATCATCGGAACCGACCTGACCGCGGCCTTCCACACCTGTCGCGCGGCGCTGCCGTCGATGGTCGAGCGCGGCAGCGGCGCGATCGTCAACGTGGCGTCGCGGCTCGGCCAGATGGGCGTCGCCGAGACGGCCGCGTACAGCGCCGCGAAGGCCGGGCTGATCGGGCTCACCCGCGCGCTCGCGAAGGAGTTCGGGCCGCACGGCATCCGCGTCAACGCCGTCGCGCCGGGCGTGACCGTCACCGGGATGACGACGGACCTCGTCGAGAGCGAGGAAGGCCGGCGCCGGCTGCGCGACATGCCGCTCGGCCGGTTCGGTCGGGCCGACGAGGTCGCCGAGGTCGTCATCTTCCTCCTCTCCGACGCGGCAAGCCTGTTCCTCGGCCAGACGCTCAATCCGAACGCCGGGGGGTACATGCCGTGAGGGTCCTCCCGTGAAGGGTGTGATCTCCGTCCGCGACGCCGTCGGGCTCGTCGGCGACGGTTCGACCGTGCTCGTCGCCGGATCCGGAGCGGGCCATGCGCTGCCGCAGCGGTTCATCGACGAGCTCGCGGCCGTGTACGAGGCCGAGGGGCGGCCGCGGGACCTGACGACGGTTCGCGTCGTCGGCATCGGCGACTTCGCGGACCGCGGCTTCAGCCAGCTCGCGCTGCCGGGGCTCATGCGCCGGACGATCGGCAGCAACATCGGCAACGAGCCGCGACTCGGCGCGCTCGTCGAGGCCGGCGAGCTCGAGGCCTATTCGTTCCCGCAGGGCGTGCTGTCGCAGCTGATGCGCGAGATCGCCGCCGGCCGGCCGGGGCTCGTCACCCACGTCGGCCTCGGGACGTACGTCGACCCTCGCCAGACCGGCGGCAGGCAGAACGCCCGGACGACCGAGGACCTCGTCGAGGTCGTGAGCCTTCGTGGCCGCGAATGGCTGCTGTTCCACGCCTTCCCGATCGACGTCGCGGTCATCCGCGGCACGACCGCCGACGAGGACGGCAACCTGACGATGGAGGGCGAGGCGATCCCGGGCGAAATGCTGTCGATGGCGATGGCCGCCCGGAACAGCGGCGGGATCGTGGTCGCTCAGGTCCGCCAGCTCGCGAGCCGGGGCAGCCTCCGGATGCGAGACGTCAAGGTGCCGGGCGCGCTCGTCGACCACGTCTACGTCGACCCCGACCAGTGGCAGACGTACATCACCCGCGACTCGCCGTACTACAGCGGGGCGATGCGCCGACCGGCCGTCGCGGAGCCGCCGCTCCCGCTCGACGTCCGCAAGGTCATCGCCCGCCGCTCGCTCCTCGAGTTCCCGCCCGGCGCGATCTGCAACCTCGGCTTCGGGATCAGCCAGATGATCGGCCGCGTCGCCTGGGAGGAGGGGATCACCGACCGCCTCGTGCTGACGGTGGAACAGGGCATCTTCGGCGGCGTGCCGGTCGCGGGCAACGAAGGGGGCGCCGGCTTCAACTACCAGGCGATGCTCGACCAGCCGTACATGTTCGACTTCTACGACGGCGGCGGACTCGACATCGCGAGCCTCTCGTTCGCCGAAGTCGACGCCGACGGAAACGTGAACGTCCACGCCTTCGAGGGGCGCGTGCGCGGTCCGGGCGGCTTCCCGAACATCAGCGCGCGGACCCCGCGCATCAACTTCGTCGGCACGCTCACCGCCCGCGGCCTCGAGCTCGAGATCGACGACGGGATCCGGATCGTCCACGAGGGCTCGCTGTCGAAGTTCGTGCCGCAGGTCAAGGAGATCTCGTTCAATGGGCGCCTCGCCAGGGAGCGCGGCCAGCAGGTGCGGTACATCACCGACCGTGCGGTGTTCGCCCTCGAGGACGACGGCCTCGTCCTGATCGAGGTCGCGCCCGGCATCGACGTCGAACGGGACGTCCTGGGCCGGATGGGCTTCCGCCCGCGGGTCGCAGACGATCTGCGGACGATGGACCGCCGTCTCTATGTGACCGGGCCGATGGGTCTCGCTGCGGATTTCGGTGCCGCGACGTGAGCGGACTCGTCGCGCTCGAGCTCGGCCCGGTCGCGCACCTCGAGCTCGCGAACCCGCCGCTCAACCTCGTCACGCCGGCGCTGCTCGACGACCTCGAGGCCGCGCTCGCGACGCTCGAGGCGGCGGAGGCGGGGGAGGTTCGGGCCGTCGTCGTGACGGGTCGCGGCGAGCGCGCCTTTTCGGCGGGTTCGGACGTGGGCGGGTTCGAGGCACACCGGGGCCCCGACGGACGCGCCGCCTTCGCCCGCGAGGAGGCCATCGGGTCGCGGCTCGCGACGCTGCCGATGCCGACGATCGCGGCGATCGAGGGCAACGCGCTGGGAGGCGGCCTCGAGCTCGCGCTCTGCTGCGACATCCGGGTCGCGTCCGAGCGCGCGCGCCTCGGGTTGCCCGAGGTGCGGCTCGCGGTCACGCCCGGGGCGGGCGGGACGCAGCGGCTGCCGCGGACGGTCGGGCTGGCGCGGGCGCGGGAGCTCATCCTGACCGGCCGCGTTGTCACGGCCGCCGAGGCCGAACGGATCGGGCTCGTCCACGAGGTCGTCCCGGACGGCGAGGCCCGAGCCCGGGCCGACGCAATTGCCGCCGAGATCGCCGACCGCGGGCCGCTCGCGGTCCGCGAGGCGAAGCGGCTGCTCGATCTGGCGCTCGACGTCGACCTCGAGGCCGGCCTCGCCGCGGAGCTCGACGCGTCCGAGCGCGTCTTCGCGACGGAGGACGTGGTCGAGGGCGTTCGGGCGTTCTTCGACAAGCGCGCTCCCGAGTACCGGGGCCGGTGAGGAGGGTGGAATGAGTGATGTCGGGCGGTTCGGCGTGTTCCTGCCGTCGTACGTCTGGGAGGGCGACGGACCCGAGCGGGCGCGTGGGATCAAGGCGTTCGCCCGGACGGTCGAGGACCTCGGCTTCGACTCGCTCTTCATCACCGACCACCTGCTCGTCGGCAAGCGCTTCTACTCGGTGAACTGGCTCGAGCCGATCCTGTCGCTCGCGGTCGCGGCGGGAGTGACGGAGCGCGTCCGGCTCGGCACCTCGATCCTGATCATGCCGCTGCGCAACCCCGTCCTCCTCGCGAAGGAGCTGGCGACGCTCCAGTTCCTCTCGGACAACCGGGTGGTGCTCGGCGCCGGCGTCGGCTGGAACGACGCGGAATACGAGGCCGTCGGCGTCCACAAGTCGGAGCGCGGGAAGCGGACCGACGAGATGCTCGACATCATGCTGCCCCTCCTCGAGGGCGAGACCGTGACGTATCACGGCCGCTACTACTCGGTCGACGACGTCTTCATCGAGCCACGGACCGGCGAGCGGCCGGCGCTCTGGGTCGGCGGCGGCTCGCAGCTGGCGAACCCGAAGTCGCCCGACGTCCCGAAGTTCGTGGAATCGGTCAAGGCGCGCACGCTCCGCGCCGACGGCTGGATCCCTCGTCCGACCTGCCCGCCGCCGGACATCCGGCGCGACTGGGACGAGCTGCAGGCCTTCTTCGGCGAGAACGGCCAGGACCCGTCGGGTCTCTCCGTGGCGCACGAGAACTTCCTCCATCTCGTGCTGACGAACGATCCCGTCAAGGCGCGCGAGGAGCAGCACCGCGCGTTCCTGCGGGTCATGAGTGGCGAGCGCGGTCCCGACTACCTCGAATCCGTCTATCTGTTCGGGACGCCCGACGAGATCGTCGCCTCGCTCCAGGCGAGGGTCGATGCCGGGGTCGAGCAGTTCATCCTCCACACGATGACGCCGGACCCGGCGCAGCTCGAGGATTGGGTGCGGGAGATCATCCCGAACGTCACGTTCCCGCCGAGCGCCGGGCCGGTCCGGAAGCCGAACCGGGACGAGGTCGCCGTCGCTTCGTGACACGCCGCGTCGCCCTCCTCGGAAAGCCGCTCCGCCGGCGGCATTCGGTCGTCATGCATAACGCGGCCTTCGCCGCAGCGGGCATCGACGGCGAGTACGTCCTTGCCGAGATCGACGAACCGGAGGTCCCGGACGCCGTCGATCGTGCCCGTCGGCCCGACTTCCTCGGGCTCGGCGTCACCGCGCCGTACAAGCAGGTTGTCGCCGGGCTCGTCGACGAGGTCGAGGGCGGGGCCCGGACGATCGGTGCGGTGAACAACGTCGTCCGGCGCGACGACTCCACGCTTCTCGGGTTCAACACGGACGCGCCCGGGTTCGCGGCCGCCGTCGAGCGCGCGATGGGCCGCCCGATCGAGGGCGTCGACGTCGTCGTCGCGGGAGCGGGCGGGGCCGCGCATGCCGTCGTGTTCGCGCTGCTCTCGGGCGGTGCCGGGCGGGTCGTCATCGGCAATCGAACGCGGGCGAGCGCGGACGCGCTGGCCGAACGCTTCGCGGCCCTCGGCGGAGGTCGGATCGAGGCCGTCGAGCTCGGTTCGACGGGCTTCGGGGACGCGCTCGCTCGTGCCGATCTCGCGGTCAACGCGACGACGGTCGGCATGGTCGACCCCGGCGCGACCATCGACGTCGAGCGGCTGCCGCCGCACGCAACCGTCTTCGACCTCGTCTACGTGCCGCCGGAGACGCCGCTCCTCGCCGCGGCAAAGGCGCGCGGCCTGCGGGCAGCGAACGGCTCGGAGATGCTCATCGCGCAGGCCGCGCTCGCGTTCGAGCGCTGGACGGGGATCGGCGGCATGTCGGACGTCATGCGGACGGCGGTCGGGCCGCTCCTCGCCGACGCCGCCGCGGTCGCCTGACCCGTGGAGCTCGGGGTTCGAGATGGTGGCCGGATCGAGATTCGCGCGATCTACACGATCGGGCTCAACTACCGCGACCCTGCCGCGGCGGCCGACGAGCGACCCGAACGTCCGCTCGTCTACGCGAAGGCGACGAGCTCCCTCGCGTCCGACGGGTCGGTCCTCCGCTGGGATCGGAGCCTGACCGCCAACGTCGACGGCGAGTGCGAGCTCGGCGTCGTCGTCGGCCCCGACGCGAGCGTCATCGGCTACACGATCGTGAACGACGTCACGTCGCGCGATCCATGGCTCGACGGCGACCAGTGGCTCCTCGGCAAGTCGATGCCCGGGTTCTGCCCGGTCGGCCCGGTCGTCGTCCCCGCTGGCATGATCGAGCCGGCCGACCTTCCGCTCGGGATGCGGCTCAACGGCGTCGACGTCCAGGACGGGCGGACGTCCGAGATGCGCTTCTCGATCGCCGAGATCCTCGACTACCTCGGCCGGCACGTCGCGCTCGAGCCGGGCGACCTCATCGCGACCGGGACGCCGGTCCGGACCGGACCGCTCGCCGAGCGGCATCTCGAGCCGGGCGACGTGATGACGTGCTGGATCGACGGGATCGGCGAGCTGACGACCACGGTTGCATAGCGAACGCAGGAGGCACCATGAAGCCACGAACCGTCTTCCTGGCGGACATGACGAACCCCGAGATCGAGGCGCACCTGCGCGAGCGGGGCGAGGCCGCCACGGTGATCGTCCCGGTCGGCTCGACCGAGCAGCACGGGCCGCACGGGCCGCTCGGGACCGATGCGCTCGTCCCGACCGAGATCGCCCGCCGCGTCGCGGAGGAGCGTGGTGCGCTCGTCGCCCCGACCGTCGCCTATGCCCTGTCGTACCCGCACGCCGGGTTCACCGGCGTCGTCTACCTGCGCATGTCGACGTTCGCCGCGCTGATCGAGGACCTCTGCGCGAACTTCTCGCGGATGGGCTTCCGGCGGATCGTCTTCCTCAATGGCCACTACGACAACACGTACGCGCTCGCCTACGCCTGCGCCGCCGCGGCCGACGCCGGCCGGATCGCCGCGGGCGCCCGCGCCTTCCCCGTCAATTACTGGGACGGCATGACGGCCGACGAGGGGGCCGAGTTCTTCGATCCGTCGAACGGGCTCCATGCGAACAAGGGCGAGACGTCCGCGGTCATGGCGATCGACCCGGACCTCGTCGACCTCGACGCCGCGAACGCCGAGATGCCGCCGTTTCCCGAGGTGACGAACGGGCCGGCCGTCCACACGGCGTTCTTCTTCTCGTCGCCGGGCTCGGTCTATCGCGCGACCCGCTCCGGGACATGGGGCGACGCGCGCGAATCGAACGCCGAGTTCGGGCGCCGCTACCTCGACGTCGTCACCCGCGCGACCGCCCGAATGCTCGACGACATCGAGCGGACCTTCGAGGCCATGCCCGACCGGTCGTGATCAGGCGGTCGCCTCGAACCACGTGCCGGCGCGCATGACCCGGCGGACGCGGAGGTCGTCGTCGAGCTCCACGAGGTCCGCGCGCTGGCCGCGCTCGAGCCGGCCGCGGTCGGTGACACCGAGGAGCTCGAGCGGTGTCCGGCTGGCGGCCGCGACCGCGTCCGGGAGCGGGACGTCGCCGCGGACGACGTTCCGGAGCGCGGCGTCGAGCGCGATCACCGAGCCCGCCAGGGTCGACGTCCCGGCGAGCGTCGCCCGCGGGCCGGCCACCTCGACCTCGAGCCCGCCGATCGTCCCGCGCCCGTCACCGGTCCCCGCGATCGGCAGTGCGTCGCTCACGAGGAACCAGCCGTCGGGGGGCTTGAGCCTGCTGACGAGCGGCCAGAGCGCCGCGTCGACGTGGATGCCGTCGGCGATCAGCTCGACGCGAACCTCGTCGTCGAGGAGCGCCGCGAGCGCGAGCCCCGGCCCCCGATGGTCGAGCCCGCTCATCGCGTTGAACAGGTGCGTGGTCGAGGTCGCACCGGCGGCATAGCCGGCGCGCGCCTCGGGGAGCGTCGCCGCCGAGTGGCCGAGCGAGACGACGACGTCGCGCTCGCGGAGCCAGGCGATGAGCTCGAGCGCGCCGGGCAGCTCGGGCGCGACGGTGAGCAGGCGCAGGCCGTCGACGAGTGGCTCGAGCGTCGCGCGCGGCACGTCGGCCGGAACGCGGAGATGGCCGGCCGCGTGGGCGCCGCGCCTCGCGGGTGAGAGGAACGGGCCCTCGAGGTTGAAGCCGAGCGGCTCGGCGCCGTCGCTCGGCGCATTCGAGCGCCAGGCGCGGACGCGATCGGCGAAGGCGACGAGCTCGCCGAGCGGCGCCGTCACGGCCGTCGGCAGGAACGACGTCACGCCGTGGCGGAGCAACTGCCGCGCCATCCCGTCGAGCGCCGCCCGGTCGCCCATCGCGTCGTGGCCGCCCCAGCCGTGGACGTGGAGGTCGACGAGCCCCGGGGCGACGATCGGCGTGCCGGGATCGAGGCCGCCGTCCTCGGTCACGTCGACGATCAAGCCGTCCTCGATCGCCAGCCGACCGTCGATCACGCGATCGTCGACGACGAGCCGGCCGCGGACGGTCGCGGAAGCCGTCATCGAGCGACGCGACGTCCGTGCGCCCGCCCGGCGCTCACCGCGGCGCGTCCACGGCTGGCGCCTCGACGTCGAACCGGACGGCCAGCGCGTAGCGATCCGCGGCGTACCGGGATTCCGTCGCCTCGACCCGGCGGCCCTGGCCGTCGACGATCACCCGGCGTTCGACGAGCAGCGGGCTGCCGATCGCGATCCCGAGGAGTCGTGCGTCGTCGGTCGTCGCGGCCGCCGCCGAGATCGTGCCGCTCCCGCGACGGAGCAGGATGCCGGCGCGGGCGAGCGTCTCGTGGAGCGACCCGGTCGCGAGGTCGGCGGCCATGACGGCGTCGGCGCACGGCTCGATGAGGACCGCGGATTCGATCGCGATCGGGTCGCCGTCGGCCATCCGGAGGCGCCGAACGTGGACGACCGGCGCACCGACCGGGATCCCGAGGTCGCGCCCCTCGGTCGCCGACGACGACCGCAGCTCCTTCGCCAGGAGGCGTGAGCTCGGGACGCGGCCCGTCCGGAGCATCTCCCGGCTGAACGTCATCAGCCGATTCGCACGGCGGTGCGCCGGCGGCCCGGCGACGAAGCTGCCGCGCCCGGGCTCCCGGCGGATGAGCCCGTCGACGGCCAACCGCTCCATCGCGTTCCGGGCGGTCATCCGGCTCACCCCGAACTGCGCGCACAGCTCCGCGTCGGACGGCATCCGCTCGCCGGGCGACAGCGTCGCGATCCTCGCCCGGAGTGCCTGCTCGATCTGGCGGTACTGCGGCTGGTAGCGCCCGTCCGTCATCGCGCGGCGACCGCATCCGGGCGGGCAGCGGCGCCCGCGGCCGCGGTTGCGCCGCGGAGCGCCGCCGCGGTTGCGCCGTGGAGGGCCGCTCCGATCGCTCCGGCCCAGACGCCGAGCTCGGCCGTGACGACCACGACCTCGTCGAGCGACGTCGTGCGGACGCGTTCCGAAAGCTCGGCCCGGATCGGCTCGAGGATGAGGTCGCCGGCCGCGGCCACGCCGCCGCCGACGACGACGAGATCCGGTGACAGGAGCGTCACGACGTTGGCGATCCCGATCCCGAGATAGCGGCCGATCCGCGCGAGCCCTGCCGTTGCCCGTTCGTCGCCGGCACGCGCGCGCTCGACTGCCTCCTCGGCGGTCGCCGTCCCGCAGGTGGTCGCGATGCGGTCCGCGCGGGCGAAGGCCTCGAGGCAGCCGCGGTTACCGCACCCGCACGGCGGTCCGTCCGGGTCGAGTGTCTGGTGGCCGAGCTCGCCGGCGGTGCCATCGTGGCCGAACAGCACCCGACCGTCGAGGACGATCACCCCACCGATGCCGGTCCCGAGCGTCAGCCCGACGAGCGAGCTCACGCCGCGGCCCGCGCCCAGCCGATGCTCGGCGAGTCCGAACGCACGTGCGTCGTTGATGAGCGCGGCCGGAACGCCGAGCGCATCGCCGACCGGTCCCGCGACCGGCGTGCCGGCCCAGGCGCCCGGGACGTTGACCAGGAATCGCGTCGTCCCCGCGGCGGGGTCGTACAGCCCGGGGACGCCGATGCCCACGGAGGCGATGCCCGGCCACCGCCCTGCGGCCTGGTTCGCGACGGCGGCGAGACGCGGAACGACCGCCCCGGGGCCGCCGACCGTCGGCGTCGCGACCTGGCCGCGGTCGACCGTCCGGGCGTCGTCGCCGTCGCCCTCGACCACGACCCACTTGATGTTCGTTCCGCCGAGGTCGAGGCCGAGGTGGCGGCCGCGCCTGGCGCCCTCGAACGTGTTTCGACGCTCACGCCGCGAGGCGCCGGGCTGCTGTGTGGAGGCCATGGCGCCGAGGACTCAGGTCTCGCCGGTGACCCGGGTGTACGCCGCGGCGACGACGATGATGATCGCGCCGAAGAGGACCTGGCGGGTCGGCTCGGGCAGGCCGAGAACCGTGAGGAGCGCGTTCAGGACCGTCAGGATGAGCGCGCCGACGATCGTGCCGCCGAAGCCGCCGCGCCCGCCGAAGATCGAGGTGCCGCCGATGACCGCCGCCGCGACCGACGGCAGGAGATAGCCGTCGACGAGCGACACGCTCGCGGTGTTCGACAGGCCCGAGATGAGGAGCCCGGCGATCGCCGCGAAGACGGCCGAGATGACGTACAGGACGACGAGGACCTGCCAGCCGCGGGTCCCCGACAGGCGTGCGGCGATCGGATTGTCACCGATGGCGTAGAGCAGCCGGCCGTAGCCCGTCCGGCGCAGTCCGAGCAGGATCAGGAACGTCATCGGGACGAAGACGACGAGGCTGTAGGGAAGGACCTCGAACGCCGTTCCGGAGCCGATCGTCCGGAGCTCGGAGGGGACGCCGGCACCGGTCTGGACCGTCTGGAGCTGCCAGACGTTCGAGAGCCCGAGGACGACGAAGCTCATCCCCAGGGTCATGATCAGCGGGTGGACGCGGAAGACGCCGACGCCCACGCCCGTGACGAGGCCGGCGAGCGCGGCGACGACGAGGACGACGGCGACGCCCTGGGCGACGCCGCCCGGGCTGTGGATGAGCGTCGCCGTCACGAAGCCGGCCATCGACGCGATCGCGCCGACCGACAGGTCGATCCCGCCGGTCAGCATCGTCAGCGTCTGGCAGCCGGCCAGGATCGCGAGGGGGATCGCCGACCGGACGATGCCCCCGGCCCACGACGCCTTCACGATCCCGGGCGACGCCAGCTGGAGCACGACGACGAGGAGGGCGAGGAGGACGATCAGGGGGATGATCGGCCGATCGCGGAAGAGCGATCGGACCGTCGCCATCGTCGAGCGGGACATCGTCCCGGTGGCGGTCGTCATGCCCGCGCCCGGCGGAGCGACATCAGGCTGCTCAGGCCCGTCACGGCGATCAGGATCGCCCCCTGGGCGACGTACGCGAAGTTGGAGTCGAAGCGCAGGAACGTCAGGTCGGTCTGGATCAGCTGGAGGACGACGACCGCCACGATCGGGCCGAACACGCCGCCGCGGCCACCGGCCAGGCTGACGCCACCGAGCACGACCGCGGCCACGCTCAGCAGGGTGTACGGGCCGGGGACCGGCGAGCCGATGCTCGTGGTCGCCGTCAGCGACAGGCCGGCGAGCGCCGAGAAGAGGCCGGTGAACGCGTAGGCCAGGAAGCGCGTCCGGCCGACCGCGACGCCGCTCCGGAACGCGGCCAGCCGGTTGCTTCCGATCGCGTAGATCGACAGGCCGAGCCGCGACCGGGCCAGCGGGATCCAGACGACGAAGATCACGACGAGGGCCACCACGGCCGCCATCGGGATCCACTCGTTCAGGAAGGGCCCCTTCGTGATGTTCTTCAGCCAGCCCGCGGCTCCGCCGCCGGGTCCGGACCGGACGAGGAGTGCGGCACCGGCCCACACGAACGACATCGCCAGGGTGACGACGATGTCCGGGACGCGGGTCAGCACGACGAGCGCGCCATTGACCGCGCCGAGCACGAGGCCGAGGCCGAGCACGCCGATGACGACCGCGACCCCGAACAGATCGCTCTGCTTGTCCATCAGCGACGCCGAGACGACGCTGGTCAGAGCCATCATCGAGCCGATCGAGAGGTCGATCCCGCCGCTGATCACGATGATCGCCTGGGCGACGGCCGCCAGCACGAGCGGCATGACAGAGACGCCGAGCCCCTGGATGTTGATCGGGCCGTAGCGCGGCTGGAGGAACTTCGTGAACAGCAGGAGCAGGACGAGGATCCCGATCAGGCCGAAGGTCCAGCCGTTGCGCCGGACATAGGCGGCGGCCCCGTCGACCGGCCGCACCCGGGTCGCGTCCACCGTCGGCGCGGCCGCGCTCACTGGGCAGCTCCGGGCGGCTCGGCCGGTGGTGCCTCGGCGGCCTGGGCCTCGGCGACGGTGTCCTCCGGGAGCGCCGAATCCGAGCGGAGGTTGTAGGCCGCCCGCAGCAGGGCCGGCTCGTCGGCATCGGCTCGCCCGATCTCGCGGACGACCTTCCCGCCGAAGATCACGATCGCCCGGTCGCAGACCAGCTGGATCTCCTTCAGCTCGGACGTGTACAGGAGGATCGCGGCGCCGGCCTCGGCGAGGTCGCGAAGCAGGCCGTAGATCTGGCGCTTCGTCCGGATGTCGATCCCACGGGTCGGGTCGAAGCAGATCATCGTCTTCACGCCGCCCGCGACCCAGCGGGCGATCGTGACCTTCTGCTGATTGCCACCGGACAGGCGGCTGACCTCGCCCTTCGCCCGCGTGTCGATCTGGAGCGTCTGGATCGCCCGGCTGACGACCCGCTGCTCGTCACGCAGGTTGATCAGCCCCCAGCGCGTCAGCTGGGCCCGGAACGGGAGGGCGATGTTCTCGCGGACGGAGCGCTGCATCAGGAGCGCCTCGGCGCGATCCGCCGCGACGTAGACCACGCCGGCTCGGATGGCGTCGGCGGGGTGGCCGAAGGCGGCGGGCTTGCCGTCGACTGCCAGCGTTCCGCCGCGCGGCTTCGTCATTCCGGCGAGGACGTCGAAGAGCTCGTCCTGGCCCTGGCCCTCGAGGGCGACGACGCCCAGGACCTCGCCGGCATGGAGGTCGAAGGAGACGTCCTCGAGCTTCGTCCCGGCGGCGAGGCCCTCGGCCCGGAGGCGGGGCACCGCGTCGGTCGGGCGGGGCGACGGGGCCGCGCCTTCAGCCGCGTCGGGCATGTCGGCGGCGATCTCGCCCAGCATCAGCTCGACGATCCGGTCCTCGGAGCCGGGCGTCACGTCGACCACGCCGACGGTCGAGCCTTCGCGGAGGACCGTCGCGCGATCGCAGACCGCACCGATCTCGATCATGCGGTGCGAGATGAAGACGACGCAGCGGTCGGTCCCGCGTGTCCGGCCGATGACCTCGAGGACGCGCTCCGTGAGGTTGGCCGGCAGCGCGGCCGTCATCTCGTCGAGCATCAGGACGTCCGGCTCGATGGCGAGGGCACGCGCGAGGTCGACGACGCGGAGCGTCGCCAACGGGAGGTAGCGGGCGAGCTGTGACAGGTCCAGGTTCCTGATCCCGAGCTCGGCCAGCCAGTGGCGGAAGGGCTCGACCGGCGTGCCGGTGAGGCGCAGGTTCGCCCGGATCTCAAGGTCGGGGATGAGCGCCGGCTCCTGGTAGACGGACACGATCCCGCCCCGCCGCGCCTCGGCGGGGGAGCGGACGGCGAGCGCGCGGCCGCGGACGGCGATCGTTCCGGCGTCGGGTCGGACGGCCCCGGTCAGGATCTTCACGAGGGTGCTCTTGCCGGCGCCGTTCGCGCCCATCAGGGCGTGGACCTCGCCGGGTCGGACACTGAGCGATGCGGAGCGCAGCGCGACGACGGCCCCGTACGTCTTCGCGACGCCGGTCGCCTCGAGGAGCAGATCGGTGGCGGTGACGGTCATCGGTCCGATGCTGAGGAACGGGGTCCGCCGGCGGCGCCGACGGACCCCGAGCTCGTTCCGAGGGGTGGCCTACGCGCCCTTGCAGGACGCGGGGACCGTGTTCGGATCGTAGGTCGTCCAGCCCTCGATCGAGAGGCTGAGCGGCCACAGCGGATCCATGCCCGGCACGGACTGCCAGGCCTTCAGTGCGGCTTGCCCATCGGGCGTCAGGTTGTCCACGAGGACCGGATCGAGCAGCACGGTGTTCGGCTGCGCAGCGCCGGCCGACGTCTGGATCGTCTCGCCGTTGAGGAGCTTGAGGGCGAGCGTGATGCCCGCGCCACCGACCGCCGCGGTGTTCGTGACCGCTGCGCCCTTCAGATCCGGGAACCCGGTCGGATCGAGCAGCTGCGACACGAAGCCACCGACGTCGGCGTCGGCGATCGGGACGAACTTCTTGTTGGCGGCCTTGATCGCGTCGACGATCTGCTTGCCCATGCCCGAGGCCCAGATGCCCTGGATCTGGTCATAGCCGCCGCTCGCGATGAAGTCCTGCGTGACCTTCGTCGCCGTGGCCGGATCCCAGCCCGTCGCGACGCCGTCGTTGTTCGGGACGACCTTGATGTTCGGGTAGTCCTTGAGGACGTTCTTGAACCCGACGTCGCGGTCGTTGTCGGCCGGGTTGCCGGCGAGCCCGCGGGTGTACCAGACGGTCCCGCTGCCGCCGAGCTGGTCGAACAGCCACTTGGCGCCGATCTCGGCGTACTTCACCTGGTTGTTGTAGAGGTTGTAGGTGTCCGGGTCGGTGACGAACGCGTCGACCGACACCGTCTTGATCCCGGCGGCCTTCGCCTCCTGGAGCGCCGGGTTCAGCGCGGCCGGATCGTTCGGGTTGAAGACGATCGCGTCGACGCCCGCGGCGATCAGGTCACGGATGTCCGCCGCCTGGCCGGCCGCATCGGTGTTGCGGTGCTTGACGAGCAGGTCGGACGACGCGCCGCCGTAGGCCGCCCACTGCGCCTTGGCGGTGCAGACCTGCTCCTCACGGAAGCCGTTGCCCACGCCGCCGGCGTTCGAGTAGCCGATCTTGTGACCGGCCGCCGTCAGCGAGCCAGCGGCGCTGGCGCCTGCCGAGGGCGATGAGCCGCCGGCCGAGCTCGGCGAGGCGCCGCCCTGGCTCGGGGCCGCAGCCGACGAGCTCGGCGACTGGGTCGCCGCAGTGCCCGAGCACGCGGCGGCCACGATGGCCACCGTGGCCACCAGGCCGGCGACGCGCCGGAACGGACTGGATCCCTGGATCATGTGTCTCCTCCTCTAGTTCCCCGAACGTGCATTGTGCACGTCCGGGAGCGCTACCGAGATCGATGCCGGTTGACGGCTGATGGGTGCGATCCGATCCACCTCCTGCCTCCGGTCCGGGCCTCAGCCCGGGCCTGCGATCGCACGGGCAAGACGCCGTGCATGGTCCGAATAGGCGTGGTCGAACAGGTCCCTCGAGCGCTCGGCGCCCACGACCGAAGCGCGGCTGATCACCGGGGGCATCGCGCCGCGGACGACGAGCAGCTCGGCGACACGGACCTTCAGCGCGTTGGCGACCGCGACGGCGGCGATCGTCGAGGTCGGCCCGACCGGCGTCTCGAGGCCGTCGATCGTCACGGCGGCGTCGGCCTCGGGGGTGCACAGGTCGATGACCAGATCCGCCTCGTCCAGGAGACGGCTCCCGACCGCGGGGTCGATCGCACCCGACATCGACTGGGCGACGGAGGTCACCGCCACGACCCGGAGGCCACG
This sequence comes from Candidatus Limnocylindrales bacterium, assembly GCA_035693145.1. Classification (GTDB taxonomy): domain Bacteria; phylum Chloroflexota; class Limnocylindria; order Limnocylindrales; family CSP1-4; genus DASSHA01. The sequence goes on from DASSHA010000081.1 coordinate 15,961, forward strand.
GCGTCGGGCGCCGCGCGCCATCTCGACCGGCACGGCGGACAGGCCGCTCGCCGAGAAGACGAGCAAGAGGTCCTGCGCCCCGAAGGACCAGTTGCCGAGGATCACCTCGGCCAGGCCTGGTGTCCGCTCGATGAACATCGCCTGGCGCTGGCCGTTCGCGCCGACGACCTGGGTGTGGAACGTCATCGACAGCTCGACGATGGGGTTGAAGCCGGGATACGAGCCGTAGCGGGGAAAGAGCTCTTCGACGGGAATCCGCGAGTGGCCCGTCCCGAAGCAGTGGACGAGGCCGCCGGCGGCGATCGCGTCGGCACACCACCGGCTGGCCGTCTCGATCGCTTCGGTCTGGGTCTCACGGACTCGGGCCAGGTTCGCTTCGGCCGCGTCGAACCAGCGCAGGGCCGGGGCTGCCGCGGGCCGGTCGGCGTCGGTCATCAGTAGCCGGTCTCGGATCCGGCTGCGGCGGCCATCGCGGCTCCGCCCGCCTTCCGCGCCCGGAAGTCGTCGATGATCGTCTTCGTGGCGGTCGCGCCGATCCGGGTGGTGCCCAGGTTCATCACGTCGATCAGGGCGTCGAGCGTGCGCACGCCGCCGGCCGCCTTCACCTGGATGTGGGGCGAGGTGCTCGCACGCATCAGGCGCAGGTCGTCGTGCGTCGCGCCGCTGGCCGCGAAGCCGGTCGACGTCTTCACGAAATCGCCACCGGCGGCTTCGGTCAGCCGGCAGGCGCGGACGATCTCGTCGGGGGACAGGTAGTGGTTCTCGAAGATCACCTTGACGAGGGCGCCCGCGGCATGGGCGACCTCGACGACGGCCCGGATGTCCGCCTCCACGTCGGCATCCCGGCCGGACTTCAACGCGCCGATCTGGATGACCATGTCGATCTCGGTGGCGCCCTCCGCGAGCGCCTGGCGGGTCTCGGCGACCTTCGTCTCGGTCGTGCAGTAGCCATGCGGGAAGCCGACCACCGTCCCCACCGCGACGTCGGTCCCGGCGAGGATGGCCCGCGCCCGCGGGACGTGGACGGGCGGCACGCAAACGCTCGCGACGTCGTACTCGGCCGCCAGCCGGCAGCCGGCTTCGACGAAGGCATCGTCGAGCTCCGGCTTGAGCAGCGAGTGGTCGATCGTCTTGGCGATCTCGCGCTCGGTCAGGCTCTCGACGCTGAAGGTCGTCACTTGATGTACGGCCGCAGGACGTCGCGGGCGAGCAGGAAGCCCCGCTTCACGAGCTCGTCCGTCTTCTCGAAGTCGCGGTCCTCGTGCTCGATGATCACGTCGCCGTCGTAGCCGGTCCGCCACAGGGCGCCGAACAGGTCCGCCCAGTCGACGTCGCCGAGGCCCGGCAGGCGCGGCACCTGCCAGCCCATCCCCATCGAGAACACGCCGTTCTCGTAGAGGCCCTCGCGGTCGATCGAGAGGTCCTTTGCCTGGACGTGGAGGATGTGCGGCCCGAACTCGCGGATGAACCGGGGGATGTCGATCATCTGGAGGATCAGGTGGCTCGGGTCGAAGTTCAACCCGATCGTGCCGCCCCACTGCTCCAGGATCCGGCGCCACATCCGGGGCGTGGTCGCGATGTTGTGGCCGCCGGGCCACTCGTCGTACGAGAAGAGCATCGGGCAGTTCTCGAGCGTGATCTTCCGGCCGTGGTCGGTCGCGAACGAGACGATGTCGGGCCAGACGGTCAGGGCCTCGTCCCAGTTCTCGTCGAGGTTCTTCGCGTCGTCGCCGCCCATGAACGTGTTCACGAGTTCCACGCCCATCAGCTCGGCGGCGGTCATCACGTGCTTCAGGTGGCCGATGACCATCGCGCGGTGGGCCGGATCCGG
>DASSHA010000082.1:0-2453 GCA_035693145.1 Candidatus Limnocylindrales bacterium
CGCGAACGCGCACGCGTCGGGCCTGCAAGGTGCTGTGGTCGACCGGACCGGCCGAGTCTTCCCCGCTGATCGATGCCATCGAATAGTTGCAACGTTTCCTCATCGACGGACTCCGGGCTCGAACCGGGGGCGGTGGCACCGGGCTCGGGTCGGAAACCCAAAGGACCAACTCGCTTCGCTCGACGGCTCCCCTCGATCGGACAATTCGGCCGTAAGCGCGGGGTGATCCCGTCGCGGTCCAATGCGAAATGGTCAGCTCGATCGAGATCACACGAACCGTCATCGTCGTCAGCGGAGGGCTCGGGGCAAGGATTCGGGCAACGCGTGAACGGCGGAAATGGTCGCTCCGGAAGCTCGCTGCGGCGGCAGGCCTCGCGCCCTCGTTCGTTCATTGGGTCGAGACCGGTCACACCCCCAGCGTCGAAACGTACGCTCGACTCGCCCAGGCGCTGGGCCTGAGGCTCGAGATGGACCTCGTCGATCCGCGCCGGACCACGGCTCAGCGCGACGCGGACGTCGTCCACGCCGCCATGGGCGAAGCACTTGCCACCCAGCTCGCGAAGAACGATTTCGCGCTGTCGCTCGACGAGCCGTACCAGCATTTCCAGTTTGCGGGCCGCGCGGACCTCGTGGCCTGGGACGTCGGCCGGGCGGCGCTGCTCCATATCGAGAATCGAACCCGGCTGCCCAATTTCCAGGAGGCGGCCGGCGCGTACAACGCGAAGCGCCGATGGCTGGCGCCTTCGATCTCGGAGCGGCTCGGCATGCGCGGCTTCCGTTCGGTCAGCCACGCGTTCGTCGGCGTCTGGTCCGCGGAGATGCTCCACGCCGTGCGAATGCGCCGGTCGTCGCTCGCCGCCATATGCCCCGATCCCCTCGCTCCGCTCGAGCGGTGGTTGGCGGGCGAGCCGCCGGAGGACAGTGTCACGAGCTCGTTTGCGCTCCTGGACCCAATCGCCAGAGGACGTTCGGACCGGCGCACGATGATCGACCTGGAGACGGCGCTTCGCCCGAGCACGAGGCCGCGCTATCGCGGATACGCACATGTGGTCGAAGAGCTTCGGGGTGCGCGACTCGCCTGATGGACGCGAACGCGCGCTCTGCGAAACAGGGCGCCCCGAGGTGGCGCCCCGACCCTGATCCCTGCAGGTTTTCGATCCCACCGAACGCTCGGCAGTGAGGCACGACGTTGCGGCCGGTCATCGAAGAGGGCGGCGACCGCGCGACTTCAACTCCGACGCCCTGCCCGATCGCCCGCCCTCGGATCCTGCCGTGTCCCGTCCAACACCGATCACACGCGCTTCCGATGCCCGGTTCTGCCGGCGTCCGACGCGCGAGCGACCGCGATCGGCCTCGATCGGCCTCGATCGGGTGTGGTGTCGTTCTACGGGGTCGAATTGTTGCCTCGATCGTCGCCCGGACCCGCGAGGGAGGACTCGTCGATGACGGCGAGGCGGTCGCTCGCCACGATCCGAGGCCGCGGCGGCGCCCGAAAGGCGTCAGACGACCGGCAGCGAGCGGCCCGTCGAGGCTGCGGCGGCGATCCGGTTGGCGAGGAGCTCGCTGACGTCGATCGCCGCGACCTCGCGGCCGGGCGACGCCTCGTCGGCGAGGCCGTCGCGGAGCATGACCATGCAGTAGGGGCAGGCCACGGCGACGGTGTCGGCGCCGGTCGCGAGCGCCTCGCGCGAACGCGCGCGGTTGATCCGCGTGCCGCGCGTCTCCTCCATCCACATCCGGCCGCCGCCGGCGCCGCAGCAGAACGTGTTGCGGCCGTGACGCTCCATCTCCACGAGGTCCACCCCGGCCGCCTCGAGCAGCTCGCGCGGCGCCGACTGCACGTCGTTGTAGCGGACGAGATAGCAAGGGTCGTGGAAGGTCACGGTCCCCTCCCCGGCCGACGGCGCGACGACCAGGCGGCCGTCGGCGACGAGCCGCGAGAGGTACTGGCTGTGATGCTCGATCCGGAATGAGCCACCGAGCTGGCCGTACTCGTTGCCGATCGTGTTGAAGCAGTGCGGGCAGGCCGTCACGATCGTCCGTTCACCCATTCGGTAGCGGTTGAGCGTCTCGACGTTGGCCGAGGCGAGGATCTGGAACAGGTAGTCGTTGCCCATTCGCCGCGCGGGATCGCCGGTGCACGACTCCTCCTGGCCGAGGATGGCGAACCGCACGCCGGCGGCCTCGAGGCAGGTCGCGACGGCGCGCGCGACCTTGCGGTTCCGCTCGTCGAACGCCGCCGCGCAGCCGACCCAGTAGAGGACCTCGAGCTCATCGAGGCGACCCTCCGCCGCCATCGCGGCGACCGTCGGCACCTCGAACGGGAGGCCCTTCGTCCAGTCGGTTCGGGCCGTCGGCGGTTGGCCCCACGGGTTGCCGGCGCCCTCGAGGTTCCGGAAGGCGCCGGTCAGCTCCTGCGGGAAGCGCGATTCCTCGAGCACGAGGTTCCGCCG
>DASSHA010000083.1:0-3327 GCA_035693145.1 Candidatus Limnocylindrales bacterium
CCGGGATCGCGCTGCAGAACAGGGCCTCAGGGTTCGTCGCAGAGGACGGACACCCGAACCGCCTCGGCTCCGGCAGGCGGCCCTTCCACACGATCATCCCGGGGATGCTCCTCGAGGGCGGCTCCCTGCTCGGGCCGTTCGGCGTGATGGGAGGGGCGATGCAGCCCCAGGGGCACATGCAGGTCGTCCTGCGGATCGTCGACCACGGAGACGACCCGCAGGCCGCGCTCGATGCGCCACGCTGGCGCGTCGGCGCAAGCCGGCAGGTCGAGCTCGAGCCGGGCCTGTGGCACGCGGAGGACCAGCTCACCTCGCTCGGCCACGACGTGGTCCGCGCCTCCGTCCAGCACCCGTTCGGCGTCGGCCAGATGATCCTCCGCTTCGGCGACGCGCTCGTCGGCGGCTCGGACGGCCGCGGCGACGGCTTCGCGGCCGGCCGCTGAGCGCCCAGATCGACGAGCCGCGTCGTCAGCCGCGAACCGCGGCGGGACGGGTCAACGACCAGATCACCCAGACGGCGAGCGCGATCTCGAGGATCGACCAGAACGGGTAGTAGGGGATGAAGAAGAAGTTCGCGATCGCGCTCAGCATCGCGAGGCCGATCGCGACGCCCCCGGCCCAGGCCCGGCGGGCGAAGAGGAAGTACCCGGTCACGACGAGCAGGATGCCGATGATCAGGTGGATCCAGCCCCACGCAGTGGTGTCGAGATCGAACGTGTAGTTGCGCGTCACGACATAGAAGTTGTCGTCGAAGATCGCGACCAGCCCCGAAAGGGCCTGAAAAATGCCGATCAGTACCAGCATCGTCGCCGCGAAGGTGATCCCGCCGACGGCCCACCCGGAGACGGGAGGCACGTCACTTCGGTCGTAGTCGCTCACAGTCGTCTCCTCCTAACTCGTCGCAACGCCGAGGCCGCCCGAGGGACCGGCATCTTCTGTGCGTTGTCATCTGTGACGGCCCCGCCAGTATTCGCCCGTCGCCGAGACCGTGTCAAGATTCGCGCGTCACGTTCGCCGCGCCGCGGCACACGGCCGAGTCCGAGGAGGCGGAATGTCCTACGACGCGAGATCGGGTCACGGCTACCAGTACGGTGGCCCTGCGTTCCCGGGAGGGATCCTCGTCGGGGTCGGGCTCGGGATCATGCTCGGAGACTTCTTCGCCTGGCTCCTGGTCGGGTTCGGCGCGGGGTTCATCCTGATGGGCTTCATCGCTGCAATCGCGCGCCGGTGATTTGCTACGAGGCTTCGGCTTCGCGCACGGGACGGCGGTCGATCGCCGCCATCGTGATGATCGCAGCTGCGGTCGCGAGGACCGCGGCCGAGACGGTGTCGAGGCCGTTCGAGCCGACGAGGAGCACCGCGAGGAGGACCGGCGTGACGATCAGGCGTGCCTGCGCGGCCATCCCGGCGGCGGTGCCGACGGCGACGGCGAGCGTCGGGGAGACTTCGAAGGCGACGACGGCGAGCGACGCGAGCGCGACGCCGAGGAAGATCGCGGGAAAGATCGGGCCGCCGCGAAAGCCCGAGCCGAGGCTGACCGCGTAGGCGAAGAACTTCGCGGCGATCACGACGAGCACCGCCCAGAAGGAGGTCTCGCTGACGATCGCCGGGATCGACGCCTGACCCGAGAAGAGGACGTCCTGCGAGCTCGCGCCGAGGAGGTCGGCGCCGAATGCGAGGAGTCCGATCGTAAGCCCGCCCAGGAGCAGCAGACCCGACATGCCGAGGCGCGGGCGGGCTCCGTGGACGGACTCGGCGACACGACGCACGGCCGCGACCGTCAGCGCGGCGAGCACGCCCACCGCGAGCCCGACGGCGAGGTCGTAGAGGTGGACGCCGTCGTAGGGCGGGAGGTTCGGCACGACGAGACCGGGCGCGTTCAGGCCACCCCAGTCGCCGAACCCGAGGAACACCAGGTATCCGATCGCTGCCGAGACGAGCCCGGGGAGCAGCAGAGGCAGCAGCGCCGGGCCTACGCGGATGCCGCCCTCGACCAGCAGCATCCCCGCCGTGATGGGACCGCCGAACAGCGCGGAGATCGCAGAGAACTCGCCGGCCCGGGAGAGAACCGCGGCGCCGGTCTTGCCGACGTCGACGACGCGCGTGATCGCTACCCCGACGAGCGAGCCGAGGGCGACGACGGGCGCCTCGGGCCCGAGCACCGCACCGAAGGCGAGCGTGCCGATGGCCGCGAGCGCGATCCCCGGCCCGTGCGAGACGGGGGTGGGATCTGTTTCGAGCCCTTCGAGCGGCGAATGACCGCCGTCGCCCGGGAGGTAGCGGCGCGAGACGGCGACGATCGCGGCGCCGACGACGGGCAGCCCGATCACGAGATACCACGGGGGCGACGAGTGCCCGAGCGCGTCGGGCAGGTCGTGCCAGAGCCAATGCTCCAGGTCGTGGACGAGCGCGAGGAAGAGCGCCGCCGCGAGGGCAGCGGGAATGCCGATCGCTGCCCCGTAGGCCACGAGGCGGAGGTACGCGCGGCCGTCGACCGCGTGCTCGTCTGGTTGGAAGCTCATTGGGCGACCGAGAGGGCGCCGGCGACGATATAGCCGAGGACGGTCAGCAGACCGACGGCGCGGCCGCCGTGCCGGAACGCCTCGGGCATCATCGAGTCGGCGAGCACGGTGAGCACCGCTCCGCCGGCGAAGGCCTCGACGTAGATGCCCTGGTGCGGTGTGACGTCGGCGAGGAGGAAGCCCGCACCGGCCACGAGGGCAGAGACGACCACGAGCGTCGTCCAGTTCACGAGGATGCGCCGGTTCGTCGCGCCCGTCGCGCGGAGGCTCGCCGTACCTGCGACACCCTCCGGGACGTTCGAGACGAAGACGGCGACGAGGAACGCGGCGTCGATCGCTCCTCCCACCGCGAGCGTCGAGCCGAGCACGAACGACTCCGGCACCCCGTCGAGGAGCGCGCCGATGAACATCGCCCAGGGAGAGCCGGCCGTCTCGCTCGTCTCGAGGGTATGCCGCTCGGCGCCGCCCATTCCGTCGACGATGCGGTCGGCGAGGTAGTACGTCAGCGCGCCGGCCGCGAGCGCGAGGCCGACACCGAGGCCGACGTCCTCGAAGCTCGCCTCCGGCACGAGCTCGAACCCGACCGCGCTGATCAGCGTGCCCGCGCCGAAGCCCATCAGCAGCCCTGTCGCGCGCGGCGAGCCGGAGAGGGGTCCAGAGAGCGCCTGGCCGACCAGGAGGGAGGAGGCGCCGAGCGCGCCCCACAGCACGGCATGCCAGGCGGTCATGGGCGATCATACGACGTCCGCGCGGAGGACAACACGGCCGAGGGTTGCGGGCGGGCGGACGGTCTTGTTTGATGCAG
>DASSHA010000084.1:0-11671 GCA_035693145.1 Candidatus Limnocylindrales bacterium
GGCCATGAGGTCGTGGGCGTCGACAACTTCAGCAAGTACGGACCCGTCGAAAAGAGCTACGACAACCATCCGCGCTATCGGTTCGTCGAGGGCGACTCGAAGGACGTCAGGCTGCTCACCGAGCTCGCATCTGACTGCGACCAGGTCGTCGCTGCGGCAGCGATGATCGGCGGGATCAGCTACTTCCACGAATTCGCCTACGACCTGCTGGCGGAGAACGAGCGCATCCTGGCGGCGACCTTCGACGCCGCGATCGCCGCGCGCCGCGCGGGACGGCTCGAGCGGATCGTCGTCCTCTCCTCCTCGATGGTCTACGAGTCGGCGAGCGTGTTTCCCACGCCCGAGGGCGCCCAGCTGACGGCGCCGCCGCCCGTCAGCACGTACGGCTTCCAGAAGCTCGCCTCCGAATACTTCGCGAAGGGCGCCTGCGAACAGTACGGGCTCCCGTACACGATCCTTCGGCCGTTCAACTGCGTGGGCATCGGCGAGCGCCGGGCGCTCCGCGACACCGACGTCATGAGCGGCAACGTCAAGCTCGCCCTCTCGCACGTCGTCCCGGACCTCGTCCTCAAGGTCCTCAAGGGTCAGGATCCGCTCCACATCCTGGGCGACGGCTCGCAGGTCCGCTGCTACACGTACGGCGGCGACCTCGCGCGGGGGATCCGGATGGCGATGGAATCTCCCGCTGCCCTGAACGAGGACCTCAACCTCTCGACGCCGACGTCGACGACCGTGCTCGAGCTCGCCGAGGCGATCTGGCGCCACGTCCACGAACCTAACGAGCCGTTCCGCTACGTCTCGGACCCGCCATTCGAGCACGACGTCCAGCACCGGGTCCCGGACGTATCAAAGGCGCGCCGGATCCTCGGGTTCGAGACGACGACGACGCTCGACGACATGCTCGACGAGGTCATCCCGTGGATCGCCGCCGAGTTGAGCGCGGGTCGCCTGTGAGCCAGGCACAGCTGGATCAGGTCTACGCCACCAGGTTCGCCGCGGACGCTCATCGCGAGAAAGATCGACTGTGGCGAGAAGTCGTGCCCTTCCTCGCCCGATGGATCCCTCGCGATGCGGCCGTGATCGACGTAGCGTGCGATCGGGGCTACTTCATTCGCCACGTGGAGGCGCGAGAGCGCTGGGCGACGGATATCCGCGACCTCGCGGCGGAGGTCGGACAGGGCATCACGTTCGTGCAATCGGATGGCCTTGCGCTCGCCGAGCGGGTGCCGCTTAACCATTTCGATGTGGTCTTCATCAGCAACTATCTGGAGCACCTCGGCACTCCGGATGCCGTGATCGAGCAGCTCAACGTTGCTCGGCGGCTGCTTCGCGGTGGCGGCCACCTGATCGTCCTTCAGCCCAACGTGCGGTTCACCGGGCCGGCTTACTGGGACTTCATCGATCACCGAGTCGCGCTTACGGACCGCAGTCTCGTCGAGGCTTGCGCCCTCGCCGGGCTGCAACCCGAGGTCGTCATCCCGAGGTTCCTGCCATACACGACGAAGAGTCGGTTGCCACAGCATCCGCTGCTGGTTCGGGCGTACCTCCGGGTTCCGCTCGTGTGGCGCCTCCTCGGCGCGCAGACATTGCTCGTTGCGGGACTCAAATGACGCCGACACCCGAGCTCTCGATCGTCGTGCCTGTCTACAACGAGGGCGAAGCCGTCGAGCCGGTGCTTCGCGCGCTGGATGCGGGCGTTCGAACGCCTCACGAGATCCTCGTCGTCTACGACTTCGACGAGGACACGACGGTTCCGGTGATCAGGCGGCTTGCGCTCGACATGCCAACTCTTCGAGCCGTGCGCAACGACCTCGGTCGCGGAGTCCTCAATGCGATCAAGACGGGGTTCGCGGCATCCGTCGCACCGTTCGTTCTCGTGTCGATGGCTGACGGTTCGGACGAGCCCGCCATCGTTGATTCGATGGTCGCACTCGCGACCGACGGCGCGGACGTCGTCGCCGCGTCCCGATACATGCCAGGTGGTCGCCAGATCGGCGGCCCGCTGCTGAAGCGATTGATGTCGCGGTTCGCCGGCCTGACCTTGCACTGGTTCGCCGGCGTCAAGACGCACGACGCCACGAACAACTTCAAGCTCTACTCCCGGCGACTTCTCGACGCGGTGTCGATCGACAGCCGCGCGGGCTTCGAGCTCGCGCTCGAGCTGACCGTGAAGGCAACGATCGCCGGAATGCGTGTGGACGAAGTGCCGACGACGTGGCACGACCGAACGTCGGGGACGAGCAACTTCCCCATCCGTAAGTGGCTCCCTCACTACCTGAGGTGGTATCTCGCGGCCTTTCGCCCGCGGTCGGCGTCGATGAGGAGAGTCGGTCCTCGCGGTGGGTAGGCGAAGCAAGGCGAAGTCGGTCGAGTCGTCAGCATGACTCGCGGGCGTCGCTGGGAGCTTGCGCGCCGGATGGCCTTGCCGTCCCTGTTCGCCTGGGTCGATCTAGTCCTCGTCGGTGCGATCTTCCTGCCGTCTCGGTCTCTCGGTGCCGACGGAGCTCTCTACTCGGCGGCGGCGACGGCCTGGCTCACTGGAGCTGACCCCTGGGACGTCGTCGAGCGAGGCGTCCGGATCGTCGCTCCGCCACCGACTCTGGTGCCGTTCGTGTTGACCTCGTGGATGCCAACGAGTGTCGCCGGTTTCACGTGGGTGGCTGCAGGCGTCATCTTCGCGCTGCTCGCCGTGCGGGCGCTCAGAGCACCGCTCTGGTGGCTCCTGTTTCCGCCCCTCTTTGTCGCGATCTTTCACGGCAGCATCGAGCCGCTCGTTCTCGCGCTTCTGGTGATCGGCCCGGGCAGCATTGCACCGCTCCTCAAGGTCTACGCTGCGATCCCCCTGATCGGCATGCGCCGATGGCGGTCGCTCGCGCTGTGTGCGCTGTTCGGGCTCGTGACCCTTGTCGTCCTGCCGTGGCCGCAGTTTCTCTCGCACTCGTCCGATCTCGTCGCGATCACCGAGAGCGAGACGCACGGCGGGCTATCGGCCTTCGGTGTCCCGCTACTTGCCGTGCTCACCCTCGCCGCGCTCGGTGCCCTTGGACCGCTGCGGGCGAGCTTCCTCGTCGTCCCGGCGCTCTGGCCTCTGACGCAGTTCCACTACGCCGTCATCGCCCTTCCGGCCTTGATCGACCTGCCCGTCGTCGCTGCAGGAGCAAGCATTCCCTTGGTCCCGTACCTGTCGGCACTTGCCGTCATCGTCGTTGCGGGCGCGGAAGCGGTGACGTCGGGTTTGAACGCCGGCGCGGTGACGGGATGGTCGCGCTCACTCATCCACCGACGAGGGCGAGACTCAGCTCAGATGGCCGCGCGGCCGGAGCGCGAGAGAGCTAACGGATGACGGGCGCAGATTGCTCGATCGGTTCGGCGATCGTTCTCGCCGGTCGCGACCTCTGAAGCAGTTCGCGCAGCCGACGCCCAAGCGAGTGCCGCACGAACGGCAGGGCCCCGATGGCGATTGACTGCGTCGGGAAGTAGAGGACCGGGGCGGCGAGCATCGCGGCGACCGGCACGATCCAGCGCCAGCCGAGACGCGCCGCGACGACGACCACGAGCGCGGCGACTGGCAGGCGGACCAGGAGCGGGACGAAATACGGGAACGTGACGACGTTGTCGCTGCTGTGGCCCAGGATGAGCGAGACCCAGGCGATCCACTGTCCCGGGCTCACGGCGAACGAGACGGCCGAGACGAGCGCCGTCACGCTGACGGCGACCGCGAGCTTGCGCCACTCCCGCCGGACCGGGAACCAGAGGAGGCCCACGGCCGGCGTCACCTTCGTGAGCAGGACGAAGGCCCACGAGCCGGGCGTCCGGAACCCCAGGGCGACGGCGAGCGCGAGGAACAGGTTCACGTTCCCGGCGTTGACCTCCGAGGCGACCGGCCCCCAGAGCAGGACGGGGATCGTCAGCGGTCCGGCGAGGTAGACGACGATCGCGAGCTCGGCCGCGCGCCAGATCGCGACGAAGACCTCGAACGAGAAGATGCCGCGCAGCACGCCGATGACCTGCGCGAAGGCGGGCGAGTACTGGAACGCGTCCGGCCCGCCCACGACCCAGCCCGCGTACAGGTCATCGAGGTTGATCCGGTAGTAGATGCCGGCGTCCCAGGCGTACGAGCCGAGCGACGTGAGCTGCCACCAGTAGAACGCCGCGAGGATCGCCCCGAGGAGCGTGAGCGCGTGCGCCGCGATCGTCAACCGCGGGATCCGGCGTTCGGTCATCGCCGGAAAGCGTACGGCCGGTGCGCGGACGCGCCGCCCCCCGATCGTCCCCCTGTTCGGGCGGCGTAGGACTCGGTCAACCCGCTCCGAGCACCTCGTGGAGCATCGAAGCGAACATCGCCTCGGTCGGGCCGTGGTCACCGCGCATGGACAGCTCCACGGCGCCGACGAACAGCACGTCGTCCGGTCGCGGCTTGATCCGGACGAACGGCGGGAGCCCGTATCGCACGGCGAGCCAGTTCGCCCAGACGCGCGCGATCCGTCCGTTTCCGTTCGCGAACGGATGGATGCGGACCCACTCGCCGTGAACGAACGCGCACAGCCGGATGACCGCGGTCAACGGCCCGGGCGCCGAAGGAACCGCGCCCACGGGTATCGCCGCATCGAGGGTCGACGTCACGGACGCCGCAGCCGCCACGAACGCATCGACCGCTGCCGGGACGTCCCGAGCCCTGGTCCCGCGCGACAGGCCGACCCGGGCCTCGTAGTCCACGAGACACGGGTGCTGTGGATCGCTGTCGCGGATGTGGCCGACGTAGTCGAGGTGTGGGACAGCGACGCCGGAGTAGATGCGACGGTGCCAATCGAGAGCCATCGTGAGCGCCGGCGCAGGCCGCGTCGTCGCGTCGGAAAGCATCTGTCCCCACAGCGCCGCGACGTTCGCGACGATCAGCGCGAGATCGGCAGGGCGATCCTCCGCCCAGTCGGGACACTCCGACGAGATCAACGCTCCCGCGCAAATGCGCGTGCGACCCCGAACGGGTCATCGTCGGGCTCGACTCGACGAGCCTGCACCGGATCGGGGAGGGCCTCCGACCGAGCAAACGCGGACCACGCGTCGTCGCGGCCCTCCCCTCGGTAGCTGTGGAGGAGCTCGACCGTACGGGACAGGCTGCTTTCGAGGCCCAGTGTGAGCACTTCGAGCTCGCGCTCGATCATCTCCGCGGCGAGCTGGTTCATCGAGGTTCCCCGCCGCTCGGCGACCATCCGCAGCTGGTCCCGAGTCCGCTCATGCTCGAAACGGAGCGGAAAGACGGTTCGGCCGGATCCCTTGGACGACATGTCTCGTCGACCCTATCCGAGCGTGACATCAAAAGTCAAGGGTTGATGTCACGACGCTGCGATCTCGTCATCCAGGGAGCGGGGTGGAGGGCGTCAGACCCGGGTCGTGGACCAGTAGCGTTCCTTGAAGCCGCCGCTGCCCGAGAGCTCGCCGAGCGACGTCCCGTACGCGCGAACCGCCTGCGCCATCTGGCGGCGCCCGCCGAACTGGCGATCCAGCTGGCTCTCGTACAGCCCGATGCCGGTGATCTTGCGCTCGATCTGATCGCCGATGTCGCAGTACTCGGGGTTGATCGAGACGTCCTCGGGCAGGAGCGCCTGGACGGGGGCCGGCAGGTCCTCGATCCGCCGGAAGTCGCTCCACCAGGCGTACGGGAAGTCCTCGTAGAAGCTCACGAGCCCCGCCCATTCGGGCCCCGGCATGATCCAGCGGTGGGCCTCGTCGAGGAGCGCGAAGCCGACCTCGCGGCAGAGCTGGTGGTCGACGTGGTTGCCCACGCCGAGCGGCAGGTAGACGCGCTGGGGCTCGAGCCGGACGATCTCCGACCGGATCCGCTCGATCGGCGAGCGATCGTCGTCACGCGGCATGCCGAGCAGCTCGGCGTCGCCCTCGTAGCCGCGGAACACCGCGTCGGGCAGGTCGAGGAACACGACGGACGCCTCGGCGAAGTAGGCGTAGCGCTCGTCCTCGAGCCGGCGCTGCGCGGCGAGGTCTCCGTCGAAGGCAGCTTCGGTGACCTCGTCGGTCAGGACCGCGCCCTGTGTCGGCACGTCGTCCATGAGCGGCTGGCCGGCCAGCGGCTGGGCCCGAATGCTCGCCCGCCGGTACCACGACGACCGCTGCCAGAAACGCTTAGCGGCCGCGTCGGCGTCGGCCTGGGTCGCCTCCAGCCGGGCTTCGGTCGCCGCCCACGGCGGAAGCCGATCGGGGTCGCCGGGATCGGCCGGGAAGTCGTTGAGGATGCCCGACCGGTTGAACGCCTCGGTCACCGGCCACATCGTCTTCGTCCCGAAGCCGAGCGCGTCGCGCTGGTACGGGGTCACGCCCTCGCTCGCGCCCGAACCCGAGAAGACGGTCAGGATCGTGACGTTCTGGCCGAGCTCGCGGAGGCTGGCGATGAGCCCGCCGCAGGAGAGCGCCGCGTCGTCGGGGTGGGGGGCGACGAAGACGTGCGTCATCGACGCCGAGAATACCGGTTCGCGGAGCGGCGGCCGATATCATCGTCCGCCATGCCCCCTGTGCCGATGCCTCGGTGACTGCCGCGATCCTCGCGATCTTCGTCCTCTCGGGGGCGGCGGGGCTGATCTACGAGGTCGTCTGGGCACGCGAGCTCGTGCTCGTGTTCGGCAACACGACGCAGGCCGTGTCCGCGATCCTGACCGGCTTCTTCGGCGGGATGGCGATCGGCAGCTGGGTGGGTGGACGCGTCGCCGACCGCGTCCGGCGGCCGCTCCGGATGTACGGCCTGCTCGAGCTCGTCCTCGTTGCGGTCGTCCTCGTCACGCCGTTCACGTTCGCGCTCATCAAGGAGGCCTACCGCGGCGTCTTCGGCGGCCTCGAAACGACCCCGACGCTGCTCGCGCTCGTCCGCTTCGTCCTCGCGCTGCTGGCCCTGGGCCCGGCGACGATCCTCATGGGCGCGACGCTGCCGACGCTCACCCGCTACCTGACGACCGACCGACACCTGAGCCGCGCGTTCGGCCGGCTCTACGCCGCGAACACGTTCGGGGCGATCATCGGGACCGGTCTCGCCGGCTTCGTGCTCATCGAGCTGCTCGGGCTGTCGGGGAGCGTCGTGGTCGGCGCCGCGTGTTCGGGTGTCGCAGGGCTCGCGGCGCTCCTGCTCGCTCGCGCTCGCCGTGTCCGGGCGACCGAGGCCGTCGCGGTTCGACCCGAGGAGGTCGATTCGCCGGCGGTCGGGTCGATGACGGACCGCAGCTGGCCGCGCCTCGCGCTCGCCGTCGCGTTCGCCTCGGGCCTGACCTCGCTCGGCTACCAGACGCTCTGGACGCGGCTGCTCGCGTCGGGGACGGGCAACTCGACGTACGTCTTCTCGACGATCCTCGCGATCTTCCTCGTCGGCCTCGCGCTGGGTGCGATCGCGTTCAGCCTGGTCCGGTCGCGAGTCGGCGCGCCGATCGGCCTCCTCGCGCTCGGCCAGGTCCTGGTCGCGATCCTCGTCATCGCCGGCATGGCCGTCATCGACAACCTCGCTGCGGGCACGCCGCTGTCGCTCACGACCCACCCGCGGGCCCTGCTCACCGACTTCGCGCTGCCCGTCGCGGCGGTCGTCCTCCCCGCCACGTTCGTCATGGGCTTCATGTTCCCCGCGGCGTCGGCGCTCCTCCCGGCGGGCGTCGCGCATTCGGGCGGCAGCGCCGGTGCGCTTCTTGCCGTCAACACGGTCGGGGCGATCGTCGGGACGTTCCTCGTGCCGTTCGTCGTCATCCCGCTCGTCGGCTCGCCGACGGCGCTCGCGCTGCTCGTCGTCGTCAACCTCGTCGTCGGGCTCGCGCTCGCCTGGGTCGGCGTGACCGAACGCGCCGGGCGGCTGGCCGGGGGCGCGGCTTCGGTCGGTGCGGCGGTCGTCGCGGTCGGCGTCGCGGCCACGATCGTCAGCGGCGGCTTCTGGGTCGATCCCGGCGTTCGCTCGATCATCGAGCGCGGCGGGCACGTGGACGCGTCACGCGAAGACGAGATCGCGTCCGTCCAGGCGGGCTCGATGAACGGCGCGAAGCGGCTCTGGGTGACCGGCGTATCGATGACCGCGCTCACGGTCGACGCGCACCTCATGCCGATCCTGCCGCTCATCGCCCGACCGGACAGCGCGCGTGCGCTCGTCATCGCGTTCGGGATGGGGACGGCCTACCGGGCCTCGCTCGCGGCCGGCCTCGAAACCGACGGGGTCGAGCTCGTCCCGTCGGTGCCGCTCATGTTCGGCGACTTCTACGGCGACGCCGAGCAGGTCCTGTCCGACCCGCACGGACGCGTCCTCATCGCCGACGGCCGAAACCACGTCGAGCTGACCGATGCTCGCTACGACATCGTCGTCGTCGACCCGCCGCCGCCCATCGAAAGCGCGGGCGTCTCGGTCATCTCGTCGCTCGAGTTCTACCGGGCGACCCACGACCGACTGAACCCCGGCGGCGTGATGATGCAGTGGGTCCCGTTCGGTCAGCAGCTCGACGAGTTCAAGGCCCACATCCGGACCTTCGAGACGGTCTTCCCGAACGTCGTCGTCGCGATCGGGCCCGGCGGCAACGGCTTCTACATGCTCGGGTCCGACCGGCCGATCACGTTCGACCCGGCCACGATGAGGTCCGTCCTCGAGCGGCCGGGGATCCTCGCCGACATCAGCTCCGCGCCGGATTCGCCGCGCCACACGCTCGACGAGTGGATGACGCTGCTGCCCTCGATCGTCCGGCTGTCCGGCCCCCAGGTCGCGGCCTTCACCGGCCCGGGGCCGCTCATCACCGACGATCACCCGTTGCCGGAGTACTTCCTCCTCCGTCACGCGTTCGGGACGTCGACGCCGCAGGTCACGAGCCGGAACGTCCGCGCGCCGTAGACCGGAGGCGCGCGCTGGGTTGTCAGTGGCCGGCCGGGTCGCGCCAGGCGGCCTCGCCGACGAGGGGCACGAAGACGACCGCGCCGTCGGACCGCTCGAGCCATTCGTCGCCGTCGCGGACGACGACGAGGAGATCCTGGTGGTCGCGGCTTCCGACCGGGATCACCAGCCGGCCGCCATTCGGGTCCAGCTGGTCACGGAGCGGCTGCGGGATGTGCGGCGCGGCAGCGGTCGCGACGATCCGAGGCCACGGGGCGTCGCCGGGGGCGCCGAGGCTGCCGTCCGCGACACGAACCTCGACCCGGTCGCCGTAGCCCATGCGCCGGAGCCGCTCGCGGGCGCTCGCGGCGAGCTCCGCGACGCGCTCGATCGACGTCACCCGGCAGCCGAGCTCGGCCAGGACCGCCGCCTGGTAGCCGGATCCCGTGCCGATCTCGAGGACCCGGATCTCCGGCTGCGTCTCGAGCAGCTCGGTCATCCGCGCGACCACGTAGGGCTGGCTGATCGTCTGGCCGGCCGGGATGGGCAGCGCCGCATCCTCGTACGCGTCCTCGCGTCGCCACTCGGGCACGAACGCCTCGCGCGGGACCGTCGCCATCGCGTGGAGCACCCGCGCGTCCCGGATGCCGCGGTCGCGCAACTGGCGCTCGATCATCGCCGATCGCCGCCGCTCGAACGGCGGCCGCTCGCCGGCATCCACGCTCGGAGAATACGCGCCGCCCGGGTGCGGCCCCGGAGTGTCAGACGCGGCATGCGGTCGTGCTGGGCGCGGGCCAGGGGCGTCCGGCACTTGCGCGCCGCTACTTGCGCGCCGCCATTCCCACCCCACGGTAACCGCTCGGGCTAGACGGCCGATAAGGCCTTTCGCACGTCACGCCGTATGCGTGCGCGAGCATGACGGAGCGTGAATGTCCGCCAAATGGCGGCCGGCTGGCCCCGTATCCCGCGGCTGATCGGTGGCGTTACCTTGCCACGGTAATCGGGCGCCTGAAGGCGGGGCCAGGCAGCGCTCGCCCGGGCCCTCAGGACGGCGACGCGCTCGGACTCGGGCTCGCGGCGGGGCTCCCGCTGGCGGCGGGGCTCCCGCTCGCGGCGGGACTCGGCGACGCGGACTCGCTCGCCGCAGGCGACGCCGACTCCGACGCCGACTCCGACGGCGATTCGGACGCCGACTCGGTGGGCGACGCCGCGACCGACGCAGCTGGAGTCGCGGTCTTCGCAGGGGTCAGCACGCCACCGTGGCCACCGAGGATCCCGTACAGCAGGAGTCCCGCGAAGACCGCCGTCACGAGGACGACGAACGCCGCCGAGATCCGATCGTCGACGTGGACCGCGACCTCGGACGGCGTCGCGGTTCGGGCGGGCGGGCGCGGTGCCGCTCGATTTCGGCGAGCGACGGGGGGTGCCGCGGGCGCGGCGACGACGGGTTCGGGCGAGGGTTCGTCGAGCGCGCCGTCGTCGGCGACTTCGGTCGGTTCGGTCGAATCGGTTGATTCGGCCCCGTCGGCGGGTTCGGCCGTGGCGTCGGCCGCAGGCGATTCCGGGTCGCGCTCGGGTTCGGTCATCCGCTCCGTTCTCTGATCGCGCCCGTCGTCCGTCGCGTCGAGCGACCGCGCGCCAGTGTACCGATCGGCCGATCGCGTCGAGCCGTGCGGCCGGCGTCAGACGCCCTATGCATCGCGCAACGGCTTGAGCAGCAGCCCGCCCAGGCCCGCGACGAGGGTCACGACGCCGAACATGACGAGCGTCTCTCGGACCCCGAGGAGCTCCGCGAGGATGCCGCCCACGCCCATCGCGAGCGTCATCGCGCCGAAGACCGCCGCGAACCGGAAGCCGACGACTCGGCCCATCATGTCGGCCGGCGTGCGTTGCTGGAAGAGCGTCTGGCTCGGGATCAGGTAGATCATGTTTGCGACGCCCGCCCCGACCATCAGGCCGATCGCCACCGGAAGGGCGCCCACGAGCCCGAGCCCGATCGTGCACAAGCCGTAGATGGCGTAGCCGGCGATGACGAGTCGGCCCTTCGCGAGCCGCGTCGCCGCCAGCCCGATCACGAAGCCGCCGAGCAGGTTGCCCACACCGACGGCCGTCTCGAGGAGCGCGTAGGCCGTCTTCTCGTCGGGTCCGCCGTTCGCGGCGATGACCGTTGCGGCATAGATCGGCGTGACCACGAGCGCGACCCCGGCCGTGATCTGGCCCGCGACGCCCTGGAGCGTGTTCGCCAGGAGGACCTCCTCGCGTCGAAGGAACCGCCAGCCTGCGAGGAGCTCGGCGAGCACGCCCTCGCCCGCGGCGCTGATTGCGCTCCGCGGCGCCGGCGGCACGACGATCGACGCGACGAGGACGGCTGATGCGAGATACGTCGCGGCATCGATCCAGAACGCGAGCGGCAGGGCCGGGCCGAGCAACGTCGCGAACAGACCCGCCAGCGGGTAGCCCACGATGTCGGCGAGGGTCTCGCCGAGCCACCGAACGGAGTTCGCCGCCACGAGCTCGTCGTCCTGGACGAGCCGCGGCATGACCGCGTCCTTCGCCGGTCGGAAGAAGATCGAGACCGTCGTCACGGCGAACACGAGCGGGAACACGAGCAGGACGTCGATCGCGGCCGTCACGGGGATGAGCAGCACGGCCGCTGCGCGAAGGATGTCCGAAACGATCAGGACCTCCTTCTGGTTCCAGCGGTCCACGAGCGTGCCCGCGAGCGGCCCGAGCAGGAGGTTCGGAAGCGTGGCGGCGATGAATGTCGCGGCGATCGCGATCGGCGAGCCGGTGATCCCGTAGACGAGGAACGCGAGCGCGACCTGGTTGACGCGATCG
>DASSHA010000085.1:0-11915 GCA_035693145.1 Candidatus Limnocylindrales bacterium
GCGCGCGGCTCGACGGTCGCCGCGGTGGCGCTCCGGGGGCCGGCCCTCCGACTGCCGGCCGGGCGAGTGCCGGAGCTCGCTACCGCTGTGCGCGGCGCGGCAACGTCGATCACGCTGCGACTCGGCGGCGCTCCCGCCTGACGGTTTCACGCCACGCACGATCGGCGCGCCGGTAGGCTACGCGACGATGCCCGATCTGACGACGATCCCCGCGGACCATCCCATCTGGACCGCCGGGCAGATCGTCGTCATCGTCGTCGTCGCGATCGTCGCGCTGCGGCTCGTTCGACTGTTCGTCCAGCGCCTGGTCCGGGCGCTCATGGACCGTGAGGCGACCGAGGGCACGGCCCAGGAGCTGTCCGCGGTCGAGGTCAAGCGGCGAACGGACACGATCGCGACGCTCGCGATCAACGTGCTCACGTTCGTGATCGTCGTCGTCGCCGCGATCATGATCCTCGACAAGCTCAGCTACGACGTGGCTCCGGCCGTGGCCGGGCTCGGCGTCGTCGGGATCGCCGTCGGGTTCGGCGCCCAGAGCCTGGTACGTGACTACTTCACCGGCGCGCTCATCCTCATCGAGAACCAGTTCTCGAAGGGCGACGTCGTCTCGATCGCCGGCGTCACCGGGACCGTCGAGGACTTCAGCCTGCGGCGGACGACCCTGCGTGACCTCGACGGCGTCGTCCACACGGTGCCGAACGGCCAGATCGCCGTGACGTCGAACCGGACGCGGACGTGGGCCCGAATCAACCAGGACGTCACCGTCGCATACGGCACGGACGTCGATCGCGCCATCGCCGTCGTCGACGAGGTCGGGCAGGCCATGGCCGACGATCCGGCGCTCAAGCGGCGGATCCTCGAACGTCCTCGCGTCGAGCGGGTCGAGGCCCTCGCCGAGCTCGGCATCACGCTCAAGATCCTCGGCTCGGTGCGGGCGGGCGAGCAGTGGTCCGTCGGCGGGGAGCTGCGCAAGCGGCTGCTCGACGCGTTCCGCGCAAGCGGGATCGAGATTCCGCAGCCGAGGCACGTCGTCATCGCCCGCGACGAAGCGGCAGCCGCCCCGGCCGTGAAGTCGTCGCCCGGCCCGAGCCAGGACGAGCTTGCCGAGCCTGCCGACTGAGCACGGCCGCAGGCCTACGCCATCCGACTGCTCGTCACGGCGGCCAATCGGCCGCGGCAGGTTCGGGCAGGCCCGCGCCGTAGAATGATCGGGCGATCCCCCGGAACCAGGAGCGGAGTCAGCGATGAGCATCGAATCGTCCCCGCGGCAGGCCGAGATCGAGAACCTCCTCGCCGAGCGCCGCACGTTTCCGCCGGATCCGGCGTTCGCCGCGCAGGCGAACGCGAAGGCCGACCTCTACGACGAGGCGAGCCGCGACTTCGAGGCCTTCTGGGCACGCCTCGCTCGTGAGCGCCTCAGCTGGTCGAAGCCCTTCGGGACGACGCTCGAGTGGGACCTGCCGTTCGCGAAGTGGTTCGTCGGCGGGGAGCTCAACGTCGCCTACAACTGCGTCGACCGGCATGTCGAGAACGGGTTGGGCGACAAGGTTGCCTACCACTGGATCGGCGAGCCCGGAGAGTCGCGGACGATCACGTACGGGGATCTCAAGCGCGAGGTGAGCAAGGCGGCCAACGGTCTGCGCGAGCTCGGAGTCGCGAAGGGCGATCGGGTCGCCATCTACATGCCGATGATCCCGGAGCTGCCGATCGCGATGCTTGCCTGCGCCCGGATCGGCGCACCGCACACCGTGGTGTTCGGCGGTTTCAGCGCCGAATCGCTCGCCGGCCGGATCCAGGACTGCGGCGCAAAGGTCCTGCTCACGGCCGACGGCGGGTGGCGGCGCGGCAGGAAGGTCGGCCTCAAGCAGGCCGCGGACGACGCGGCGGCGCGCTGCCCCACGCTCGAGAAGACGGTCGTCGTCCGACGCCTGGGCGACGACATCCCGATGGCCGAGGGCCGGGACGTCTGGTGGCACGACCTCGTCGATCGCCAGAGCGAGGACTGCCCGCCCGAGTCGGTCGATTCGGAGCACATGCTCTACCTGCTGTACACGTCGGGGACGACGGCCAAGCCGAAGGGGATCGTCCATTCGAGCGCCGGCTATCTCCTCGGGACGGCCTACACCCACGAGGCGATCTTCGACGTCAAGCCCGACGACGTGTACTGGTGCGCGGCCGACATCGGCTGGGTGACGGGCCACAGCTACATCGTCTACGGCCCGCTGGCAAACGCCACGACCGGCGTGATGTACGAGGGCGCGCCCGACTTCCCGGAGCCCGATCGCTGGTGGCAGATCATCGAGGACTACCGGGTCTCGATCCTGTACTGCGCGCCGACGGCGATCCGTGCGTTCATGAAGCAGGGCGCCGAGTGGCCCGCGAAGCACGACCTGAGCTCGCTCCGGGTCCTCGGCAGCGTCGGCGAGCCGATCAACCCGGAGGCCTGGCTGTGGTACCAGCAGACGATCGGAGGCGGGAAGGCGCCGGTCGTCGACACCTGGTGGCAGACCGAGACCGGGATGATCATGATCACGCCGCTGCCGGGGGTCACGACCACGAAGCCGGGCTCGGCGACGTTCCCGTTCCCCGGCATCGACGCGGACGTCGTCGACGCAAAGGGTGAATCGGTGGCGTTCGGCGGCGGCGGGTACCTCGTCCTGAAGCGGCCGTGGCCGGCGATGCTCCGCGGCATCTACGGCGACCCCGAGCGCTACAAGGAGACGTACTGGAAGCGCTTCCCCGGCATGTACTTCGCGGGCGACGGCGCGAAGCGCGACGAGGAGGGCTACTTCTGGCTGCTCGGTCGCGTCGACGATGTCATGAACGTCGCCGGCCACCGGATCAGCACGACCGAGGTCGAGTCGGCGCTCGTCGACAATCGCGCCGTCGCGGAGGCCGCCGTCGTCGGCAAGAACGACGCGGTGACCGGCCAGGCGATCTTCGCGTTCGTCATCCTGCGGTCGGGCAACGAACCGAGCGACGCCCTCGGCCGCGAGCTGCGCGAGCACGTGTCGAAGGTCATCGGGCCGATCGCCCGGCCGAAGTTCCTCATGTTCGTGCCGGACCTGCCCAAGACCCGCTCGGGCAAGATCATGCGTCGCCTGCTGCGGGACATCGCCGAGGGGCGCGAGCTGGGCGACGTGACCACGCTCGCAGACGCGACCGTGGTCGAAACGATCCGCGACAACAGCGGCCGGGCCGAGGAGGAGTAGTGCCCTTCGGGTTCCTCAAGCGTTCCCGGCGCGAGGGGAGCGGTGCCGGGAAGGCACCTGTGCCCTCCGGGCCGCGGATCCGCGGCGTGCCCTTCTCGGCGGTCACCGAGGAGTGGCGGCTGTCCGGCGTCATGGACCTCGACGGCCGTCTGACCGACGCGCTGAACAAGCGGGAGCCGCTCGCGATCCGCGACGTCCGCTGGGCGCCGATCGACGGGAGTGGGAGTCTCGAGCCGGCGCCCGGGCTTCGGAGCGTCGATCCGTACGACCTGATCATCGTCCTGGCCGGCGAGGGAAGCCTTCCACCGCTGACCGATGCCGAGCGCGTCGCCCACCGCGTCCACAAGATCGGCTACGACGTCGCACTCGAGCTGCCGCCGTTCCGGGTCCTCGGCACGGTCTACCTCTACCCGGGCACCGAACCCGAACGCCTCCTCGACCGAGCGACCGAGATGTTCATCCCGGTCACGGACGCCGTCGCCACGCTCAGCGGCCGGGAGGTGACGGAGGCCGAGGCCGACACGGTCCTGGTCAACCGTTTCTACCTGCGCGGCGTCCAGCAGGTGGACCGCCGAACCGGAGAGCCACCACCGACCCTGCCCGGGGCGCCGCTCGGCGGCATCTCGTGGCGCGACCGCTCGCGCTGAGGCACCGTCGGACCGTCGGATGACCGTTCGGGCGGTCGTCTTCGACGTCGGCGAAACCCTCGTCGACGAGACGCGGGCGTGGGCCGTCTGGGCCGACTGGCTCGGCGTCCCGCGGCTGACGTTCTTCTCGATGCTCGGTGCGGTGATCGCCCGCGGCAGGCATCACCGCGAGGTGTTCGAGCGCTTCCGACCCGGGATCGACCTGCGCGTCGAGGCGAACCGCCTCGGAATCGCGGGCCGGTCGGACCTGCTCTCCCTCGACGACCTCTACCCCGACGTCCTGCCGGCGCTTCGCCGTCTCACCGAGGCTGGCTACCGGCTCGCCCTCGCGGGGAACCAGCCGGCGCCGGCCGCGGGCATCCTCTCGGCGATGGACGTGCCGTTCGAGTTCGTCGGCACGTCGGCCGCCTGGGGCGTCGAGAAGCCGAGCCGCGCGTTCTTCGATCGGATCGTCGAGGAGCTCCGCTTGCCGCCCGGCGATATCGCGTACGTGGGCGATCGCGTCGACAACGATGTTCGGCCGGCGGCTGCGGCGGGCCTCGTCGCCGTCTTCCTGCGGAGAGGGCCGTGGGGCTGGGTCCTCGACGACGGCGTCAGACCGGGTGAGGCAGCGCTCGCGATCGAATCCCTGGCCGAGCTGCCCGCGGCGCTCGGGACGCTGGACGACGGCACCGGATCGCGCGGCCGCTAGACCCGGACGGCCTCCTTCTGGCGCCCGAAGAGTCGGAACCCCGGGCGCGCGGGCGCTGGTGCCACGGCGACCGTCGACGTTCCGGGCGCGACCCGATCCGCCAGCGCCGCGAAGTCCTCGCTGACCCGCTCGCGCGGGAACCGTTCGATGACTGTCCGGCCCTCGTTCGAGGCCCGCACGAAGAGCAGCCCACCGGAGCGGATGAGCGCCAGCGATGGCATCCCGACCGTCCGTTCCATGTCCGCCACCGACACGCCGCTGTTCGCGCGGTTGACGACCATCGCGAGCTTCTCGCGAACGCCCAGCTCGACCGCGACATCGCGAAGCTGGACGGCGGCGCGCAGCGCGGGCACGTCCGGCGTGACCGGGACGAGGATCCGGTCGGCGACTTCGAAGATCGCGCGGTTCAGGTCGCTGTACGAAGGATGCAGGTCGACGACGACGAAGTCGAAGCCGCGACGGGCGACCTGGAGCGCGGATGCGACGCGGGTGGCCTCGAGGATCTCGGTGTGGAGTGGCGTCGAGGTCATGGAGACGACGCGCATGCCGGACGGGTGCTCGCTCGCAATCTCCGCCAGCGACTCCGTCGGGCCGCCGTCCGCCGCGTCCCGCCAGCTGTCGAGGACGGTCCGTACCTGCTCGAGCCCGAGTGACGTCGTCACGTGGCCGGTGACCGTGTCGGCGTCGACGAGCAGCACCTCGAGGTTCTTGCGCAGCTGGAGCGCTGCCGCGAGGTTCGTCGCGATCGTCGTCTTCCCGACGCCGCCCTTCGGATTGAAGATCGCGACGATGGACGCCCGACGCACCCACTCCGAGGTGTCGACCGGGCCCGACTGGAGGACCGGACCGCTGCCGTCGTCGATCGTCTGGCCGCGAATGCACATCGCCTCGACGCGCCAGCGGAGTGACTCGACCGAATAGGGCCGGGTGAAGTACTCGTCGTCGATCGAGCCGCTCGGGTTGGTGGTGAGGCGATCGAACGCTCGTGGCGAGACCACCATGAGCGCGGCCACGTTTCGGCCCTCGTCGTGGAGGACGGAGTAGTACTCGAGCGACTGGTCGAAGTCGTACTCGCCGTCGAGGATGGCGACCGCGACGTCGCGACGCGCCCGAAGCAGCGCTTCGAGCTCATCGGGGTGGTTGACGAGGACGACCTCGAGACCGGCCTCCCGGAGCTCCGAGGCGACGACGGACGACTCCTCGGACGGGAGGGCGATGGCGACGGCGGGACGAGCCATGTCTGCGTGCCGCTCAGGAGGCCGCGTCGGGGTCGTGGGCCGTCGCCTTGACGAACCCGTGGCCAGATTCCGTCACTCGGGCGCCGAACCCGGGCAGGCCCGTCACGACGTCCACGAGGTCGAGTGCCGGCTCGTGGTGCACGGCGAAGACGAACTCACCGTCGGGACCCGACGAGACGCCGACGGACGTCACACCCGCCACGCGGGCGAGGTGTCGCTTGAAGCTCGCGATGCTCGCCACGCTGACGAGGCCGACCACGGTGACCGTCGTCTGCGTCCCGGTCGCCGTCGGAGCGTCCGTCGGCGCGACGCTTTCGGCCGGTACGAGGCCGGCGAGCCGCGCGGACAGCGCCTCGTCGCCGATCTCGGGGATCTCGTCGTCGGCGGATGCGAGGTCGACGAGCGCCTCTGCCTCGGCCGCGTCGAACCCCGCGCCGATGCCCAACGCCGCGAGGCGCGGGTCGGAGGCGGAGTCGCTGCTGCCATCGGCGGGCGCGTCCGCGTCAGTCGTGCCGTCGGAGTCGACCGCGGCGTCGCCATCCGCGACCTCGGCCGCGGCGGCATCGACCTCGGCCGTGGCGGCGTCCGCCGCAGCCGTGTCTGCCTCGTCGGCGGCCCGGGCCGCGGCCTCGATGGCCGCAAAGGCGGCCTCCTGGTCGTCCGTCGTCGGAAGCGCGTCGGCGGTCGCCGGGGCTTCGGTGGCCGACTGAATCGTCGGCTCTGGATCCATTGCCGGCTCGGGCGACGAGGCTGTCGCGACGGCCTTCGGCGGGCCTCCGGACGCGGCGTCGAACGCCGGCGGCTCGGGCATGCTCGCCGCGAGCGCGGCGAAGCGCGTCGGGTCCGTCTCGGCGAGGAGCGCCTCGAAGAACGCCTCCATCTCGCCCTCGTACTCGCCGACGAGCGCATGGACGCGCTCGATCTCGCGCTCGATGCGAGCGGCGTGATCGTCGATCTCGTCGGTCAGATCCGACTTGCGCGCGGTGATCCGCCGGTCGGTCTCCTCGCGGATCCGGGCGATCTCCTGCTTCGACCACTCGCGGATCGAGGCAACGTCGTCGTCGGCGCGCTTGCGCAGCTCGTCGGCCTCGGTCGCCGAACGTCCATGGATCGTTTCCACGACCGACT
Organism: Candidatus Limnocylindrales bacterium; assembly: GCA_035693145.1. Taxonomy (GTDB): domain Bacteria; phylum Chloroflexota; class Limnocylindria; order Limnocylindrales; family CSP1-4; genus DASSHA01. Next base: position 6,917 of record DASSHA010000085.1, read on the forward strand.
TCGCCTCGAGCCGGAACAGCTCGAGGGTCTCCTCGCGCTCCGCTCCCGCCGCCGCCTGCATCGCCTTGGTCAGGTCGGCGAGGAACTTGCTCGGCTTGCGGACGCTCGCGGCGGCCGGCGCGCTCGCCGCCGGCGCGACGGTCTGCGTGGCCGTGGGTTTCGGGCCCTCCGGCTTCACGTCCTCGGACGACATGCCGCCGTCGGCGGGCGCGGATGCGCTGCCCCTGCTCGCCTCGTCCACGGCGGAGTCTGCATCTGGCGCGGTCGCGGTCACGTCGCGCACCGACTCGTCGTCGGTCGTCGCGGCCTCGTCGGTGGGGGAGTCCGGCCGGTGCTCACCGGCCCACGGGAGCCGGAAGCCGGATCGCGATTCGGTCGTCGCCATCTGGGCGGAGTCCTCTCAGGGCTGGGGTACGAGCGTCGAGCGCAAGGCTGGCTTGATGCGGCTCGGCGATCGCGCGGGCAGCGCGGGTTCCGAGCGCTGAGCGGATCCTGCATCCGCGGGTCGGTCCGGTGGAGTCCGCAAGAGGTACCGCCGTCGTCGCCCGGTGGTACCGCCGCCGACCGGGACCCGCCGGTATGGGGCGTCGAAGACGTCGGAGGTACGATCGAACCGTGGAGCTCCCGATCGTCGAACCCGCGGCCCTCCGCCCGGAGCCGCCGCTGCCTCCGGAGGTCGCGCCGACCGGTGCCGGCAAGGCTGTCGACGGGCGTGCGATCCATCCCGTCGACCTTCTGGGGCGACCGGTCCGCGACCTCCGAATCTCGGTCACCGACCGGTGCAACTTCCGCTGCGTCTACTGCATGCCGCGCGAGATCTACGGCCGCGATTTCGCGTTCCTTCCGCGCGCCGAGCTCCTCACGTTCGAGGAGATCGTTCGCGTCGCCTCCGCGTTCGTCGACCTTGGCGTGGAGAAGCTCCGACTGACGGGTGGCGAGCCCCTCGTCCGCCGGGACCTGCCGACCCTGGTCGGCGCGCTCTCGGGGCTCCGGACGCCCGCCGGCGGTGCCCTCGATCTCACCCTGACGACGAATGGCGCGGCGCTGCGAACGCTGGCGCGACCGCTCGCCGCCGCGGGCCTGCAGCGGGTGACGGTCAGTCTCGACGCGCTCGACGACGTGACGTTCCGGGCGATGAACGATGTCGACTTTCCGGTCGATCGGGTGCTCGATGGCATTGAGGCAGCGCGCGAGGCCGGCCACGCGCCGATCAAGGTCAACGCCGTCGTCCGCCGCGGACTCAACGAGCAGGAGATCCTGCCACTCGCCCGGTGGGCGCGATCGGCCGGTGTCACGCTCCGTTACATCGAGTACATGGATGTCGGCCACTCGAACGGCTGGCGCCTCGACGACGTCGTACCCGCGTCGGAGATCGTCGATCGGATCGATGCCGAGCTGCCGCTCGAGCCGATGGATGCGGCGTACCGTGGCGAGGTGGCGAGGCGCTACCGCTTCCGTGACGGGAGTGGCGAGATCGGCGTCATCGCGTCGGTCAGCGCCCCGTTCTGCGGCGATTGCACCCGGGCCCGGTTGTCCGCCGACGGGACCGCTTACACGTGCCTGTTCTCGAGCCGCGGCTGGGACATCCGTGGCCGGATCCGGGCGGGCATCGACGACGTCGCGCTTCGCGCCTTCATCGCACGCGTGTGGACGGGTCGCGACGACCGCTACAGCGAGCTCCGCACGGCCGCGACCGGAGACACCGAGCGTGACCCGGGCCGTGTCGAGATGTTCGCGATGGGCGGGTAGGCGGGGCAGGCGCGGTCGTACGATCGCTCACGCACGGCGTCGCGCGGACGAGCCGCGCCCGTGCGCGAGGAGAGGAGTGCGATGGAACCCACACCGCCGCCGACATCGTCGACCGGCTACGGCGCGCCGCGCCAGCCGTCCGGCTTCGACTGGGGAGACTTCATCAACTTCCGCTACCTCGTCACGCCTGGGTTCGTGACGATCATCTACGTCATCGGCGCGATCTTCATCACCCTCGCTGCGCTCGCCACGCTCGCGAACGGCAGCGGCGGCGCCGTCATCTTCGGAATCCTCCTGTTCATCTTCGGGAATCTCTACTGGCGCGTGATCCTCGAGTTCATCATCGTGCTGTTCAGGATCAACGAGGGCATCCAGTCGATCGACCGCCGCGGCCGGATGTGAGCGGTCCCATGGGACGCCGACGCGTTGTCCACGTCTCGTCCACAGGCCGGGAAAAGTCGTGGACACGACTGTCGCATTCCGGTCGAAAGTCGTGGATAAGCGCGTTGACCGCGGTCGCGCGCGCCGACTAACGTTCGTCTTGCCCGAAGGGGCCGTCAGAGACCCGGAGCCGCAGCGATCACATCAAGGCGCTCCTTCCGGAAAGCAGCGATCACATCAACGCCATCCGGTGTGGCGGCAGCGATCACCTCAACGCCCCCGCTCTACCGGTCGCTTCGGGCGCTTCATTGCCCGAATCCCACGCCTGGTCCGCGCGGTCGCGCTTCGGCGCGGTGCTGCCTGGATCGAGCGTTGGCGGGCGGTGGCCCGACGGGACGTGACCGGCATCCCGGTGTCGGTACTCTCGTCGGGCGCCTGAAGCCTGCGGGCCCCGCGCCGTCTCCCCCCTGGACGAACGTCGGAGGCCCGCATGTCCGCGGAGGGATCGATGCCCTCGCCCGAACCGATCGTGCCGACGCAGCTCCCCGAGCGTCTCGCCGCGCTGGCGGCGGCCGTCAGGGACCGAACCGACCTCGTCCCCGAGGTCGGCATCGTGCTGGGCTCCGGACTCGGCGCGCTCGCGGACGATGTCGCCGAACCGGTCTCGATCCCCTTCGCCGAGCTCCCCGGCTGGCCCGCGGCGACCGCGCCCGGACATGCCGGCCGACTCGTGCTCGGCCGCCTCGAAGGCGTCCCGGTCGTGCTGCTCCAGGGGCGGCTCCACCTCTACGAGGGCAACCCAGAGGGTCTCGTCGTCCAGCCCGTCCTGCTGATGGGCCGGCTCGGTGCCCGGGTCGTCGTCCTGACCAACGCGGCAGGCGGCGTCAATCCCGGATACGCGGCCGGGACCCTCATGATCATCGCGGACCACCTGAACCTGACCGGCCGTACCCCGCTCCTCGGGCCGAACGCCGAGCAGCTCGGGCCGCGCTTTCCCGACATGACCGACGCGTGGAGCGAGCGCCTTCGGGTCGACCTCCGTTCCGCGGGCAATGCCGAGGGCGTGGCGCTCGAGGAGGGCGTCTACGCGGGCCTCGTCGGACCGTCGTTCGAAACGCCGGCCGAGGTGCGGATGCTGCGGATGCTCGGCGCCGACGCCGTCGGGATGTCGACGGTCCTCGAGGCGATCGCGGCGCGGTGGGCCGGCATCGAGATCTGTGGTGTGTCGCTCGTGACCAACCCTGGTGCCGGATATTCGGGCCAGCCGCTGAGCCACGAGGAGGTGCTCGCGGCCGGCGAGGAGGCGGGCCCGCGGCTGGCTCGTGTCATCCGCCGGTTCGTCCGCGAGATCGGCGCGCCCGCCTGACACCGGGCGACGACGGCGAGGCACTGCAGCGGACGGGCGCGATGGCTCGGGCGTGGCTCGGGCGTGGCCCGGGCGTTGCCTCGCAGGGCATGAATCCGGCCGGCAGTCGTCGTGTCGTGGCCCACGAGGCACCAAAGCGACGCCGCCGGGGGCGATCGGACGCTCGTTCGTTGACTCGCAGGCAACGAGGCGACCGGGGAGCGTCGAAATCATGCCCCCTGGAGCAACGGCGCCGCGCACGGGCTCGCGGGCGCGCAGCGATCGCGCACTGCTCACGCACCGGCTCGCGTCCGCTCACGCAACGGCTCCCGCGCGGGCCGGCACACCCGCCGGCTCGCGGCGGTCGCCCACGCGCCGGCTTGCCGCCGTGACCTACCGAACGGGCAGGGCCTTGCCGGCGGCGCGCGCGGCCTTCGCCTTGTCCGCCCACGCGGCGAGGACGTCGTCCTTGTGCGGCCGGATCGGGCAGTGGCCGTCCCGGTTGCCCATCTCGTCGCAGTAGCCGAGCGGCACGCACTTCGGGGCGAGGAACGCGCCGAGGAACGGCGAGACGGCGAAGACCTCGTGCCGGATGAGCTGGAACAGTCGCCGGATCTCCCACTGCGCCATCGTGCACAGGCGCAACCCGGACATGTGGATGAGCGCCCGCAGGTTCGTCGTCATGACGAGGTTCGTGCGGGTCGCGTTCGGGAAGACGAAGCGCGCGTCCTCGCCCGGGACGCCGGCCTCGAGCATCCGTCCATACAGGTCCAGCGCACCGTCGACCTGCTCCTCGTAGCGCTCGCGGAGCGCGGGGTCGCCGTCGGCGATCGTCGCCGGGAGCATCGTCGCGGCGCCCTTGAACTTCACGTAGCGCTGGCTCTGCTGGTCGAAGGCGACGCCGGCTCGATGGCGAACGAGCTGGTGCGAGAGCGTTCTCGACACGCCGCTGATCCCGAACGTGAAGACGACGTGCTCGATCGTGCTGCCGTGGCCCGATTCGATGACGCCGCCGATGAGCTTCTGCATCTTCGCCTCGTCGATCTCACCGTGGACCGCTCGACGGAAGATCTCCTGGGGCTCGAGCTCGGAGTAGCACGTCCGGCAGGCGGTGTAGATGAGCGGGACGTAGTACGACGCGACGATCTCCTGCGATGGGAAGAGGAGCGTGGCGCTCATCCCGAGATCGTGACGGGCCGGGCTGCGCGGGGTCGCCGACCGCGGCGCCGCCGGCGGAGTGGCCCGCGAAGGAGCTTCCCTCGTGCCCGCCCCTTCGCCCGGATCCGTGGCTCGATCCTCGATCGTGGTCATGCCCCCCGAGTCTACCCGGACAACCGATCACCGAACGTCGGCTGGCCGGTCGCCAGGCCGTGCGGGTGACTCACCCGCTCGCCGCTGCCGGTTCGTCGTCCTCTGAAAGCGCGAACTGGACGGCGTCCGCAGCAGCCAGCCGGCGGCCGGACGCGAGCGCGACGGAGGCGTCGTCGGGCGACAGGTTCGCCCGCGCCTCGGCGACGACGTCCT
>DASSHA010000086.1:0-3144 GCA_035693145.1 Candidatus Limnocylindrales bacterium
GCCTGCTGTTCGTCGTCGTCCTGTTCTACACGGCCTATGAGATGGCGCGGCTCGCGCTGGGGCTCGCGTGACCGGCCGAGGAGGAGCGACGCGTGGTGCCGCGAATCGCGAGCCGAGTGGCGAGATGAGCGGCGCGGTCGACCGCGGCCTTGAGGGCCGGATCGCCCGGGTCCTGACGATCGGGACGCTCGCCGCGGTCGTGCTGCTCGCGGTCGGCGGGCTGCTGCTCCTGCTCGGCGGCGGGTCGCCGCTCGACCCCGCCCCGGCGTTCGACCTGGCCGCCGTGCCGGCCCGGATCGCCGCGCTCCAGCCGGTCGGCTTCCTGTGGCTCGGCCTGCTCCTCGTCGTGGCGACGCCGGCGAGCCGGGTGGCCGCGGGCGCCGTCGGCTACGCCCGCCGCGGAGAGCCCGGGATGGCGATCGTGGGCCTCCTCGTGCTCATCGTCATCGCCGCGGGCGTCGTCGCGGGCCTGCTCGGCGGATGAGCCTCGACGTCGTCATCCTGGTCGTCGCCTTCGCGCTCATCCTGGGCGGCGCCGAGCTCTTCACGAACGCCGTCGAGTGGTTCGGCCACAAGCTCGGTCTCGGCGAGGGCGCCGTCGGCTCCGTCCTCGCGGCCGTCGGGACCGCGCTGCCCGAGACGACGATCCCGATCGTCGCGATCCTGTTCACCGGCGGCGGCTCGAGCGACGTCGGGGTCGGCGCCATCCTCGGGGCCCCGTTCATGCTCTCGACGCTGGCCCTGGGCGTCACCGGGCTCGTCGTCGTGGCCGCGCGGCGGCGTCGCGCCGCCGGGCTCGAGCTGCGGGTCGATCGGGTCGTCGTGCGGAGCGACCTGCTGTCGTTCGCGCCGGCCTACGCGCTGGCCATCGGATCGGCCTTCCTGCCGATCGATCCGAGCTGGCCGAAGCTGCTCGTGGCGGTCGTCCTGGTCGTCCTCTACGGGCGCTACGTCAAGAGCCACCTGCAGACCGACTCGATCGTCGACGCCGAGGGCCTCAACCCGCTCCGGATGCGGCGCCTCGACCGGGCGGTGGCCCACCTCGGCGACGACGCGCCGCGGCTCCGGATCGTCAACCTCCAGCTGCTCGTCGGCCTCGTCGCGATCATCGTCGGCGCGGTCGTGTTCGTCGACGCGGTCTCGGACGTGGCCCGCGGGATGGGCCTCGACGAGGTCCTGCTGGCCCTGATCGTGGCCCCGATCGCGACCGAGCTGCCCGAGGCGGTCAACGCGGTCCTCTGGATCCGCCGGGGCAAGGACACCCTCGCGATCGGCAACATCACGGGCGCGATGGTCTTCCAGGCCTCGATCGCGACCCTCGCGGCACTGGTCTTCGCGCCGCACGCCTGGGCCTTCGCGCCGGGCACCCAGCTCGCGTTCGCCTCGGCGCTCGTGGCGTTCCTGTCGACCGCCGCGATCTTCGGACCGTTCCTGGTCGGCCGGGTGCTCGGCGCGAGGCGACTCCTCGTGGGCGCCGGGTTCTACGTCGCCTACCTCGGCGTAGTCGCGTTCGCAATCTCCGGGGGCTGACGATCGGGCTCGACCGGGCCATTCGGCACGCGCCGAACGGCAACCGTTTCGCCACGTTCCGGGAGCCGGGCGGCGAACACCCGGCGATATACTCGGCCGCGGCCTGACAGCCGACCCGCGGCGATGGCCGCGATCACGAGGAGCGTCGCCTCGAATGCTCACCCACAAGCCACAGGAGGCCGACGGGATCCACCCGGCAGCTTCCGGTTCCGCCGTGCGCGTCGACAACCTGACCTGCTACTTCGAGGGTCAGTACGTCCCCATGCGCGACGCGAAGATCGGGATCATGACCACCGGGTTCATGTACGGCATCGCCGTGTTCGAGGGCATCCGGGCGTACTGGAGCGAGGCCGAGGAGACCCTCTACGGGCTGCGCTTCCGGGAGCACATGGAGCGGCTCCGGCGGAACGCCTCGATCCTGCTGATGAACGGCCTCCCGGCCGTCGACGAGCTCGTCCGGATCGCCGTCGAAGTCGTCGGGCGGAACGGCTTCCGGGAGGACGTCTACATCCGGCCTTCGGTCTACAAGTCGGGCACGGCGGTCGGGGTCAAGCTCCACGGCATGCCCCACGAGCTGTGCCTGTTCGCGGTGCCGTTCGGCAACTACGTCGACGTCGAGAAGGGCATCACGATGATGACCTCGACCTGGCGCCGGAACTCCGATGACGCGATCCCGGCACGGGGCAAGATCACGGGCGGCTACGTCAACATGGCCTTCCAGAAGTCCGAGGCGGAGCTCAACGGGTTCGACGAGGCCCTCGTCCTGACCGCCCAGGGCTCGGCCTCCGAGGCCTCGGCCGCGAACTTCTTCATGGTTCGCGACGGGATCCTGATCACGCCGCCGACGTCGGACGACATCCTCGAGGGCATCACCCGAACCGGCGTCTTCGAGATCGCCGCCGCGCTCGGCGTCCCGACCGAGGTCCGGCCGGTCGATCGGAGCGAGATCTACGTCGCCGACGAGCTGTTCCTGTGCGGGACCGGCGTCCAGCTGGCGCCGGTCGTCGAGCTCGACCACCGGCCGATCGGTGGCGGGCGGGTCGGCCCGATCAGCCGCGAGATCCACGACGTCTACTTCGCCGCGGTCCGCGGCCAGGACGACCGCTTCAAGCACTGGCTGACGCCGATCAAGATCCGCTAGCCCGATGCCTACGGTACCGGCGGCGGCGTGAGCCGCGGCGTGCTCCGGCTGGCGACGACGACGAAGTCGGCGCCGACCCCGGGATCGATCACCGGCTCGACGGTCGCACCGAAGACCTGGTGCAAGAGAGCGGCCGTGAGCGGGTCGCTCTCCTCGGCGCCGTTGTAGGCCTCGATCGTCGTGCCGCCGCGGGCACTCGCGCTCGGACGCTGGTTCGGAGCGGTGGCCGCGACGCCCAGGTACTGCAGGTACGACGCGAGTGTCGAGGCGGTGCCCGGCTCGCCCGAGGCATCCAGGACCCAGACCGCGGCACCCTCTTCGGCAACGTCGACGCGCGCCTCCGCGAAGCTCGGATCGACGTCGAACGCGTCGCGGACCGCCTGCCGGATCCGGCCGATGTTCGGCTCGATGATGTAGCCGCGCGGGCTGCTCGAGAACTCCGTCTGGTAGTAGGGCGGGGTGAAGATGACCGA
>DASSHA010000087.1:0-17984 GCA_035693145.1 Candidatus Limnocylindrales bacterium
CGGGCGAAAGCGGCCGACTGGTTCGACCGGTTCGAGGGCGCCGGGCTGGACGGCGTCGTCGCGAAGCGCCTCGAGGCGGCCTACCAGCCGGGCAAGCGGGCGATGGTCAAGGTCAAGCACGAGCGGACGGCCGATTGCGTCGTCGCCGGCTTTCGCTGGCACAAGAACGGGCCAGGAACGCATGTCGGATCGCTCCTGCTCGGGCTGTTCGACGGCGATGGTCGGCTGCACCACGTCGGGATCACGTCGTCGTTCTCCTGGGATCGGCGGGCGGCACTGGCGACCGAGCTCGCCCCGCTGCGCGAGAATGCCAGCGAGGGTCACCCGTGGGCCGAATGGGCGGAGTGGGCCGCCATGGGCACCGACGCGTCGGGGCAGCGGCTGCCGGGCGCGACGTCGCGCTGGAATCGCGGCAAGGACCTGTCCTGGGAGCCGCTGCGTGCCGAACGGGTCGTCGAGGTCGCCTACGACCACCTTCAGGGCGATCGGTTCCGTCACGCGACGACGTTTCGCCGCTGGCGGCCCGACAAACGGCCCGCCGACTGCACGTACGCCCAGCTCGAGGAGACGCCGGCGTTCGAGATCGCCCGGATCTTCGGGGCGTGACGTCCGGCGGTCAGCCTCCCATCCGCTCGTACGTCACGCGGTACCAGGTCGCTCGTGCGGCCGCGGCCGCGAACGCGGGGACGGCGAACTCGTCGGCGGACGCGACTCGGTAGCCCTTTGCCTGCATCGCGAGCGCGTCCTTCTCCATGCGATCGCGGACCTCCTCGTCCGACCGGAGCCCGATTCGAAGCCCGAACGCCGCCGCGATCGTCGAGAGGACCGGGTTGGCTGCCACGAGGAGACTGTCGCGGCCGTAGCTCCTGACGACTCGAGCTGGCGGTGTTCGCCGCAGGAATGGCACGCCTCGGTCAGCTCGAGCTTCCGGCGCGGCGGCGCGATGCACGCTCGAGCTGTCCGGAGCGGTCGGGCCACTCGTAACCGGCCCACGGGTCGTAGTCGGGATCGAGGGGTTCCTGCAGCGGGCGGTCGCGCTCCGGGACGTGCGTGAGGTTGACCCGGACGCGGTACCACATCGTCGAGCGGCCGCGCATGCCGTCGACGAGGACGTCGGCCGGCTCGAGATGGCCCGCGGCCTCGGGATGGCGGCCCTTCCAGCGTTCGAGGCCCTCGAGTGCCTCCTCCTTCTTCGCGGCTCGGGCGATCTCGATGACCGGGATGTTCGAGCGCCGGCGGCCGGTGGGCGTCGGCCGCGAACCGGGCCATTCCGTCGGGAGGCCCGCGTTTCGGTCGCCCGCCGTGACCGCCGCCGCCCGCGCCGCCGCGACTTCGGGCGGCGGCCCGCCGGCGACGCCGCGGCCCTCGTAGTCCGCGTCTGCACGGCGCTTCCGCGACGGCTGGACGCGCGGCGGCTCGCCGGCCTGCTTGGCGTAGTTCGGTGGCCACGGCGCGTCGCCGAGGCCTTCCGCCTCGTCTGCCAGCGACCGCTCGAGGAGCGCATCGAGCGATCCGACTGCCTCATCGATGCCGGCCCCGGCGTCGCCGCGCTCGGCGTAGAGCGACGGGACCGTGGCGAGGGTGAACGCGGCCGCGTCCGCAGCCGCGACGTCCTCCCACCGCAGCGGCCACGACACCCGCGCATCGGGCGTGGGGCGGACCGAAAAGACCGAGGCGACGGTTCGGTCCTTTGCGTTCTGGTTGTAGTCGAGGAAGACGCCGTGGCGCTCTTCCTTCCACCACTTGGAGGTCGCGATCGCGGGCGCTCGCCGCTCCACGTCGCGAGCGAGCGCGAGCGCCGCGCGGCGGACCTCGGGGTACGTCCAGCGTCGCTCGATCCGAACGTTGATGTGGATCCCGCGCGACCCGGACGTCTTGGGCCAGCCGACGAGCCCGTGCGCCTCGAGCGATTCCCTTGCCACGAGCGCGACGTCCCGGATCTGCGACCACTCGACGCCCGGGACGGGATCGAGGTCGACGCGGAGCTCGTCGGGATGATCGAGATCGTCCGCGCGGACGGGGTGCGGGTTGAGGTCGATGCAGCCGAGGTTGACGATCCAGACAAGGCCCGCGGCGTCGTCGACGACGATCTCGTCCGCGGTTCTGCCCGACGGGAACGTGAGCGTCGCGACGCGAAGCCAATCCGGGCGGTTGTCGGGTGCGCGCTTCTGGAAGAAGAACTCGCCGGCGGCGCCATTCACGAACCGCTTGAGGGCCATCGGTCGGCCTCGGATCCCGACGAGGGCGCCGTCGGCTACCGCAAGGTAGTAGCGGACGAGGTCGAGCTTCGTCGCGCCGGTCTCGGGAAAGAAGACCTTGTCCGGGTTCGTGATGGTGATCTGGCGGCCGGCCGCCTCGACGGTCTCGGTCCGGGCGGGCATGGGCACACGATAGCGACCCGCGGCAACGAGGCCGGCGCGGGATTCAGCGGTGGCCGATGTCCGGCGGCGCCGCGTCCTCCTCGGGGCTGAGCGGAGGAGTTGTCGGCCGGGCGCCAGTGTCGGCCGGATAGTTCTGCGATCCGGCGCCGCCGGTTCCGCCGGCGAGGCCGGGACCGCTCGTCAGCTGGTCGGTGTCATGGCCGTTCGATGGCGTCGTTTGGGCGCCGGTCTCCGGGCCGACCCGGTCGTCCGCCGCCTGCCACGCCGCGGATTCGCGGCGTCCCGAATGGTCTCCAGGCGCCGGAGCCGCGCCACGAGCGTCGAGATCGGCCGGGTCCGCGTCGTCTTCGCGCGCCAGCATCTGGGCCTGGAACTCCGCGTACATCCACGTCTGCATGCTCGGGTCGGCTCGGCGCTGCTCGGCGAGCAGCGTCTTTGCCTCGTGCCGGGCTTCGGCCAGTCGCTCGACGACCCTGGCCCAGCGGGACCGCTCCGCGCCGTCCAGGGACGCGTCGTCGCGAAGTTCGAGCGCCCGAACCATCGCGGCACGCTGATCGGCCACGACATCCATCGGGTCGGCGATCGTGGCGACCGGCGATGCATCGCCGCGTCCGCCGAGCGCCGCCTCGACGATCGGGGCGACACCGGGCGCCGCCGCCTCGAGGTCGCGCGCACGCGACTGCATCGACGCCGCCGTGCCGCGGTCATCGCGGCGCGCGGGGTCGTGGGAAGTGTTCGCGTCCATGTCGTGCCTCCGTGGGACGACGGGATCTTCGTCCAGCGGCAGGAACGGCCGGGTCGAGCCCGCGCACGATGCGGTTGCGACTCCGTATCATCGCCGTCGGCCGAACGCCGCCGCAGGGGGCCCTGGATGCTCGCCCGCCCGGAACCCGCGTGTCTGGTCATCGCCGACATCTCCGGCTACACCGGCTACCTCGCCGGCGTCGAGCTCGACCACGCCCAGGACGTCCTCGCCGACCTCATGAGCACCGTCGTGTCCGCGCTCCGTCCGACGTTCCGGTTGGCCAAGCTCGAGGGGGACGCCGCGTTCGTCTACCTGTTCACCGAGCGTGTCGACGGCTCGCATCTGCAGGACACGGTCGAGCGCTGCTACTTCGCGTTTCGGCGTCGCCTGCGCGACATTCGGCAGTCGTCGAGCTGCGAGTGCAACGCCTGCCTTCTGATTCCACGACTGAACCTCAAGGTCGTCGCCCACCATGGCGCGGTCGCTCGACAGCGGATCGCCGGCCGCGACGAGCTCGTCGGCTCTCCGGTCGTGGTCGTCCATCGCCTGCTCAAGAGCTCCGTGGAGGAGTCGCTCGGTCTCGCGGCCTACGCGATGTATTCCGCGGCATGTATCGCCGCCATGGGCGCCGACCCGGCCGTCATCGGACTGCGAGAGCACCGCGAGACCTATGAGGGCGTCGGTGAGATCGTCGGCTGGGTCGCCGACCTCGAGGCCGCCTGGGCAGCCGAGCAGCAGCGGGCGCGCGTGACCGTCGAACCGGCGAAGGCACTCTGGCAGCACGAGTCGTTCTACCCGGCTCCGCCCGAGGTCGTCTGGGACTGGGTCACCTCGCCGATCAGGCGCCCGCTCTGGCAGCCGAACGTGCTTGCGGTCGACGAGTCGAGCCCGTCCGGTCGTCGCGGCATCGGGACGACGAACCATTGCGTCCACGGGCGCGATGCGGTCGTCGAGGAGGTCCTCGACTGGCGGCCGTTCGACTACCTGACGACCCGCTCTCAGCTTCCCGCTCAGGGCGTCCCGAAGCTGACGATGACCCAACGCTTCGAGGCCGTGGACGGCGGGACACGCGTGCGCGCCGCTGTCGCGAGGATCAGTGGTGCGAAGGGCAGGCTCATGGGTCCGCAAATCGCCGCCGAGATGGAGCGGCTCTTCCTTCAAGCCGAGACGACCCTCGGCCCGCTCATCGAGGCGGATCTCGACGCCCGCCGCGAGGCGGCGAGCGTCGCCGAACCTGTAGTGCCGACGTCGTCCGGACGGAACCTTCGCGAACCTGTCCAAGCCGGAGCAACGTCCGGTCGGCCCGCGGTCGATTCCGGCCGGGCGCGTTCGTCGCCATGACGAGGACCGCACGAGCGGTCGGACAAGCCGCCAGGAGGGCGAGATGAACTACCTGCTCCTCATCTACGACGAGGGAACCGCGAACCCGTCCGCGCCGCCGCCGCCCGCCGACCAGATGGCGCAGGTGATGGCGGCGTATGACGCTTTCACCCAGGAATGCAAGGATCGCGGGATCTACGTGGCCGGCGAGGCGCTCCAGAACGTCGCGACGGCGACGACGGTCCGCGTCCGGGACGGCAGGACGCTCACGACCGACGGGCCATTCGCGGAGACGAAGGAAGCCCTCGGCGGCTTCTACCTGTTGCGGTGCCGAGACCTCGACGAGGCACTCGAGCTCGCGGCGAAGTGCCCGGCGTCGTCGCTCGGATCGGTCGAGGTCCGTCCGATCTGGGAGTTTCCCGCCGACGGCTCCCCGGAGGCAAGCGCTGCGGCGGCCGGCGTCGGCGGCTGATCGGCGAGGGGCTCGCGACCCCTCGACGGCGGCGGTCGTCGAGCGGGTGTTCCGCGAGGAATCGGGCCGCGCCGTCGCCACCCTGATCCGCGTCCTCGGCGACTTCGACCTCGCCGAGGACGCGGTCGCCGACGCGTTCGTGACCGCCCTCGAGCGCTGGCCGCGCGACGGCGTCCCGCGCAACCCGGGCGCCTGGATCACGACGACCGCTCGGAATCGCGCGATCGACCGGATCCGCCGACGACGCGTCGGCGAGCAGAAGGTCGAGCGCCTGGGCCAGGACGGCGCAACGGCAGACGGCGCGGACGCGTCGGACACGGCCGCGACGGCGATCGCCCGCGTGGACGGAGGCGCGCGCCTCGACATGGACGACCGACTGCGGCTCATCTTCACCTGCTGTCACCCCGCGCTTGCGATGGACGCGCGGGTGGCGCTCACCCTCCGCACGCTCGGCGGACTGACGACGCCCGAGATCGCCCGAGCATTCCTCCTCCCGGAGCCCACCCTCGCGCAACGACTCGTCCGGGCGAAGCGGAAGATCCGTGAGGCCGGGATCCCGTATCGCGTGCCGCCGGACGAGGTCCTCCCCGAGCGCCTCGACGGCGTCCTCCACGTCCTGTACCTCGTCTTCAACGAGGGCTATGCAGCGACGTCCGGTGACGCGCTCATCCGGCGTGAGCTCTCGGCAGAGGCCATCCGGCTCGGGCGTCTGCTCGCGTTGCTCATGCCCGACGAACCCGAGGCGCTCGGCCTCCTGGCGCTGATGCTCCTCCATGACGCGCGCCGCGATGCGCGAACCGCGGACGGCCGTCTCGTGCTGCTCGAGGATCAGGACCGAGGCCTCTGGGACGCGCCGGCGATCGCCGAGGGGCGGGGCCTGCTCGATCGCGCCCTTCGGATGCGGCAACCCGGGGCGTACCAGCTCCAGGCTGCGATCGCCGCGCTTCACGACGAAGCGGCATCGGCCGCCGAGACGGACTGGCGACAGATCGTCGGCCTGTACGACCAGCTCCTCGGATTGGCGCCCTCGCCGGTCGTCGCCCTCAACCGTGCCGTCGCCGTCGCTCTTTCCGGCGAGCGCGAACGGGGCGCCGCTGGCCTCGTGGTCGGCCTCGCCCTCGTCGACGCGCTGGCCGGCGAGCTCGCCTCGTACTCGTACCTTCACGCCGCGCGCGCCGAGCTTCTTCGGCGGCTCGATCGACGCACTGAGGCTCGAACGGCCTATGCGCACGCCCTGGAGCTGACCGCGAACGAGCCGGAACGAGCGTTCCTGCGCGATCGCGCCGCTGCGCTCGGCTGACCCGAGATCCCGGCCGACCGACTCGGCGTACTTGCCCCATGCGGGGGGACGTGCGAGCGTAGGCGGTCCAGGCTCTGGGCTCCCTCAGAGCGATCTCAGCATCGTTCGATACGGAGTGACGGGTGGCTTTCCGGTCGAGGACGATGGCCGAACCGACGCCGCCGGAGCAGGGCTCACCCGAGCCTGCTCCGCCCGGTGACGCCGTCCCTCGGACTCGCTCCGCACGTGGGCTCCGAGCGTTGCGTGGCGCGCGGCCCTTTGCCCTCGGGATCGCGGCGGCGCTGGTCGCGATCTTCGTCTACAACGTCGTCGCCCCGGGGCCGACGCCACTCAGCCAGCGTGACGTGAGCGAAAGCATCGCCAAGGCGCTCGCCTCGGTCACGCCGCCGCCGGCTCGCTCCGAGCAGGCCTACGAGGCCGTCCGTCCCTCGCTCGTCCTCATCCAGACGACCGAGCCGCCGGGCGGGGACGGCGCGTCCCGCAACGCTCTGGGGAGCGGTGTCGTCGTCGACGGCGGCGGCGACATCCTCACGAGCCTCCACGTCGTCGCGACTGCAACCCGGATCCGCCTGACGTTCGCCGACGGAACGCAGTCGGACGGTCAGGTCGTTGCGCGGACGCCCGAGCACGACATCGCCGTCGTCCGCGCAACCGCACCTCCGGCGACGCTGACGCCCGCGACGCTCGGCAACCCGGGCGCGCTGCGCATCGGCGACGATGCGTTCGTCGTCGGCAACCCGCTCGGTCTCACGGGCTCGATCAGCGCGGGCGTCGTGTCCGGGCTGAACCGCTCGTTCAAGTTGCCGAACACCGACCGGACGCTCGACGGGCTCATCCAGGTCGACGCGGCCGTGAATCCCGGGAACTCCGGCGGTCCGCTCCTCAATCGCGACGGCCAGGTCGTGGGCATCGTCGCCGCGCTCATCAACCCGACGAACCAGGACGTCTTCATCGGCATCGGCCTCGCGGTGCCGATCGACGTCGCCGGAGGCGCGGCGGGCCTTCCGCCGGACTAGGAGGGAGACGCATGGACCAGGGCTCGAACGCCGATCACGGCGCGCCGATGGAGCGCTTGCTCTACGAGGTCAAGAAGGTGATCGTCGGCCAGGATCACCTCCTCGAGCGGCTCGTCGTCGCGCTCCTCGCGCGCGGCCACCTCCTCGTGGAGGGTGTCCCCGGGCTGGCGAAGACGATGGCCATCAAGACGCTCGCCTCCGCGATCGGCGGCGAGTTCAAGCGGATCCAGTTCACCCCGGACCTCGTCCCGGCCGACCTCATCGGAACGCGGATCTACAACCAGAAGACGGGCGATTTCAGCACGTCGCTGGGCCCGGTGTTCGCGAACCTCCTCCTCGCCGACGAGATCAACCGGGCGCCGGCCAAGGTCCAGAGCGCGCTCCTCGAGGTCATGCAGGAACGCCAGGTCACGATCGGCCGCGAGACGTTCCAGGTCCCGAACCCCTTCCTCGTGCTCGCGACGCAGAACCCGATCGAGACCGAGGGCACGTACGCGCTGCCCGAGGCGCAGGTGGACCGGTTCATGCTCAAGGTCCTCGTGGGCTATCCGACGCCGACCGAGGAGTTCGCGATCGTCGAGCGGATGACCGGACGCCTGGCCGACGTCGGGCAGGTGCTGTCGACCGACGCCCTGCTCGAGCTCCAGCGTCGGACGGACGCGGTCTATGTCGACCCCGCGCTCGTCGACTACGCGGTCCGGCTCGCGACCGCGACCCGATCGCCCGCCGAACACGGATCGGGCGACCTCGCCAGGTACATCACGTACGGCGCGAGCCCCCGGGCCTCGATCAACCTCGTCCTGACCGCGCGCGCCCTGGCGTTCGTCCGCGGCCGGGACTACGCGCTGCCGCAGGACGTGCTCGACATGGCCCTCGACGTCCTGCGCCACCGTCTCGTGCTGTCGTTCGAGGCGTTGTCGGACGACGTGACACCCGACGAGCTCCTGCACGCGTTGATCTCCCGCATCCCCGTCCCCGTCGTGCCACTCCGTGAGCGTGAGCGCGTCCTCGCCGGCGCCTGAGCAGGCACCGGACCGCATCCTCCAGCGGCTCGACTGGCAGGTCGTCCGCCGGCTCGACGGCCTGCTCCAGGGCGACTACAGAAGCCTGTTCCACGGCAACGGGCTCGATTTCGCCGACCTTCGCGAGTACCAGCCCGGCGATGACGTCCGCTACATCGACTGGAACGTCACGGCCCGGATGGATGCGCCGTACGTCCGCCAGTACCTCGAGGACCGTGAGATCACGGCCTGGTTCCTGCTCGACCTGAGCCCCTCTGTCGACTTCGGCACGGTTGACGCCGAACGGGCGAAACGAACGGTCCTCGTCGATTTCGTGACGACGCTGGCGCGGCTCCTCACCCGGCACGGGAATCGCGTGGGCGCGATGTTCTACGGCGACCGCGTCGGCCGGACCATCCCGGCGCGCGGCGGCCGCCTGCAGGTCCTCCGGCTCATCGACGAGCTCCAGCGCCAGCCGCGCCTGGCTCGCTCGCGGTCGACCGAGCTCGCCCCGCTCGTCGAGGCCGGCCGCCGCACGATCAAGCGGCGATCGGTCGTGTTCCTCATCTCGGACTTCATCAGCGCCCCTGGCTGGGAGCGGCCGCTCCACCAGCTCAACGCGCGCCACGACGTCGTCGCGGTCCGCCTGTTCGACCCGCGCGAGGTCGACCTGCCGGACGTCGGCCCGGTCATCCTCGAGGACGCCGAGACCGGCGAGCAGCTCTACGTCGACACGCACGACCGCGCTTTCCGGCGTCGCTTCGCCGAGGCGGCCCACGAGCGGGCGGAGGTGCTCGCCGCCGCGTTCGGACGGGCGGGGGTCGACGCCGTCTCGCTCTCCACAGACGAGGATCTGGTCCGCGCGATCGTCCGGATGGCGACGCTTCGTCGGCGGCGGAGGACATAACGATGTCATTCGCCTGGCCCGCGATGCTCCTGCTCCTGCTGGCGATCCCCGTCGGCGTCGGCGGCTACCTGGCGCTCGGTCGACGCCGGGCGCGGCGGATCGCCGGCTACGGGCGGCTCGGCTTCGTCCCGTCCGTGGCGGCGCCGCGCATCGGGCCACGGCGATTCGTGGGGCCTGTGTTCGTGCTCGCCGGCCTCGCGATCGTCGTCGTCGGGCTCGCTCGGCCGCAAGCAGCGCTGAGCCTGCCTCGACTCGAGGGGACCGTCATCCTCGCCTTCGACGTCTCCCGAAGCATGGCGGCGACCGACTTCAGCCCGAGCCGCATGGAGGCCGCAAAGGTGGCGGCTCGGTCATTCGTCGAGCGGCAGCCGGCGACGGTCCAGATCGGCGTCGTCGCGTTCAGCGACAGCGGGCTGTCGGTCCAGGCGCCGACTGCGGACCAGGCCGCCGTGCTCGCGGCGATCGACCGGCTCGCACCCCAGCGCGGCACGTCCCTCGGGCAGGGGATCCTCGCCTCGCTCGCGGCGATCGAGAACGCCGAGAACCCGACCGCCGGCTACTACACGAACCGGACACCCGATCCATCGCCGTCGCCGGTGCCGCCCGGCTCGCATGGATCGGCTGTGATCGTCGTGCTGACCGACGGCGAGAACAACGAGCGGCCCGAGCCCCAGGACGCTGCGCAGGCCGCCGCGGACCGCGGCATCCGGATCGACACGGTGGGCATGGGCAGCGCGGCCGGCACGACGCTCGACATCGATGGCTTCAAGGTCCACACGCAGCTCGATGAGGCCGGCCTCCGCCAGATCGCGGACATGACCGCCGGGACCTACTTCGGCGCGGACGATCAGGCGCACCTCGATGCGATCTATCAGAACCTTGGTTCGAGCCTCGTCGTCAAGCCCGAGCAGACCGAGGTCACGGCGGCCTTCGCCGGCGTCGGCTTCGTGGCCCTCCTCGTCGGCTGCCTCGCGTCGCTCGCGTGGCTCGGGCGGGCGCCCTGATGCAGCTCCTCTGGCCCGGGTTCGCAGCGGCCCTGCTCGTCCTGCCGGTACTCGTCGGCGCCTATGTCTGGCGGATGCGGCGGCGCAAGCCGGTCGGCGTGCGCTACTCGAGCCTCGCGCTCGTCCGTGACGCGGTGCCGCCGAGGTCGCGGATCCGCCGACACCTTCCGTTCGCACTGTTCGTCGCCGCGCTCGCCAGCCTCGTCGTCGCGCTCGCCAGGCCGGCCGCGATCCTGAGCGTTCCCGCCAGCCAGGTCACGGTCGTCCTCGCGCTCGACGTGTCGGGCAGCATGTGCTCCACCGACATCGACCCGAGCCGCCTCGCAGCGGCCGAGGACGCCGCCTCGAACTTCGTCGAGCGCCAGAGCTCGACGACGCAGATCGGCATCGTGGCGTTCAGCGGCTTCGGGGAGGTCGTCCAGGCGCCGACGGGCGATCGGGAGCTGCTGCTGGACGCGATCCGGAGCCTGACGACCGGGCGCCGAACGGCGATCGGCAGCGGCATCCTCACCTCGATCGACGCGATCGCCGAGATCGACCCGAACGTCGCGCGGAGCCAGCAGGAGGAGATCCCAGGAGCCTCGCCTGCGCCCGACGCCGCTCCGGTCCCGGACGGCGCCTATGCGCCGGACATCGTGGTGCTCCTGACCGACGGCGTCAGCAATGCCGGCCCCGCGCCGCTGGACGCGGCGCAGCAGGCCCGCGATCGCGGTGTCCGTGTCTACACGATCGGGTTCGGGACGGCCGACGGTGGCGCGTTCAGCGCCGCCTGCGCGCCGCAGCTCGTGGGCCGCGAGCCCGGGTTCGGAGGACCCGGTGGCGGGTTCGGAGGGCCGGGCGGTGGCTTCGGCGGTGGCTTCGGCGGCGGTGGTGGTGGCAACGCGTTCCGGCGCGGCATCGACGAGGAGACGCTCAAGCAGGTCGCCGACCTCACGGGCGGCGAGTACTACCCGGCTGAGAGCGCCGGGGACCTGCAGAAGGTCTTCGAGAACCTGCCGACCTACCTGATCACGAAGCACGAGGTCGTCGAGGTCAGCGTCGGGTTCGTCGCGCTCGGGACGATCTTCCTCGCCGGCGCGCTCCTGCTCGGGCAGGCCTGGCGACCGCTCCCCTAGTATCCCGCCGCCCTGGTCGTCGGAGCGACGCACCGACGCAACGATGAATTTGGGCCGGCGGTGTCGTCTTCAACGTCATGGACAGCGGACGATCGCGATCCGACGGCCGCAACGCTTCCCGGGAGAGCACGATGACCTCAGCGCCAGCCCATTCCATCGACTTCCTCGCCCGCAAGCTTCGTGACTCCACCCGTGGACACGTCGTCACCGCGGAGGACCCGGAATACGACGGCATGCGTCGGGTCTTCGTCGGTGACGTCGACCGACGGCCCGGCGCGATCGCGCGCGTGGCGGACGCCGACGACGTTCGACAGGTGATCGCCGTCGCCCGCGACAGCGGCGCCGAGCTGGCCGTCCGCAGCGGTGGCCACAGCAGCCTGGGGCATGGGACGACCGACGGCGGGATCGTGCTCGACCTTCGGGACCTCGACGGAATCGAGATCGACGCAGCCGGCCGAACCGCCTGGGCCGGCGCCGGAATGACGGCAGCGGCGTACACGGGGGCGGCCGGCGAGCACGGCCTTGCGACCGGGTTCGGTGACACCGGTTCGGTGGGGATCGGCGGGATCACGCTCGGCGGGGGCGTCGGGTTCCTCGTTCGCAAGCACGGGCTGACGATCGATTCGCTGCTGGCCGCCGAGATCGTCACCGCTGACGGCCGCATTCGCACCATCGACGACGACCACGATCCGGATCTCTTCTGGGCGATCCGCGGCGGCGGTGGGAACTTCGGTGTCGCCACCCGCTTCCTGTTCCGCCTCCACCCGGTGGATGAGTTCGTCGGGGGCCTGCTCCTGCTCCCGGCCACGCCGGAGGTCGTCGCGGGGTTCATCGCGGCGGCGGAGGCGGCGCCCGACGAGCTGTCGACGATCGCGAACGTCATGCCGGCTCCGCCGATGCCGTTCCTCCCGCCCGAGTGGCACGGACGCCTCGTCGTGATGGCGTTCATGGCCTTCGCCGGCCGCGCCGCCGATGCGGACGGCGCGCTGGCGCCCTTCCGGGCGCTCGAAGGGCCGGTTGCCGACCTGGTGCGCCGGATGCCCTACGCCGAGATGTACCCGCCCGAGGACGAGAGCTATCGGCCGACGGCCGTCGCGAGGACGATGTTCATCGATCGCGTCGACGGCGCACTGGCCAACACGATCGTCGAGCGTCTGGAGGCGTCCGACGCGGCGATGCGGGCCGTCCAGCTCCGCGTCCTCGGCGGCGCCGTCGCCCGCGTCTCGCCCGAAGCGACCGCATACGCGCACCGGCAGAGCCGGATCATGGTCAACGTTGCGACGTTCTACGAGGGTCCCGAGGATCGGCCAGGCCGCGCGGGCTGGGTCGAGGACGTCTGCACGGCGCTCCACCAGTCCGATGACGGTGCGTACGTCAACTTTCTCGCGGACGACGGACCGCAGCGGATCCATGCGGCGTATCCCGGGGCGACATGGGAGCGGCTCGCTGCCGCGAAGGGCCGGTACGACCCGGGGAACCTGTTCCGGCTCAACCAGAACATCGCTCCAGCGGTCAGCTGATCGATCCGCTTTACGGATTCGGCGTGCCTGCACGGTCCCTGCGTCTCGAGCTGGATGACGCTGCTCAGGGAGGTGCAGCGTGCTCGACCTCGTGACTCGCAACTGGTGGCTGTTCGCAATCCGCGGGATCGCAGCGATCATCTTCGGCGTCCTCGCGTTCCTGTGGCCGGGGCCGACGGTCGTGGTCCTCGTCGCGCTCTTCGGGGCGTATGCGCTCGTCGATGGTGCCTCGATGCTCGTCTCGCTGGTCCGCGGCGAGCCGGGCGCGCGACGACACGCCTGGGCGGTGGCGATCATGGGTCTCCTCGGGATCGCGGCCGGGATCATCACGTTCTTCGTGCCCGGATGGACCGCTGTCACGCTGGTCTACGTGGTGGCCTTCTGGTCGATCGCGCTCGGCGTGTTCCAGATCGCCGCCGCCATCCGGCTCCGTCGCGAGATCGAGGGCGAGCTGTGGATGGCGATCGGCGGGATCCTGGCGATCCTGTTCGGCGTCTACCTCGCCGTCTTCCCCGGCGCCGGCCTGATCTCGCTCGTCTGGCTCGTCGGCGCGTGGGCGATCCTGTTCGGGATCTCGAACCTCGTCTTTGCGTGGCGCGCTCGCGAGCTGAAGGCAGGTGGCGCGCTCAACGTCGCCGGCCACGCATGAGTGGCGCGGCCGGCGCCCGGAGTCCCGTCTAGGAGCAGCCCGCGGCGCGCGCCTTGAGCGCCATGATCCGGGTGTACGAGGATCGCAGGGTCGCGGTCGAGATCGTCCCGATCATCACGTCGTGGAGAAGCCAGTCGAACACGCCCGTGGTCGAGGTCTCCGAACCCGTGGTGAGGATCATGTCGGCGCCCGCCCGGGCGGCGTAGACGGCGAGGCGGCGGACGGTGACGCCACGCGCACGGGCGGCGCCGTCGAGCGAGTCGGTGATCGTCGCGCCGGTGAACCCGAGCTCGTGCCGGAGGATCGTGACGCCGATCGTGTACGACCAGCTGGCGGGATAGGCGCTGTAGGCCGTGTAGCTCGCGTTGGAGAGCATGATCAGCGGGACGTGGTGAGCGATCGCGGTCCGATAGGGCCGCAGGCCCGGGGCGAGGGCCGCCGCGGACGCGTTGATGCTGACGACGTAATCGTCCGTGTTCCGCGTCGCGTACCCGAGCCCGGGAAAGTGCTTCATCGACGGGATGACGCCGCGGGATTCCAGCCCGGTGGCGAAGGCGTCGGCGAGGGCGGCGGTCGTGGTGGAGCTGAACGACCAGGTCCGACCCTGCTGGTACATGAACGAAGCCGTGGACGCCGGAACGTCGGCGACCGGTGCGAAGTCGACGTTGATCCCGAGCGACCGGAGCGCGGAGCCCGTGCTCGCGCCCTGGTCACGGGCCGTCGTCGTGCTCCCGATCCGGCCCATCTGCGGTGGCGACAGCGTGGGTGGCGCCCACGAGATGCGCTTCACCGAACCGCCTTCCTGGTCCGTCGCGATGAGCAGCGGCGGCTGGTTGCCCGCTGCTGCGGCGGCGCGGAGCTTGCCGGTCAGGGCGATGAGCGCCGTCTTCGTCGTGATGTTCGAGCCGAACAGGATCACGCCGCCGACCTCACCCCGGCGGATCCTGGCGAGGAGGGCAGCGGTCGGCGTCGTGCCGTGCATCGCGACGAACAGCTTCTGGCCGACGAGCTGTGCCAGCGTGGCCGAGCTCGCCGGATGGGCGACGCAGGCGGCCGCGATCGCGGGCACGACCGGGACCCGGGAGCTCGAGCCGGCGGAGACGGGCGTGTCGAGCGACGCCGTCATCGCCGGGTCGACGCTGCCCGCGACGGCCGATCGCCCGGCCAGCGGCCGTTGCGAGCCGCACGCGACGACCGCGAACGCTACGACGAGCAGGGCGGACAACAACTTCATCGGAGGCTCCTCGTGCACTCGGCGAAACGCCGTCAGGACATCCATGGCTGCATCTGGATGTCGGCTGGCTGGCCCGTGCCAAGGCACGGCGGCACGGTCACATCGTCGGGCGAGAGCGGGCTGGCGACGACGCGGTCCGAGCCGGCGAGCACGAACGCGACACTGACGGGCGGGGCGGGATCGCGCCCGCAGTAGTTGCCCGCCTGAACGAGCGTCCTGGCCGTCGCGCCGGGGGCGAGCGTGAGCGGAGCGGAGGCGTGGGCGGCCTTGCCGTCGATCAGGACGGCGCCGTGGCCGTCGACGAGCTCAGGTCGCTCGAGCGTCGAGATCGTGCACGCCTCGGAACCCTGGTTCGTGAGCGCGACATGCGCGATTCGGTGGCCGGCGGCGCCCTCCCAGAGCGTGATGCGAGCGGCGAGGGCCGTCGGGAGGCACGAAGCGAGAGCAGAGGACGCGGAGGGCTCGGCCGAACCGCTCGCCGCGGGCGGCGAGACGACCGGATCACCGATCCCGCTCGACCGCTGGTTCGCGAACCAGACGCCGCCGGCGACGGCGACCACGAGCAGCGCCACCGTCGCGAACGTCGGCCCCTGGAGGCTTCCCCGAACGACCGATCGACGCCGCGGCGCCATCGGAGGTCTCGCCGTGTCGGCGACCGCGGACCACTGTTCGAGGATTCGATCGGCGCGCGAGCGGGCCATCAGGCGGTCTCCAGCTTCGTGCGGGCGCGGCTCACCGCCGCTCGGAGTGCGCCGGCCGTCGTCCCCAGCGCGTGCGCGGCTTCGTCGTACGTGGCGCCTTCGATCGCGGTCATGACGAGCGCCGTCCGTTCGAGCGGCGAGAGCCGGTCCATCGCCGCGCGGACGTCCAGCCAGCGGGCCTGCACCGCTGCGTCCGGCGAACTCGCGGCCGGCGGCTCCAGCAGCCGCCGTCGGAGCGCGCGGAAGCGGTCGGTCGCGAGGCGGCGGGCCGTGACGAGGAGCCACGGCAGCACCGGGCGGTTCCAGTCGAGCCTCCCGCGCTGGTTCCACATCCGGACGAACGCCTCCTGCGCGAGGTCCTCTGCCGCCGACCAGTCGTTCGTCCACGCGAGCGCGAACCGAAAGACGTCGCCCCAGTGCTCCGCGTAGGCGACCTCGTAGGCCAGCTCGGTCGAGTCCACGATCGCCAACTGTGCCGTCACATCAACAAACACGGAGTGGCGCGGCAAAACGCACGGTCGAACGCGAAGACTCGCGCGCGGCCGCGGTGCGTGGCGGCACGTCCGGGAGATGTCGGCCGCGTCGCGCGCGCCCGGGCCGAGGCGGGTCGGCCCCTGGGAGCATCGCCTATACTCCCGGTCCGGCGCCGACATAGCTCAGCGGTAGAGCAGCTGTTTCGTAAACAGCAGGTCCTCGGTTCAAATCCGAGTGTCGGCTCCAACTCCCCGTTTCGTGCTCAGGAAGAGTTGCTGTCTGGCGTTAGCACGGTCGTCGCCGCTGCGCGGGCCCTGCTAACCATCGAAGAGCTGCTAACTGGGCGGCCTCCGAGACCTCGCTGGCACTCCCCGTTCGCGGGACTCGCGCCCACGCAGGCACGCGTCGGCTGCGGAGCGCTCGATGGGCGGGTTCCCTGTCCCTGATGATTCATCAAGGCCCAGGCGCTCGGCCACGGATTCCGTTCGGCCCTGGTCACCCATCATGCCGGCATGGGCCGGTTCGCGTGCGTCACTCGAGGCGTCTACCTGTCTTCGCGACTACCCGTCGTCCGAGCAGCTGAGAGCGGCCTGGCTCTTGCTCGCGCCGGAACAGGGACGGCACCGGTCACGGTCGTCGGTTCGCGCCGACCGTGACGCCGCGCGATGGGAAGGCGGCTGCGGCCATCCGGCCCTCGATCGCATCGAGGAGAATATGTTCCTGTGCTCCATCCGATCGACCGTGTCCGTCTGCCAACTGCCTAGAAGCGAAGATCGAGCACCGGCTCCCGCAGTGGGTGAAGGTCAAGGACGGCCCGTGGTACGAGGGCGCGGCAATGCACTCGAGAACCGCTGAGGAGCCAACCCCCGTGGCTGCGGCCGACGCTGTAGACGACCTGATCGAACAGTTCCGTCGCGCGCAGAACGAGTTCCTGAAGGGAAACCCGGGACCCGTCAAGGACTTGTTCTCCCGCCGCGATGATGTGACGGTCGCCAACCCTTACGGCCCTCCGGTCCGCGGGTGGGAGAACGTCGCCCGGGTCATCGAGCAGGCCAGTTCGCAGCGCCGCGACGGGGAGCTCGTCGCGGTCGAGACGATCACCAAGTTCCGAACGGACGACCTGGCGTACGTCGTCGGGATCGAGCGGGCGAAGGCCAAGATCGGTAGACGAGACGATGTGGGTCCGTATGCGTTGCGCGCGACGATGATCTTTCGTTTGGAGGACGGTACATGGAAGATCGTCCTTCGACATGCGGACCCGATCACGACGGCTCAGGGCGCCGAATCCGTCATTCGGTAATGGTCGCCCCAATTGATGTGGTTGCTCGCTATCCATGAAGTCACGACGTTGTCTGCTTCGCACGGCAGGAGCTCGACCGCCCAACCCGGATTCGCGGAAAGAAGGCGGTCGGTGAGCTCGCAGTCGCGCAGAGAAGTTGTCGGGAGGCGCCCGCCGACTGGCGGGCAGGTCGAGCGTTCGCAGGTGCGGCGTGCCCGCGTAAGCGCAGTGTGGTCGGCGTTGGTTCGATGAAAGCCTCGTGTCACTCGGCCGCAGGCGCAGTTGCCAGCAGGACGTCGAGCGACGCCACGGCCTCGTAGAGGTCGTCGATGTGCCTGCCGGTCGCCTTGAAGCCCAACCTCAGGTAGAACCCTTCGGGCGAGCGTTCGCCCCGGGCGTAGCCGACCGACAGGATTGATCGACCGCGCCGGCGTGCCTCCTCTGCCGCGGCCTCGACGCCAAACCGCCCATACCCTCGCCCTTGCGCGCTGGCGGCCACGTTCAACCGCCAGAGCGTCGAATCCAAAAGCTCGTGGCCGCGGATGAAGCCCGCCATCACGAAGCCGACCAGCTCGTCTCCCTCGTAGATCAGGCGCGGCCAGGCGTGGTCTGGGTCGGCGTATGCCTCGGCGAGCGAGATCGCGACCGGCGCAACGAATCGCTCCTGCTCGGGTCTGATGCGCAGCCTGCACGCATCGTGGACGTTCGCTGGCGTGACGACCTCGAGTCGCGGGCTCATGGTTACTCCTTCTCCGGTCCGCTTCGACGGCCAACCTATGTCCGCTGAGCTCCTCGGCGGCTACAACGGCGACGTCACCTGGGCCGCCTGCATGCGCGTGTATCTGCCGCTGTGGCCACCCGGACAA
>DASSHA010000088.1:0-2887 GCA_035693145.1 Candidatus Limnocylindrales bacterium
TTCCAGGCCGGGAACCTCAACTTCCACAGCGAGAGCTACGACTGGTTGGTCGTAGCCGGGTCGAAGGCGCAATACCGGGGAACCGGCACGATCAACGGCGTAGCCGGTTACAGCTTCCTGCTCACCGGGTACGACGGAGACGTCAAGGGCGCAGACGGACTTGACAAATTCCGGATCAAGATCTGGCGGTCGAACAGTGGCAACGACGTTGTCTTCGACAATCGGATGGGCGTGTCCGACGACGTAGACGCGGCGGACCCGCAGGTCATCGCGAGCGGCAGCATCGTCATCCACAAGTAGCTCATTAGGCTCGACAGCCGAGCGCGCCGAGAGCCGGTCCCGAGAGGGGCCGGCTCTCGCCATTTCGGGCCGGTCGGCCCTCGCCGCGCGTCCGGACGGACGTGGCGGAGACGAGCTACCGGGAGCACGATCTACCCTGACGGACCGGCCGGGGAGGCGGCCGGCGGAAGGAGGTCGAGCATGACCACGTACCATGAACAGGCCAGCGATCCGGACGGGGGCGGGACCGCCGACGAGCCGTCCTGGGAGGACCGTCGACCGCCGACGCCGCCCGGCTACGGCGCCGATTTCGAGCCGCGCCGGCTGTACCGGTCGACGACCGACCGCGTCTGGGCGGGCGTCTGCGGCGGGCTCGCCGAGCATTTCGGCTGGGACCCCTCCGTCACTCGGGTCGGTTATTCGATCCTGACGATCTTCACCGGCATCTTCCCGATGCTCATCCTCTATGTCGTCATGGCGATGGTCGTCCCGAACGGGCCGCTGCCGGGGGCGCGGCCGCTGGCCGGCCAGCCGAACGGCGGCGAGCCGGGCTTCGGGCCTTCGGCCTACCAGGCGCGTTCGAGCGCGCCAGGAGCCGGCGCCATCGTCCTGGGCGTCCTGCTGATCGCAGGCGGCGGGCTCGCGCTCCTGAACCGCTACTTCTTCATTGACTGGCGCGATATCGGGCCGCTGCTCGTCATCGGCCTCGGCGTGGTCGTCATCGGCCTCGCGGCGTCGCGCCGGACGTAGCAGCGACACGCTCGCGAGCCCGTGCGGCGCCGAAACGCATCGCCAGCCGGTACTTCACGGCGGCGCGGTCCGGCACCAAACCCGACGATCCTCCCATCGACGCATCCCCCGAACGCGCGACAACCTCGCAGTACGGCCGGCCGATCGAACCACTTCCGCCACCAGCCCGCAGCCCGGCCAACGCACCGAGGAGCGCGAGATCGATGCGTCAGATTCGAGGACGGCGACGCGAAGCGATCGCGGCGGCAGCGACGCTCCTTCTCCTGGTCGTCGCCCCGACGGCGCTCGCGGACACGGCGACACCGGATGCGGATGCCGTCACCCCGGGCATCCAGAACACACTCGATCTGGGTGACGTCGGTCCCGGTGCGGCAGTCACCACCTCGCTCGACTTCGTCCTGACCTGCAAGGGCCTGAACCACGTCGACGCCGGCGCGACGGTGACGCTCTCGCTCAGCGGGGGGACGGTTCCAACGGGCGGCGCCGCGACGGTGGACGACGCCCTGATCGGTCCCGTGAGCGGCTTCCCGGGCGACGGCGAGGGCTGCGACGTCCCGGCTCAGACCGTCGCGGCGAAGCCGACACGCGTGGAGCTCCGGGCGCCGATGGCGCCGGGCGGACCCTATCCGTACACGCTCACGTTCGATGCCAGCACCTCGAACGCCGACACGACCGCCATCACGAACATGGTCGTCGTGAGCTTCACGCTCACCGTCGTCGACAACACGCCGCCGACGCTCCACCTTCCGTCCTCGCTGACGGTCGAGGGCAACGACCGCGACGGTGCGACCGTGACGTTCGAGGCGTCCGCCGGCGATCTCGAGGACGACACGCCGCCTGCGGTCGACTGCTCGCCGGCGAGCGGATCGCATTTTTCGATCGGGACGACGACGATCACCTGCGCCGCGACCGACACGGACGACCTGGCGTCCACCGCTTCGTTCGAGGTCACGGTGGTCGACACGACCGCGCCGGCCCTTGCCACCGGCCCTGACGTGGACGCCGTCACCGCCGATCCGAACGGGATCGTCGTCACGTTCGCGACTCCGATCGCCGACGACCTGGTCGATGCGTCGCCGGTTGTCACCTGCGACCCGGGCTCGGGCTCGGCGTTCCCCGTCGGCTCGACGACGGTCACCTGCACCGCGAGCGACGCGAGCGGGAACCGCTCGAACACGGCGTTCTCGGTGCGTGTTCATCTCGCGCGCGTGGTGTTCGACGCGCCGATCGGTTCGGCGAACGTCGTCGACGCGAACGGCTCGCGGTCGATCCCGGTCAAGGCGTCGGTCCGTGTCGACGGCGCCGAGGTCACGAGCGGGGAGGTCAGCCTGAGCGTCGCCCGATGCGCCGGCGGTTCGCCCGTCCGAACGCTCGACCTCGCCTGGTCGAACGGACGATGGACGGGCAAGCTCGACACGACCGGCATCGCCTCGGGCTGCTGGCGGGCGACCGTGGTCGCCGGTTCGGGCGACGGTTCGATGGCGGTGGGCTCGTTCGACGTCCGCGTGATGGCGGGAGACGCGACCGTCGCTACCCCAGGTCGAGTCCCGAGGGCGAACGGCCGACCGACCGGCTGAGGCGCGGGCGGTTCGATCACGGTCGTGACATACGATCGAACGCGTGACCCTCGCCGCCGCGGATCTTCCCGCGGACCTCCGCGCCACCCTCGCCAAGCTGCCCGACCGACCCGGCGTCTACCTCATGAAGGACGCCGCAGGCACGGTGCTGTACGTCGGCAAGGCGCAGAGCCTCCGCAGCCGCGTCCGGAGCTACTGGCAGAAGCAGAGCCCGTACGGCGAGGCGCACCGGATCCGGACCGTGATCGACCGCGTCGCGGACGTCGAGTACACGCTCACCG
>DASSHA010000089.1:0-6541 GCA_035693145.1 Candidatus Limnocylindrales bacterium
GTCCGGCGTTGCGCGGACGGCGTCGCGCGCTACGTGGATGCGGCCGGCGCGCGCGAACGCGGTGTCGTCATCGCGTATGACCGGCGGTTCGCCTCCGAGCACTTCGCGGCGGCTGCCGCCGAGGTCCTCCTCGCCCACGACATCCCGGTGTTCCTCGCGTCGCGCGCCGTCCCGACCCAGATGAGCTCCTACGAAGTGGTCGAGCGGGGGGCGGCAGCCGGCATCGTCATCACGGCCAGTCACAACCCGTGGACCGACAACGGGTTCAAGATCAAGGCGCCGTCCGGCGCGGCCGCAGGGTCGGACATCCTCCCGACGGTCGAGGCGGCGATCGCGGCCAACGGCGGCACCGCGATCGAGCGACGGCCACTGGCCGATGCCGAGGCGGCCGGGCTCGTCGAACGGTTCGACCCGTATGACGGGTACGAGCGGTTCGTCCGGCGGACGATCGACCTCGATGCCCTCCGCGCGGCCGACATCTCGGTCCTCGTGGACCCGCTGTACGGGGCCGGTGCCGGCTGGCTGCCCCGGCTCCTTGCCGGCGGCCGGATCCGCATCACCGAGATCCACGGCGAGCGCAACCCGTACTTCGGCGGCGTCAACCCGGAGCCGATCCGCCCGAACGTCGACGAGGCGCTCGGGATCCTCGCCGGTGGCGGCTACGACCTTGGGCTGCTGCTCGACGGCGACGCGGACCGCGCGGGCGCGGCCGACGAGCGCGGCACGTTCCTCCATCAGCTCGAGGTCACGGCCCTGCTGATGTACTACCTGGCGGAGCACCGCGGGCTGCGCGAGCCGGTCGTCGTGAGCGTGAACAACACGTCGACCGCGGCGCGGCTCGGCGAGCGCTACGGGATCGATGTCGTGGAGACGCCGGTCGGGTTCAAGTACATCGGACCGGCGATGATCGAGACCGGGGCGATGCTGGGGGCCGAGGAATCGGGCGGCTACGGGTTCGGGATGCACCTGCCGGAGCGCGACGGGATCTACGCCGATCTCCTCCTGCTCGACCTGTTCCTGCGGGAGCGCGCGGCCGGCCGCTGGCCGGTGTCGGCGATCGTCGAGCACGTCCACGACATCGCCGGTCCGTCCTTCTACCGGCGGATCGACGTCCACGTCGAGCGCGCCGCGTACCAGGACATCAAGCGCCGGCTGCTCGCGGATCTCGAGGCCGGGCCGCCGACGCGGATCGCAGGGGAGGCGGTCGCCCGAACCCAGGCGCTCTCGACGCGTGACGGGTTCAAGTTCTTCACCGCCGACGGGTCGTGGCTGCTCATCCGGACGAGCGGGACCGAGCCGCTCGTCCGCGTCTACACGGAGGCGACGACGCCGGAGGCACGCGACGCCCTCGTCGAGGCGGGCGAGCGGCTGGTGCGCGAGGCATGAGCGACGACACCCGGCAGCCCCTGCGCTCGGGTGACGAAGGCGGTGCGCAGTCCCGTGTCCGGAAGCCCTGGGGCGAGGAGCGGATCTGGGTCCACACCGACCAGTACGCCGGCAAGGTCCTCACGATCGAAGCCGGCAAGCGCCTCTCGCTCCAGTACCACGAGGCGAAGGACGAGGCGATCCTCGTCCTGTCGGGCCGGCTGCGGCTCCACCTCGAGGACGCCGGCGGGAGGATGCGCGAGATCGACCTCGAGCCGGGCGAGAGCCGCCGAATCCCGGTCGGCCGGCGCCACCGCTTCGAGGCGCTCGAACGGACCGAGCTGATCGAGGTGTCAGGGCCGCAGCTCGACGACGTCGTCCGGGTCGAGGACGACTTCGGCCGCGAGGGCACGAACACCCCTTGAGCGCGGCGGCCGGGACCTTTTTGCCGGGTGACCCGGCCGGATCCTCGGTGTAGGCTTCGGTCAGACGACCGCCCTCACCGGTCGATCGAGAGCGACCGGACGGCGGCTCGGAACGCGCCCCTCGGGCGACGGAGGTTCGGCCGCGATGCACAGCTCCCTGATCGGCAAGGTCGAGAAGGCAAATCGCTACGCGCGCGAGCTCGATCGGATCACGATCGATCGTCTCGCCCTCACGTTCCGTGGCGACAACGACACCCACCACGTGAGTCTCGACGCCGGCCAGTGGCATTGCACGTGCCATTACTTCGAGAGCTGGGGCGCGTGCGTCCACCTCCTCGCGATCCAGAAGATCATGGGCGTCATGCTGCCCGAGGACGCCCAGGTCTCGATCTTCGCCGCGCCACAACCCGCCGCGGTCTGATCCGGCCCGGCGGCACGGCCGCCGGGCTCACCCCGCCCAGGCGATCCGGATGCGAGTCGTCCCCACCGGTACGTCGATGTGCGCCGTCTCCCGCCAGCCTGCCGCTGCTGTCGCGATCCTGATCGAGATCGGCGTCTGATCGTCGTCCTCGAGGACGAAGGCGATCCGGCCGCCGGTGGGGTCGAGTGCGACCTCGGCGACCCGTCCCGCCCCGGGATCCGTCGGCACCGCGACCGCGACGCCGTCCCCACTCAGATCGGCCGCGGGGACGATCCGGATCGCCCGCTCGTAGGCCAGCGCGACGGTCCGTCCGTCGGCCGAGGCGAAGAGGTCGATCGCATCGAATGGGACGGAGGTCGTTCGATCGGTCGCCGAATCGACGATCGCGAGGACATCGCGTCCGCCACGCCCGATCGCCCGGAGGGCGATTCGCCCATCCGCCAACCAGGCCGGCGCGCCGTTCGCCTCGAGCTCCTTCGCGGTGATCGTCCGACCATCGCCGCCGGCAACCGGGACGATCTCCAGCGCGAGCGGCAGGCCCTGGCCAAGACGGTCGGTGTCGAGCAGGGCGAGGAACCGACCGCCGGGATCCGCGGCGAGGGCGGCGAGGTTCGCGGTTGGCGGGCCGTCCATCCACGCAATCGAACCCGCACGTAGGCGGCCGAACGCGAGCGTCCCGTCGTCGAGCGCGGCCACGAGGCCAGCCGTGGCGGCGCGGATCTGCCGGATCGGATGTCGCGGCGCCGACAACGACCCGAGCGCGCCGTCGGCGCCGGCGAGCCCGAGTGACTGCGACCCGTCGTCGACGACGACGACGAGGCCGACCGCGGATGAACTCCCGGTCGGGTCGGCCGAGGCCGACGCCGACGCCGACGCGGACGGTGGCGCCGATGCGGGCTGACTCGCGACCGCGGTCGTCGTCGGGGGAGGCGAGGGAGCCGTCGAGCACGCGGCGGACACGAGCATCGCAACGACGACGAGGAGCACGCCGGCGGCCGGCGCTCCCGGGCGACGTCCCGGGGACCGGCCGGCGCGGCGTTTCGGCGGATTGGCGTTCATTCGGCGACGTCACCTCCGATGATCGCCAGCGTCCCGGCGTCGAGCCAGATCTCGATCGCCGTCAGCCGGTCGGCGAGCGCACCTGTCGCGCGGAACTCGACGACCCAGGCGAGCCTCGTCGTGACGCCCGAAGCAGGACCCGGGGCGGCGCCGAAGGCCTCGTTCGGGGAGAGCCAGGCGAGGCTGGCCCGGACCTCACGCAGGTCGCCGGCCGCGGTTCCGAAGCCCGATGAAACCGTCGCCGCCGCGGCCGCGCGGGCCCGGTCCTCCGGTGCGACGATCGCCGGCCGCGGCGCGAGCGCCTGCTCCGACCGACTGATCGAGTGGACGGCGCCGTCGGTCCACAGTCCGACCCGGATTCCGTCGCCCCGCACCGGCGCACCGTCGACGACGCGCGGCCAGCTGACGATCCAGCCGCCGGCGCCACTCGACTTCGTCGCACGCGACGATCCCTGCGGCGGCACATCCGCCACGCTGACGAGGTGCTCGGCGAGCTGCGTCGCCCGCCCCGCGTCGATGGAGCTCGCCGACTCGTGCAGCCCGAGCGCCACGGCGAGCGCGAGGCGGCCGTCCGTCGTCAATCGCATGATGGCGGTGGGCCGACCGCGATCGTCACGCGTCGTGACCTCGTCGAACGACGCGCGCTGCGACGGATCGGTGATGCGCTGCACGGAATGCGACCCGCTCGGCAGTCCGATCGCTCGTGAGAGCGCGTCGGCGCGCGCGACGGCGCGCGCGACGGCCCGCGCGGATGCCTCGGGCGGCAACGCCGCCGGATCGCCAGTCGGAGCGCGGGCCGGGATGCCCGGAGCGGCGCTCGAGACCCCGGTCGTCACCACGATCGTGGCGCCGAGGGCGACGGCGAGGAGGGAAAGCCTGCGGAGGGAAGGTCGAAGGAGAGCGTGCATCGTCCGCTCCTCAGTTGCAGTTCGGGCAGCTGACGCTGAGCGGGCCGGCGCGACCGCTCCAGTGGTAGGCGCCCCACCAGTCGGCGTCGAAGTCGGTGTGTCCGTAGCTCCCGGCGAACGCCTTGTCGAAGGCCGGGCCGGTCCCGATCCCCGAGGTGGCGGCGCTCCAGAAGCGCTGCTCGAACAGCCACTCGTCGCTGTCCCACTGGACGCCGACGTAGCCCGTGTAGAACTCCGGGCCCACCGTCGCCGCGTCCGAGCCCTTCGTCTTCGCGATCGCGAACGCGGCGGGCAGAGTGGTGTTCGAGTCCGCTGCGTGGCAGGTGGAGATGAAGACGAGATTGGTCTGCCTGCCGGCGCGCCTCGCGGCGACGTCCTTCGAGAAGATCACGCTCTGGCTGCAGTCGCCGGAGTCCTCGCGGAAGCCCGTGTAGCGCTTGCCGTCCGAATTCAGGTAGTAGTCGCCGTGCGAGTGCACGAAGTAGCCCCAGTCGCCCACGGTCCGGCTGAGCGTGTGCGCGCGGGTGAAGGCGGTCTTCGTGTAGCCGGTCGTCGCGTAGCCGAGCTTCGCGTACGCGGCGACCGCCGCGTTGAGCATCTTCGCCGGCGTCGAGTTCGGCGAGCCGTCGCAGGAGTCGAAGGCGGTCTCGTTGACGTCGACGGTCGCCTGGTATGCCGCGGCGACGGGTTGGGGAGCCGCGGCGAGCAGCAGCACCAGTGGCATGAGCGGCGGGATGAGGCGTCGCGTCCATCGTCCGGGCGACACTCCGACATTCCTCCTCCGGCGGTGGTTCGGGTGTGGCGGGAGGAGGGCGAGGCCGGCACGATCGCATGCCCTGCTTCACTCGCGCTTATTTCGGCCGGCGTTCGGATCGGTTAGGCTGCGAGCGACAACAGAACAGCGCCGCGCCGATCGCGAAGCCGGTGAGAATCCGGCACAGTCCCGCTACGGTGACCGTCGCCCAGAGCGACGGAAGTCCGGTCGCCGATCGCCCGCGGCTCGTGCTCGACCTTCGAGAGAAAGGGACCGGCCGACCGATGCGATCCACCGCCTGACGCTCCTCCCGACCGTCGTCGTGCGAGGGGCGTTCCTGATTCCGAACGCCCGTCGCGTCCCCCTTCCTCGAAGGATCTGCTCGTGGACGCATCGCCTCGTCATCACCGTCGTCATTTCTTTGGCCTGCTGCTCGCGCCGCTGCTGCTCCTGGCGGCGTGTACCGGTGCACCGGCCCCGACGATCCCGCCCGACGCGAGCACGTCGCTCGCGCCGGCACTGACCGGAACGCCAGCTGCGTCGGCGGCGTTCCCGGCGACCCTCGGTGACGACGAGGGCACGACCGTCAGTCTCGCCTCGGAACCGAAGCGGATCGTCTCGCTCACTCCGGCCGTCACCGAGACGCTCTTTCGCCTCGGCGCCGGCGACCGCGTCGTCGGGAAGGTCGAGGACCCGAATCCGTATCCACCGGAAGCCGACAGCCTGCCGACCGTCGCGAAGTTCGGCTCGGTCGACGTCGAGAAGATCGTCGCGCTCGGGGCGGACCTCGTGATCGCCGGCGGCAACGGCTTCAACCCACCCGACGCGATCGCCAAGCTGCGATCGCTGAAGATCCCGGTCGTCGTCGTCTACGCGCCGGACATCGACGGGGTGTTCAGCGACATCGAGCTCGTCGGCGACGCGATCGGCGAGCCTGCCGTCGCGCGCGACCTGGCGGCGTCCATGCGTGCGAGCTTCGACCAGGTCCAGGCCGCGACCGCCCAGCTCGACCACCCGCGGACGTTCTACGAGCTCGACGCGACGAAGGACATCTTCGGGCCCGCGAAGGGGTCGTTCCTCGAGGCGATGGTCCGGATCGCGGGCGGGGACCCGATCACGACCGGCAGCACGACCGCGTACAACATCCCGCTCGAGAAGCTCGTCGCGGCCGATCCGCAGCTCATCCTCCTCGGCGACGGTGCCTACGGGACGACCGCCGACGCCGTCGCGAAGCGGCCGGGCTGGGGCGGCATGACGGCCGTGAAGTCGGGCGCCATCCGACCGATCGACGACACGCTCGTCAGCCGGCCGGGACCCCGGCTCGTCGAGGGGCTCCGCGCGCTCGCGGTGGCGATCCACCCGGACCTGGTGCTCCCGCCCGAACCGTCGGCCCCGGCGCCGTCGGGTGGTGCCGGCGGCGCGACGCCGGCGGCCTCCGTCGTGCCCGACCCGTCCTACTAGTTATGGCCGGCAGAGTCGAACCACTCGGCCGCGCGACGCTCGTCGCGCATCGCCTCGCCCGCATCCGGCGCCGACCGATGCTGCTCGCCGTCGGTGGGCTGGCCTCGCTCGCCGTCGCGCTCGTCATCGGCGTCGCTCTCGGGACCGT
>DASSHA010000090.1:0-30241 GCA_035693145.1 Candidatus Limnocylindrales bacterium
GCGGATCCCGATCTGGATCGCCGACTACGTCCTCGCGAGCTACGGGACGGGCGCGATCATGGCCGTGCCCGCACACGACGAGCGGGACTTTGCGTTCGCTCGGCGGCATGGCCTGCCCATCCGTCAGGTCATCGTCCCGGAGGGAGTGGAACCCGGGGACGCGCTCGAGACCGCGTACGTCGAGCATTCGACCGGCGAGCGGATGATCAACTCGGGTCGGTTCGACGGGATGCTCGCCGCCGATGCCTGGCGCGAGATCGTCGACTGGCTCGAGAAGGAGGGCAAGGGGCGATTCGCGGTCACGTACCGCCAGCGAGACTGGCTGATCAGCCGACAGCGCTACTGGGGCACGCCGATCCCGGTCGTCTACTGCCCGACCGACGGGATCGTCGGTGTGCCGGACGAGCAGCTGCCGGTCCTCCTGCCGGACGAGGTCGACTACCAGGGCGTCGGGGTGAGCCCGTTGACGCGAAACACGTCGTTCGTCGAGACCACGTGCCCGCGCTGCGGTGGCCCGGCCAGGCGCGAGACCGACACGATGGACACGTTCATCGACTCGTCGTGGTACTGGTTCCGCTACCTCTCGCCGCACAAGGGCGACGGGCCCGTCGATCGCGAGATGGTGGAGCGATGGACGCCCGTCGACCAGTACACGGGCGGCGCCGAGCACGCGGTCATGCACCTCCTCTACGGCCGGTTCTTCACAAAGGCGATGGCCGACATCGGCCTCATCGACCAGCGCGAGCCATGGAAGCGCCTCTTCAACCAGGGCCAGATCCTGGGCGCCGACGGCGAGCGGATGAGCAAGTCACGCGGCAACGTCGAGGATCCCGATGCGCTCGTCGCGCGGTACGGGGCGGACACGGTCCGGCTGTTCCTCATGTTCATGGGACCCTGGGATCAGGGCGGTCCGTGGAGCCCGTCCGGGATCGACGGCGTCAACCGCTTCCTGCGGCGGGTCTGGACGGTCGCGCTCGACCCGACCGGCACGGAGCCCGGCGACCCGAATGCCGGCCGGCTGCCGGAAGGCGAGAACGATCGGACCGCGGCGGACGCGATCCGGTCCGCGGCGCATAGGACGCTCCGCGACGTGACGTCGGAATACGAGGGCTTCCGGTTCAACGTCATGGTCGCGAAGCTCATGGAGCTGACCAACGTCCTGACGCGGTATCGCGGAACGCCGGTCGTCGCCATGCCGGATTGGGACGAGGCCGTCCGCCTCCTGCTTCTCATGCTCGCGCCCGCCGCCCCGCACATCGCGGAAGAGCTGTGGAGCCGGCGCCTGGCCGCCGCGGGCGAGGAGTGGCGCTCGATCCACACCGAGGATTGGCCGGCCGTCGACGAGCGCGCGGCGACCGCGGAGACCCGCGAGGTGCCGATCCAGGTGAACGGCAAGGTCCGCGACCGGATCGTCGTCCCGGCCGGGATCAGTGAGGTGGAGCTGGAGCAGATCGTCCTCTCGCGCGAGCGCGTCCGCGAGCTGCTCGCCGGCCGAACGCCGGACCGCATCGTCGTCGCCGGCGGCGGCCGCCTCGTGAACGTCGTCGTTCGCGGCTGAGGTCGTCGCGCGGCCGCAAGGCCGTTCGGCACACGCTCCACGGGACATCGAAGCGCTCGGAGGCACCATGCCGCGGATCAGGATCGGCGCGAACTGCTGGAATCAGTACACGGACTGGGCGTCGCTGCTCGAGGCGGGCCGGCGGGCCGATCGCCTCGGCTATGACTCGCTCTGGACCTGGGATCACGTCTATCCCATCGTGGGCAGCGACGACGGGCCGATGTTCGAGGGCTGGACGACGCTGACCGCCTGGGCGATGGCGACCGAAAAGGTGACCCTCGGTCTGATGGTCGGGGCGAACACGTTCCGCGAGCCGACGCTCACGGCGAAGATGGCGACCTGCCTCGACCACATCTCGAACGGGCGAGCGGTGCTCGGGATCGGCGGCGCGTGGTTCCGCACCGAGCACGAGGCGTTCGGCTTCGACTACGGCGACGGGCCGCCCGAGCGACTTCGCTGGCTCGGTCAGGCGCTGCCGGTCATGCGCGGCATGCTTCACGGGACCCGGCCGTCGTCAAAGCCCGGCGACCGCTATCACGCCAGGGCGGTCCGCAACGACCCGCCGCCGATCCAGTCGCCGCTGCCCATCCTCGTCGGCGGTGGCGGCGAGAAGGTCACCCTCAAGCTCGCCGCGAAGTACGCGGACATGCACGACGTCGGCGGTGACGTCGAGACGGTGCGTCGCAAGGACCGCATCCTGCGTCAGCACTGCGAAGCGGTCGGTCGAGACTTCGACGAGATCGAACGGACCTCGGGGATCGGCCGACTGTTCATCCGCGATTCGGCCGCCGAGGCGAAGCGCGTCGCCGAGCGCACATTCGCGTCGAACGGCGGTGCGCGCTATGACGCGCTCGTCGGCTCGCCCGAGGAGATCGCGGAGCACCTCGCGCCGCTCGTCGAGCTCGGCCGTCGACATCTGATCGCGAACTTCCCGTCGCCCTACGACGAGGAGTCGATGACGCGCTTCGCGACCGAGGTTCGACCGCGGCTGGAGGCAGCCGTCCCGGCCTAGCTGTTCGGGGCCGACTGTTCGCGCACGCGAGGCGCACATTTGGCGCGCGCCCGGTGGCGCGCCGCCTTCGCCCGATTGCCGCACGTCGCCATGTCGCACCAGCGCCGACGTCCAGTTCGCGACGTGTCGTAGAACGCCCACCGGCAGCGGTCGTTGGCGCAGATCCGGAGCCTGTCGACGTCGGCGCTCGACACGATCGCGACGATCGGCTCAATCAGGCGTGCGAGCGCGGCGTCGACCGGATCGCCGACGTGGCGATGGGAGACGCGTGCCCCGTCGGGCGCGGGCACGAGCTCGAGGACGTCGCGGCGGGCGAGCGCCCGGTTGACGGTTCGGAGGGCCGAAGGCTGCGCGGTCCGATCGGCGGCCACCGCCTCGATGACCTCCCGGACGGCCGCCCTGACCGCCGCGACCCGGTCGTGGACACGGGCGTCGGCCTCCGGCACGTGCTCGGGATGGAGGAGGCCATGCGACGCGAGCCAGGCGACGGCCGCCGCGTCGCTCGACAGGTGATCGACGGGGGCGCCGTCTTCGAGCTCGTCCGTGTTGACGAAGGCCAGGACCGTGTCGAGCTCCGCCTCGTGGACGTGCGTCCCGGACTGAAGTTCCATGTTGGTAACCACTCTATCCGCCTTGACAGGTTACTGGCAAGAGCCTACCATTCAGTAACCGGAGAGGACCCGGAAAAAGGTTATCGGGAGCGTTTCAGATGGACGAGATCCTGGCGGCGGTCGCGTTGGTCGTCATCCTCCTCGCGCTCGGGCTCGCGGCGCTCAGATGGGGAGCCGACTCCCGGCCTGGCTTCTCCGACAACCACAATCGCTGAAGGGAGTGAAGGACATGTGGCAAGTGCAGTACCTTCGCGCCCTCGACGTCGCCGCCGAGCGGGTCGCGGAAGCGGATCGCGAACGGCTCGCCCACTCGGCCAGCCGCCGGCCGGCCCGGCATGGACCGAGCTTCGCGCGTCGCGCGATCTCGCTCGGGACACGGTCGATCCGCCGCGGAGCCCCGGCCGGACGCTGAGCCGACCGACGCGGTTCGCGCGCCGGCGTCGGAGGGACGAAGACGGAGGGTCGGATGGTCGATGAGGGCGGTCTCGCGGCGGTGTCGTGGCGAGCCGGCAGGATCGATCTCTTCCGGGTCGCGCCCGACCGCACGCTTCGAGCACGATCGTTCGATGGGCAGCGCTGGTCGGACGAATCGGACCTCGGTGGCCGGCTTGCCTCGCCGCCCGCGGTGACGGCGTGGGCACCCGATCGGCTCGAGGTCTTCGCGATCTTCGACGATGGCGCGCTCTGGGACCGCTACTGGGACGGCGAGTCCTGGCACCCGTGGGAGTCGCTCGGTGGCGAGCTGACCGGGGTCCCCGCGGCCTCGTCCTGGGGTGACGACCGCCTGGACGTGTTCGCGCCCGGACGCGACGGGTTCATCTGGCATCGCTGGTGGGACGGGGCTCGCTGGGTGGAGTGGGAGCGACTTTCGAGGGCGTCCTCTCCTCGGTGACGTCGGCCTGACGCCGGATCGCGAGATAAGCCGCAGCTAATCACCCTCCGCTACTGTTCGCTTCGACGCCCCGCCGCCCAGGAAGTGCCCCCTGAGCCGCGGGGCGTTTCGTCGCGAGACGCCCCGATCTCCCGCCGTGGAGGTCGCGTTGGATTCGCTTCCGTCCGGTTGGCCCGTGCTCGACACGCCCGCTCCGCCTACGCCCGAGAGCGAGCGCTCGCAGGTCGCGAGTCGCGGAATCATCCTTGCCGTCGGTGGGGCGGTGATCGCCTCGCTCGTGCTCGCACTCGCGATCGGCGTCGGCCAGGGTTCGGACGAGCGGACCGTGATCGTCCCGTCGGCCGGCGCATCGGGTGACGCCACGGCCACTGGCGCGGCGCCCATCGTCGTCGAGGTGAGCGGAGCCGTGCAGCGGCCGGGCCTCGTCCGTCTGCCTGCCGGCAGCCGCATCGCCGACGCGATCGCCGCGGCCGGTGGGTACGGACCGGGGGTCGACGCCGAGGCGGCGCGAGCGCTCCATCTGGCGCAACCCGTGGCCGACGGCGATCAGGTTCGGGTGCCCGCACGCGGGGACCCGACCGCGGCGAGCGGCGGCGGGCGACCGCCGAGCGTCGGGCCGGGCGCGCCGATCGATCTGAACACCGCCACGGCCGAGCAGCTCGACACGCTCCCGGGGATCGGACCGGCG
Organism: Candidatus Limnocylindrales bacterium; assembly: GCA_035693145.1. Taxonomy (GTDB): domain Bacteria; phylum Chloroflexota; class Limnocylindria; order Limnocylindrales; family CSP1-4; genus DASSHA01. The sequence continues at coordinate 4,762 of DASSHA010000090.1, forward strand.
ACGGCCGCGAAGATCATCACCGCCCGAACCGAACGACGGTTCGCCTCGCTCGACGACGTGCGCGACCGCAAGGTCGTCGGCGCAGCGACGCTCGACAAGATCAAGGATCTCGTCGTCGTCCGATGACGATGCCACGGGCGGGCTGGTTCGCGGTCGGTGTCGTCGGGTCGGCGACGGCCGCAGCGGTCGGCTCGTCGGCGGCCGGAAGCGAGGGGCTCGGCCGGCTTGCCGCGGCTGGCCTCGGTCTCGCGATCGTCGCCTCTGCCACGATCGCCGCGTTCGGGCGGTCGACCGGTCGTCTGCCCGTTCCCCTGCTCATCGTCGGCGTCGGCGCGGCCACCCTCGCACTTCGGCTCGCTTCCGTCTCCCAGGGATCGTCGCCGGCGGCCGTCCGGCCCGAGACCGGGGCATGGACGGCGACTGTCGCGTCGGTCAGCTCGGCGCGTGACGGGATCGTTCCTGCGACCGTCGTGCTCGCGACCGCCGGTGGACCGCTCGAGGTCGCGGTGTCATTGCCGCCCTATCCGCCGATCGGCCCCGGTGACCAGCTGCGGCTCGCGGGCGACCTTCGCCCGGCGACCCGGGCGGGCGACCGGCCGCGCGTCTTCGTCCGGTCGGTCGAGGTCGTCGGCGATTCGTCGATCGTCGAGCTCGTCCGCCGCGCGACCGGTGACGCCATCGGTCGTGTCCTGCCGGAACCCGAGGCGGGACTCGCATCCGGGATGGTCGTGGGCCTGCGCGAACGCGTCGATCGAAGCCTCGCCGCGGACTTCACGACGGCCGGCGTGAGCCACGTCGTCGCGATCTCGGGCTGGAACGTGGCGCTCGTGCTCGCCACGTTTGCACCATTCCTCGGGCGGCTCAGACGCACGCCCCGGACCTTTGCGCTGCTCGCGACGATCGCCGGCTTCGTCCTGTTCGCCGGCGGATCGGCGTCCGTGGTCCGCGCCGGTGTCATGGCCGGCATCGTCCTCGTCGCTCGGGCCGGCGGTCGGGCGAGCGCGGCACCAGCCGCGCTTTCGCTGGCGATCGCGGCGCTCCTGCTCGTCGAGCCGGCGGAGGTGGCAGATCCGGGTCTTCAGCTGTCGGCCGGTGCGACGGTCGGCCTGCTCGTGCTCGGGAACCGGATCGTCGCGGCGCTCGCCCGCCGCTTGCCCGCGCGGACCCCAACGTCGATCGTCGAGACCCTCGGGCTGTCGCTCGCCGCCGAAGCCGCGACACTGCCGTTCGTCCTGGCCGATTTCGGGCGCCTGTCGCTCGTGTCACCCATCGCGAACCTTGCGGTCGCACCGTTCGTCGCGCCGGCGATGGGAACGGCGGCGCTGGCGGCGCTCGGTGGCTGGCTCGTCCCGCTCGGACTGCCGTCGGTCGCCGGCGTCGTTCTCGCACTGCCTGCATGGGCGGTGCTTGGCGGCCTCGTCGCGGTCGTTCGGCTCATGGCCGCGATCCCGTTCGCCTCGCTCCTGCTCCCGGCCGGCGCGGGCCCGATCGCCGGCGTCGTCGCCGCCGTCGGCCTGGCCTGGATGCTCGTCCCCGTTCGGCGCGCCGCTCGTCGCGCGACGTTGACAGCGCGTCCGGCCGCAACATCCCCTTCGACTGCCGGAGCTCGAACGGGCAGTGGTCGCACCGGACCGTCGAGACGAGCCACGACGGTCCTGGGCGTCGCCCTCCTCCTTGCGGGCGCCCTCGTGCTGACGGCGACCGGCGCCGCGGCCCGTCGGTCGGGAGCGGTTCGCGTCACGGCCCTCGACGTCGGTCAGGGCGACGCGATCCTCGTCGAGTCGGATCGTGGCTCGCGAATGCTGATCGACGGCGGCCCGGACCCCGGCCGCCTGCTGAACGTCCTCGACGCGCGACTTCCGCCCTGGGATCGACGCGTCGACGTGCTCGTCCTCAGCCATCCCCACGAGGACCACGCCGCGGGGCTCCCGGCCCTTGCCGAGCGCTACCGAATCGGCACCATCTTCGAGCCCGGGATGCGCGGCCCGGGGCCCGGATACCGTGCGTTCGAGGCCGAGCTCGCCGCTCACGGGGTTCGAACGGGCCGGCTTTCGACGGGCGATCGGCTCGCGCTCGACGACCTCGACCTGCGCGTGCTGTGGCCGGATCGCGGCGCCGTCCCGGACACTCCCGGCGACGATGGCACGTCGATCAACAACGTCTCCATCGTCCTGCTCGGCACCTTCGGCCGCCAGCGGATGCTGCTCGCCGGCGACATCGAGCAGGGCATCGATCCCACGCTCGTCGGTCGTCATCCGCCGAGCGTCGACCTGCTCAAGGTGGCGCACCATGGCAGCGCGACGTCCTCGACGGATGCGCTCCTCTCGCTCCTCCGGCCGAAGGTCGCGCTCGTGTCGGTCGGGGCGAAAAACCCGTACGGGCATCCGGCTCGCGACACGCTCGACCGGCTTCGCGCGCACGGCGCCGACGTCTATCGGACGGACCGCAACGGGAGCGTCGAAGTCGAGCTCGACGGTTCCGCGATGGCGGTGTCGAGGGAGCGAGGCGACGCCGACGCCCCGGCAGCGGCCGCTGTCGGGATCAGCGCCGTCCCCTTCCTCGCCTGCAGCATCTCGACCGGATCGGTCGGTCGCACGGCGGCTGGCGCGGCGACCGGGCCCGGTGGGGACGGCTACGATCGGCGTGATGTCCGTCCCCGACCGGACCACGGCCGCGTCGCTCCTGCTGTCCCTCGATCCCCCGACCTGGTTCCTCCGGCATGCCCGGGCGGTCGCGGAGGTGGCAACGTGGCTGGCGCGCGTCGTCGCGGCGCGCGAACGATGCGATCGCCGCGCCGTCGAAGCGGCCGCGCTGCTGCACGATGTCGACAAGGTCCTTCCCGCGGCCGATCGGGCCCGCCGGCTGCGACACGGCGCGGGCTCCGCGGACTGGCTCGTCCGGCGCGGCCACCCTGAGCTTGCGCCGCTCGTCGCGGATCACTCCGTCACTCGGCTGCTCGCCGTCGGCTGGGAAGAGTGGCTCGCGACGGCGTCGATCGAGGCCGCGATCGTGAGCTATGCCGACAAGCGGGCCGGCCAGCGGCTCGAACCGATGGCCGCGCGGTTCGCCGACTGGGCGCGGCGCTACGACGAGGATTCGGGCTGGTCCGCTGCGCAGCGTGAACTGGCGTGGCGGCGAGCGGTCGAGCTCGAGGCGCGCGTCTGCCGTGCGGCCGGGATCGGCCCGGCGAGCGTGCGCCGCGTCCGTTGGACGGCGTCGGCGCTTCGCGCGGCGTCCCATCCGGTGGCTGCCTGATGCCGGGCCCACGGCCGGCAGGGTCCGCATCGCCACTCGGGTACTACCGCGGCGACGACGAGCACGGTCTCGCGAAGGCCGCGGACGCGTTCGTCGCGCGGCTCGAGGTGGCGGCCGGCGCGCCGCTCGAACGGGCGGCGTTCCGCGGCGACGAGCTCGACCCGGCGCGGCTGGCGGAACGGATCGGCACCGCACCGCTGTTCGGCGGCGGGACGGTCGTGATCATCACCGACGCGTCGGCGCTCGTCCGCTCCAATGTCGTCCGCGACGCGACGATCGCGCTGCTCGGCGCGGTCGCTCCAGGAAACGGGCTCCTGTTCGTCGACGCGGCCGAGACGGGACACAGGGAGACGGCCGGCGCGAAGGCCCTGCGCGACGCCGTAGCCGCGCTCGGCGGCGATCTCGTCGAGATCCGTGCGCCGAGCGAGCGCCGGATGGCGGCCTGGATCGAGGAGCAGGCTCGCGACCGCGACATCAGGCTGGGCCCGGGCGCGGCCGAGGAGCTGGCGTCGCGGGTCGGGGCGATGGTGAAGGAAGCGGACGTGGATCGGCGCCGGATGTCGGCGCTCGCGTCGACCGAGCTCGACAAGCTCGGCCTCTATCGCGCGGGCAGTCGGGTGGAGCGGGACGACGTTCGCGCGCTCGTGAGCGACGCGCTCGAAGCGTCCGGCTGGGCGTTCCTCGACGCCGTCGGAGAGCGAAATGCGCGGCATGCTTCCGAGCTCCTCGATCGCCTGCTCGTGACGACCCCTGAGCCGGTGCTCCTCGCCCAGCTCCATCGGCGCGTCCGCGAGCTGATCGTGGCGAACGATCTCGTGACCTCGGGTGCGTCCGCGCCCGAGATCGTGAGGGCGCTGAAGATCGCGTCGTACCCGGCGGAGCTGCGGGCGAGACAGGCGCGGCGCTGGCGGTTCGAGGAGCTCCAGGCGGCGCTCGAGGGACTGCTGGACCTCGACGCGATGGTCAAGGGCGCCGACCCGGCGACGCCGCGGCAGGTCGCGCTCGCGTTCCAGCTGTGGGTGCGCGATCGCGTCGCGCCGGCGCGGAGTGTCGATGCGCGCTCGGCACCGACGACGGCCGGCCGGCGCTAGGCGGTCAGGAGGACCAGGCCTGCTCCTGGACGACGAGATCGCTCTCGATCGCGAAGACGCAGCGGCCGTCGCCGAGCTCGAGAAGCTCGATGAGGTCCGGGTCGATGTAGAGCTGGTGGCACTCCTCGCAGAGCCCACCGGGGATCCCGAAGCACAGCCGCTCACTTCGATCCGAGAGCCGGAACGTCGTGTCGAAGCGGGTGACGACGAGGCGACGGGAGCAGCGAGGGCAGCGCTCGCGTGAGCTCGACACGTGACGGACCTCTGGGCCGGAGCGGCAAGGTGCCGATCCCTGGCGCGATCCTATGAGCGGCCTCCCACCCCGGACGATGACCCGTCCGTACCGCCCGCCGGAGTACCCGACCGTGCCCGCCCGGCGTCCCGCGGTCGTCGTTCCGGGTCCGGGACGGCGCGGCGGCTACAATCGCGCCCGTCCAGCGAGCCGTCGCCGAGGGTCCCGTGCCGTCCTCCGACCTGTCGCGTCGCGCCGTCGTCACCGGCCTCGGCGCCGTCACCCCGATCGGCAACAACGCGCCCGCCACGTGGTCGCACCTCCTGGCCGGGACGAGTGGCGTCGGGCGGATCACGCATTTCGATCCGACCGGGTTCGACGTCCGTATCGACGCCGAGGTGAAGGACTTCGACCCCACGCTCACGATGGACCGCAAGATGGCCCGCCGGATGAGCCGGTTCATTCACTTCGCGATGGCGGCCGCGGTCGAGGCCGTGACCGATTCGGGCCTCGACTTCCGCGACTGGTCGCCGGAACGGCGCGATCGGGTGGCCGTCGTCATCAATACCGGCGGCGGCGGGATGGAGCAGGTCATCCTCGGGACCGAGACGCTCGAGCGAAAGGGTCCGGGCCAGGTGAGCCCGTTCGCGATCCCCGCACTGTCCGGCTCGATGGGCGCGGCACAGGTGTCGATGCGGTACGGCCTCACGGGGCCCGTCATCACCCAGGTCGCCGCCTGCGCGAGCAGTGTGATCTCCTTCCAGGACGCGCTCCGGCTCATCCGCTCCGGCGAATGTGACGTCGTCGTTGCCGGCGGCTCGGAGGCCGCGCTGCTGCCGATCGCCTTCGCCGCGCTCGGGAACATGGGTGCGCTCTCGAAGCGCAACGACGATCCCACCCACGCATCGCGGCCGTTCGATCGTGACCGGGACGGGTTCGTGTTCGGCGAGGGCGCCGCGTGCATGGTCGTCGAGTCGGCTGAGCACGCGATCGCCCGAGGTGCCGTCACCAGGATCCAGGCCGAGCTCCTGGGCGCCTCGCTGACCGCCGACGCGTACCACATCAGCGCACCGGAGCCGACGGGACGCGGAGCGGCGATGGCGATGACGAAGGCGATGCGGGACGCCGGCGTCGCGCCCGACGAGATGGACTATGTCGTCGCGCACGGGACGTCGACGCCGCTCAACGACGTCACCGAGACGCGCGCGATCAAGGTCGCCTACGGCGAGCACGCCTACCGGATGCCGATCAGCTCCCCGAAGTCGATGGTCGGGCACCTCCTCGGCGCCGCGGGCGCGGTCAGCGCGATCGCCGCGATCGGTGCGATCCGTGACGGCTGGATCGCCCCGACGGCGAACCTCGAGCACCCCGATCCGGAGTGCGACCTCGACTACGTCCCCCTCGTCAAGCGCCAGGCGCGCGTCGAGACCGCCTCGATCAACGGGTTCGGGTTCGGCGGCCAGAACGCGGTCGCGGTCTTCCGCGCGTTCAGCGGCTGAGGAACCAATCGACGACGTCGCGGGCGGCCACGAGGCGGCCCGGCGCGGACGGTGGGATACTCGGCCATCGCACGGCCTCGGTCGCGCGGACCTCGCGATGGACAATCTCCTGCCGCTCGGCGGCACCTTTGCCGGCCTTCACGTCGAGTCCCTCGTCGGACGCGGCGGGATGGGCGTCGTCTATCGCGCCCGACAAGCGTCGCCGGCCAGGACGGTCGCGCTCAAGATCCTCGCCCCCGAGCTCGACGGCGATGCCGTCGCGCGCGGCCGGTTCCTTGCCGAGGTCGAGCTCCTTGCCGCCGTCGAGCATCCGCACGTCGTCCCGATCTACGACGCCGGCGAGTTCGACGGCCGGTTGTGGCTGACGATGCGACTGCTCGGTGGCCCCTCGCTGCGCGCGCTCGTCGAGCGTCGCGGGGCGCTCGCTCCGGCGCCCGCCGTCGAGCTGCTCGCGCCGATCGCCTCGGTCCTCGACGCGATCCACGATGCGGGGCTCGTCCATGGCGACGTGGGACCGGCGAACGTCCTCCTCGACGTCCACGGCGAGCCGTACCTGACCGACTTCGGGATCGCCCGACGACTCGGTGCGCCGGCGGAGCGGCTGGGCACGCTGGCCTACCTCGCCCCCGAACGGATCATCGACGCGCCGCCGGGAGATGGCGCAGGCGCCGTCCCGGAGGCCGGCGGCGCTGCGGCCGACCGGTACGCGTTCGCCGGGCTCGTCCTGTACGCGCTGACCGGACGCCCACCCTTCGAAGGCCGAACGGCCGACGACGTCCTCCGTGCCCACCTCGACGCGCCGCCGCCGTCGGCGTCGACCCGGCGACCAGGCCTCCCGCCGGCCATCGACGCCGTGGTGGCCCGGGGGCTGGCCAAGGACCCCCTCGCTCGATATCCGACCGCGGGCGCGATGCTCGAGGCGGTGCGCGTCGCCTTGTCGCTCCGGCGCCCCGGCGCCCCGGATCCGTCGGCCGCGACCGTCCCGCTCCGGCGGCCAACGCCGACGCCGGCGCTCGTCGGCGCGGCGGCCACGCCTCGATGGGTCGCCTTCGGCCGCGACGAACGGCCGGTCACGATAAGCCGCCCTGGTTCGAGTGCGCGCCGGCCGTCGCTCGCGGGCCTCGCCGCAGCCGGGCTGGGCCTCGTGGCAGTTCTGCTCGCCACGGGCCTCGTGTTCGGCGTCGGCCTCGTGCCCGTCGCCGGGTCGTTCGGGCCCGGGCTGCCGGCAGCGGCGAGGAGCGACGACCCGACCGCCGGCGAGACGGCGGCGACACCGACGCCGACGCCCACGCCCACGCCCACGCCGACGCCCCGCCCGACGCCGAAACCGACCGCCGCGCCGCGACTCGGCACGTCCGCCGACGTCGCTCGGCTGCGTGCGCTCCTCCCGCCCGCGGTCCGCAACGACTGCCGGTCCACGGCACTCGAGGGTGGCGCGCTCGTGGCCGCGGGGGACACGGCCTACGCCGACGGCGTCGCCGCAGTGACGTGCCAGCCGGCAACCGGGGCCGACGGCACGATCCGCTACGTCCTGTTCGCCGACGAGGCGGCGGTCGCGCGAGCCTGGCAGTCGACGCTCCGCGGCTCGTCGATCGGGAACGGTTCGTGCGAGGCGGGCTCGACGTTCAGCGGGCAGTGGCGCCAACCCGGAGGGCTGTTCGGGCTCGAGCCCGCCCGGACCGGCCGGGTCGCCTGCTGGTTCGGACGCGACGGCAACGCACGAATCGACTGGACGATCGACGGGCTGCCCGTCCTCGTGACGCTGCGACGACCGGACGAGGATCTGGCCGCGGCATACGAGCGCTGGTCGGCGAACGACCTGACCCCGCGCGACCCGAACGACTGAGCTCGAGACCCGCTCTCAGGCCCGAAGCGACCGGCCTTCCCATGCCTCGAGCCGGTCGACGAGCGCGTCGGGAACCGGGATCACCGCGTCCCGGTCGTAGGCATACGAGACGAGGACGAACGACGCGACCGCGATGAGCCTGGCCGCGGCGACGCGACTCTCGCCGGCCGTGATCCGGTGCTCCATCGTGAAGCTCGACCGGCCGATCCGGGCGACCCGACTCTCGACGACGAGCAGCTCGTCGAAGAACGCCGGGCTCCGGTAGGTCACGCGCGCTTCGGCCAGGATCAGGCTCGCCTCGCCGCTCTCCGGGCCGATACCGAACATCGATCCGGTCGCGTCGCGGTAGAAGCTCGCACGCGCGATCTCGAAGTAGGTCAGATAGGTCGCGTTGTTGACGTGGCCCATCGCGTCCGTGTCAGCGAACCGGACCTCGATCGTGCGCCGGTGTCGGAACGGGCCCGGCAGGTCGCGCGCGTCGGGCGGGACCGCCACCCGGTCCGTGTCGGGCGCGCCGGGACGGGACGGATCGGGCTGACTCATTCGGGCGCGGAGTATGCCACGCGAGATGCCGGCGACATGCACCTCCCGTCGCCTGGACCGCGCCCGTGAGGTCCCGTTCGGCATGTGAGACGACTGTTAGAAGGCGGTCGCCGCCGGCGGTCCGGGACCGACGAGTGGACGCCTAGCGTCGGTCATGGAAGCAGCTCGGCGACATCCACGAGCCCGACCTTGGAGTACCTGCGACATGGAGCCTCTGACCGCCGTTTACCTGCTCGGCGGGTTCCTGTTCCTCGTCGGCGCCGCGGTCTCGCGGCTCGACGTCGGACGGTGCCCCGAATGCCCGCATTGCCGAGCCGAGGCCGTGGCGAAGGAAGCGCGCGAGCGTGCAACGGCCGGCGCGCTCGAGCGCCGGCTCGAGCCGGCGCGCTGTCCACGCTGCGGTCGGATCGGCCCGCACGACCACGACGCATGACGTCGCGTGTCGCCGCGCGGTCCGTCCCTGCGGCCGGCGTGACCGTGCCGCCGCGGATGGATCCTCGTCGCACGCCGCCCAGCGAGCACCGCTTGATCGTCTTCTGGTGGTCGACCTCGGTCGGTGACCAGCCGGTCGTCCTGAGCCGGCCCGTCCGGATCAACTAGCCGGCACGTATCGCGCCGCCGCCCGCATCACGACCGAGGCTACGATCCTCGGATGCGTCCGGGCGGCGGCCAATCCCCGAACCACGACGAGGCGCTCGCGCTCGTCACCGCCGCGACGCCGTGGGGGCCGGCGCCGCTCGTCGTCGGGTCGGACGGTGTCCACGCCCTGTGGCTGCGTGCGGATCCCGACGACGTCGCGCGATCGACCGAGCGACGAACGAGACGCCACGTCGTCGCCCTGCGAGACGCGACGGCGCCGGTTCGCGCCGCGGCGGCGATCGCCCTCGCCGACCTCGAGGCATTCGGATCCCGACGCCTGGATCGCTGGCGTCTCGAGGTCCGCCTCGCGGGTCTCGGCGATTGGGATCGCCGCGTCCTGGTCGCCGTGAGGCGGGTGCCGTGGGGCGCGACGACGAGCTACGGCCAGATTGCGCGAGCGGCAGGATCTCCGGGGGCGGCGCGTGCGGCCGGCGGCGCCGTCGGACGGAATCCCGTCGGCCTCATGGTCCCGTGCCACCGCGTGATCGCGGCTGACGGTTCGATCGGGGGGTACGGTGGCCGTTGGCCGGCCGATCGGGACGAGCTCATCGCGCTCAAGCGCTCCCTCCTCGCCCACGAGGGTTCGGCGACGTCCCAGCGAAGCTAGGCCCCGTCCGCCGCCGCGCTCGGCGGGCGACCGGGGCGCGAGATGACCATCGGCCGGATCGGGAACACGCCAACGACCACCGGCGAATCCGGATCGAGCGACAGCTCGCAGCCAACCTCGCCCTGCCGAACGAGGTCGGCGAGCATTCGGCCCTCGTCGGGCGGCAGACCCACCCAGACGCAGCGACCGTCGATGTCGAACGGGACGACGTCGTCGTCGTAACCGTTGAGCACGAACCGGCGGCGAAGCTCGTGGAGCGGGACGTACGGACGGCTCTTGATGAAGCGGCGGAGCTGCGCGGTCGTCGCACCGGAGCGCGCGACCGACCCGACCGAGCCCATGGACGCGACCGAGCCGACGGACGCGACCGAGCCCATGGACGCGACATCCGCCGCGTTCGCGGCGTTCGGCATCGGCGCCGCGACGGCGCGCCGCATCTCCTCGGCAGGAGCGACCGGAATGAGATCGCCCTTGCCTGCCGTATCGCCGTCCCGACGCGGGTCGGCCGGCGTGGGGTCGGCCAGCGAACCCGTCGGCGAATGGCGTTCGTAGGCCGGCCGGGGCGTGACCGGGCGGGCGGTCGCACGAGGGGTGCCGCTCGAGTGGCGGCCGCGGCTTTCGCGGTGACGGCGTCCCATCAGCGGCGCCTCTGTGGGGCGGGACGAAGCCCCACGCGGCGAGCGGCGCGGCCAGCGCGCCGAGCGGCATCAGTCATTGCAGGTCGGTTCCCGGAGGTGGCCCTGCTGGGAGCCCTTCAGCCGATCATAGCGCGGCTCGCGAATCAGCCGTCGACGACGGTCAGCTCGCGCGGTGCCTCGTTCAGCGACTCGCTGCCGTCCTCGGTGCAGACGACGATGTCCTCGATCCGCACGCCGTATCGCCCTTCGAGGTACACCCCGGGCTCGATCGAGAACGCCATCCCCGCTCGCAGCCGCTCGTCGTTCCCGGCGACCAGGTACGGCTCCTCGTGCCCGTCGAGCCCGATCCCGTGACCCGTTCGGTGGATGAAACGGTCGCCGTAGCCACCATCGGCGATCACCCTTCGAGCGACGGCATCGACGTCCTCGGGCGGGATCCCGGGCCGGGCGGCCTGACTTGCGGCCGCATGCGCGTCGCGGACGAGCCCGTAGATCCGAACGAATTCGGGGTCCGGTCCGCCGTCCGGGCCCGGGCCGGCGATCCAGACCGTACGCGTGATGTCGGAACCGTAGCCGGCGAGCGGACCGCCGATGTCGAGCACGACGGGCTCCCCGGCGGAGATCACGCGATCCGATGCCTGGTGGTGCGGCGAGGCGCTGTTCGGGCCCGAGGCGACGATCGCGAACTCGGCCGCATCGTGACCCTCGGCGACGAGCCGGTCACGGACCTCGAGGCCGACGTCCGCCTCCGTCCGACCGATGAGCGGGCCGGCGACGATCTGCTCGATGACGCGGTCGGCCGCCTGCGCGGCGAGCCGAAGGAGCTCGATCTCGTCGGCGTCCTTGACGATCCGGAGCTCGCTCGTGACGCTCGAGCCAGGCACGAACGTGGAGCCGTGCAGCTCCGCCTCGAGCCGCAGCAGATGGACGGCCCAGAGCGTGTCCGAGACCGCCAGGGACCCCCGGCCGGCGATGAACGACGCGACGAGCTCGTGGGGATCGTCCGTCTCGTCCCACGCCACGACTTCGACGAGCCCGCCGTGTGCCGCGGACGACCGCTCCGCAGGATCGCGTTCGAGTCGCGGGACGACGAGGCGGCCCGGGCCGTCGGCGGTGACCACGAGCATCGTCAGCCGCTCGAGGGGCATCGCCACGTACCCGGTGAGGTAGCGGAGATCGGCGCCGACCCCGACGAGGAGCGCGCTGAGGTCGTGCTCGCGGACGAGACGCCGGGCCGCGGCGAGGCGCGCCTCGAAGCGCGCCGCGGGGATCGAAGGACGAGCAGTCGCCGTCACGTCGCGGTCGTTCCGTCGGCCACGCCCCGGGCGCGATCGCCGAGCCAGCGCGCGAAGGTCGCCGGACCGTCCTCGAAGAGCTTGCGGTAGGCGAGGACGCGGTCGGCGCCGGCGGCCAGGGCGCGCTTCCGGAGTGCGACATCGTCGTGCTGACCGACCGCCAGGATCGCGAGGCCGGGGCGGAGCCTGGCGGCTCGCTCGATCGCGTCGACCCCGTCGTAGCCCCGGGACGTGAGATCCACGACGAGCGCGTCCGCGGCAGCGAGGGTCGCGTCGAGATCGAGCAGCGACCGCGCGCGGTCGGCGGTCGCGCCGATCGCGGCCACGGTCCCGGCGAGACGCGTCTGCCAGATCAGGTCGTCGGCCAGGATGACAACCCTCGTCACCGGGTCAGCTCTCGAGCGAGAGGATGTGGGCGAAGACGTCTGCGGCCCCGACGACGGCCAGCGGGCGATGCCCGTCGACGACCGGGATGTGCCTGAAGCCGCCGACGGCCATCTTGTGGATCGCGACCGCGAGGCTGTCGTCCGGCCGAAGGACGACGGGGTCGTGGGTCATGACGGCTCGGAGCTCGACCCCGTCGACGGGCGAACCAGCGAGCTTCACGACCGCGTCGCGCTCGGTGAACACGCCGACGAGTCGTTCACCGTCGACCACGAGCAGGCAGTCCGTCCCGAGGTCACGCATCCGCTCGAGCGCGTCCGCGACCGACGCTCCGACGTCGATCGTCGCCGGTGGCGGTGCGCCGAGCCCGTCGAGGTGTTCGCCGAGCAGCCTGCCGGTGAACGATTCGGCCTGGGTCGGCGTGTCGACGGTCCACAGGCTGGCGCCGCAGTTCGCGCAGGTGTCCTCGCCCTCGAGGTTGTCGTGCCCGCAGACGGGACACCGCATCGAGCGCCCTCCTAGTCGACCGTCCAGGTCTCCCCGCTGTTCAGCGCCTTCGCGAGGCTGCCCGCGCCCCGGACGGCCACGGCTTCCTCGATCTGGGCGGTCATGAGCGCGTCGTGGGTGGGACGCTGTACGCGGCGGAAGATGCCGACCGGCACCGGAAAGTCCGGCCACCACATCCGCGACAGGATGAGCGCGAGATATGGATCCTCGGCCGTCTCGTCGTGGACGAGCAGGTCGTCCTCGGAGACGCCGTCACCGAGCTCGACGACCTCGGGATGAAGGCCGCGCAGTCGGATGCCCTTGTCGCGGTTCTTGCCGAAGATCATCGGCTTGCCGTCCTCGAGGAACAGCATCCGGTCCTCGCGGACGTCGCGGTCGGTGAAGTCGCGCCAGGCGCCGTCGTTGAAGATATTGCAGTTCTGGAGGACCTCGACGAACGACGAGCCGTGGTGCCTGCCGGCCACCTCCATCGTCGCCTGCATGTGCTCCGTGTGGGTGTCGACGGAGCGCGCGACGAGGGTCGCCTCCGCGGCGAGCGCGACGGTGAGCGGCATGATCGGGCGGTCGATCGAACCGACCGGTGTCGACTTCGTCTTCTTGCCCATCTCGGACGTCGGCGACAGCTGGCCCTTCGTCAGCCCGTAGATCCGGTTGTTGAACATGACCAGCCGGATGTCGACGTTCCGGCGCATCGCGTGGAGGACGTGGTTGCCGCCGATCGAGAGGGCGTCGCCGTCGCCGGTGATGACCCAGACCATGAGATCCGGACGGGCCGCCTTGAGGCCGGTCGCGAGCGTCGGCGCGCGACCGTGGATCGTGTGGAAGCCGAACGTGTTCATGTAGTACGGGAACCGGCCGGAGCAGCCGATCCCGCTGATGAAGACGATGTTCTCCTTCGGCACGCCGAAGTCGGGCATCACCTTCTGGGCCTGGGCGAGGATCGAGTAGTCGCCGCAGCCCGGGCACCAGCGGACGTCCTGGTCGGAGACGAAGTCCTTGCGCGTGAGGACGGGAAGTTCGGCTGTGTCAGTCATTCGTCATCTCCGCGAGGAGGTTCTCCGCCTCGCGCTGGATGTCTCCGATCTTGAACGGCTTGCCCCGGACGAGGTTGAAGCCCGCGATGTCGATCAGGTACCGGCCACGGAGGAGGAGCCGGAGCTGGCCGAGGTTGATCTCGGGGAGGAGCACCTTCCGGTAGCTCCGGAGGACCTCCTCGGTGTTGCGGGGCAGCGGGTTGACGTGCCGCAGGTGGGCGTGGGCGACGCTTCGGCCGGCCGCCTGGAGGCGTTCGACGGCGGATCGGATCGCGCCGTACGTCGAGCCCCAGCCGAGGATCAGGAGATCGCCATCGCGCGGGCCCATGACCTGCAGGTCGGGGATGTCGTCGGCGATGCCGGCGACCTTCTGGGCACGCAACATCTGCATCCGGTGATGGTTCTCCGGGTCGTAGCTGACGTTGCCCGTCACGTCCTGCTTCTCGAGACCGCCGATCCGGTGCTCGAGGCCGGCGGTCCCGGGCACGCCCCAGGGCCGCGCGAGCGTTTCCGGGTCACGGGCGTACGGCCAGAACGGGCCGTCCTCGCGGCGCGCGTTGTCACGCCCGATCGATGGCAGGTCGGCAACGTCCGGGATCTTCCACGGCTCCGCGCCGGTGGCGAGGAATGCGTCCGAGAGGTAGACGACCGGTGTCATGTACTTGAGCGCGATCCGCCAGGCCTCGATCGCATAGTCGAAGCATTCGGCTGGCGTCGCCGGCGCGACGATCGGGATCGGTGAATCGCCGTTCCGCCCGAACATCGCCTGGAGCAGGTCCGCCTGTTCCGTCTTCGTCGGCATGCCCGTCGACGGGCCCGCACGCTGGACGTCGATGATGACGAGCGGCAGCTCGACCATGACCGCGAGGTTCATCGCCTCGCTCTTGAGCGCCATCCCAGGGCCAGAGGTCCCGGTCAGCCCCATCGCCCCGCCGTAGCTCGCACCGATGGCGGAGCCGATCGCCGCGATCTCGTCCTCTGCCTGGAAGGTCTTCACCCCGAAGCTCTTGTAGCCGGACAGCTGGTGGAGGACGTCCGACGCCGGCGTGATCGGGTACGAGGCGTAGAACAGATCGCGCCTGGCGAGCCTGGAGGCCGCCAGGAAGCCGAGCGCCGTCGCCTCGTTGCCGGTGATGTTCCGGTAGTTCCCGGGCGGCAGGTGCGCCGGCTTCACCCGGTAATGGGTATGGAAGATCTCGGTCGTCTCGCCGAAGGCGTAGCCCGACTTCAGGGCCCGCTTGTTCGCCTCGGCGATGACCGGCCGCGCCCCGAACTTCTGGTCGATCCAGGCGAGCGTCGGGTCCATCGACCGCTCGTACAGCCAGAACATGATCCCGAGCGCGAAGAAGTTCTTCGTCAGGTCGACCTGCTTCGCCGTCATCTCGAGCCCTTCGAGCGCGCGCGCGTTGAGGGTCGAGATCGGGATCTCGAAGACGGTGTACTGCTTGAGCGAGCCGTCCGTCAGCGGGTTCGACTCGTACGCGGCCTTCTTGAGGTTCTGGGCGCTGAACGCGTCACTGTTGACGAGCAACGCGCCACCCGCCGGCAGGTCGCCGACGTTCGTCTTGAGGGCCGCCGGGTTCATCGCGACGAGGACGTCCGGCGCGTCGCCGGGGGTGTGGATGTCGAGCGACGAGAAGCTGATCTGGAAGCCCGAGACACCGGGCAGCGACCCGGCAGGCGCCCGGATCTCGGCCGGGTAGTCGGGGAACGTGCTGACGTCGTTGCCGAACACCGCGGCGGTCCGGGTGAACTGGGTGCCGGTCAGCTGCATCCCATCGCCGGAGTCGCCGGCGAACCGGATCGTGACCCGCTCGAGCTCCCGGACGTCGGAATCGCGCTGCGGCTCGGTGGTGGTCACGCTCCGTCGGCCTCCTCCATGGTCTGATGCGGTCGCGGCGGCAGGTTGAGCAGCTCCTCGGGGAACGACTCGGCGAGGAACCGCAGGACGTCCTGCTGGCGGACGACCCCGACCGACCGACC
The DNA here is from genome assembly GCA_035693145.1 of Candidatus Limnocylindrales bacterium. Classification (GTDB taxonomy): domain Bacteria; phylum Chloroflexota; class Limnocylindria; order Limnocylindrales; family CSP1-4; genus DASSHA01. Next base: position 20,315 of record DASSHA010000090.1, read on the forward strand.
GCCGTCGTCGACGAGCGGGATGTTCCGGAAGCGACCGGTCTGCATCAGCCCCATCGCATCGCGGATCGTGTCGTCGAGTCGAAGCGTGTGCGGGCGGCTGTTCATCAGCTCGTCTACGGGCCGACCGAGATCGGCTGCGGACCCGGTGAGCCGACCGAAGACGTCGCGCTCGGTCAGGACGCCCGCGAGCCGTCCCTCGCCGTCGACGACGAGGACCGAATCTCCGACGCCCGACTCGCGGATCCGACGGATGCACTCGCCGACCGGCGTTCCGGGCGCCGTCGACAGGGGCTCCCGCCGTCGGACGACCGCAAGACGCTCGTCGAGAATCGTCGGGATTCGGGCGGCGACCGCCCGCTCGCTCGCCTGTCGCACGCTCAAAGTGTACGCGCCCAGGCCGGTTCGGCCGCCCGGCCGATCCCCCTTGCTAGCCTCCCGCGGTGGACCGCCGCGTGCTCGGGATCGCGCTCGTGCTGCTCTCGGCGTGCTCGTTCGGCTCGGGCGCGCTGTTCGCGAAGCCGGTCTATGCCGCCGGCGTCGACTGGCTGACCCTCCTCTCGTGGCGGTTCCTCGTCGGCGCGGCGCTGTCGTGGCTCTGGGTCCTCACGTCGCGTCGTCACCGCGCCGCCCTGCGGGCGATCCCGCGCCGCCAGGTCGCGGCCGCCGTCGCGCTCGGGGTCCTCTACGTCGGCAACTCGGCGACCTATTACGCCGCGATCGAGACCGTCTCGGCGTCGCTCGCCGCGCTCATCGTCTACGTCTACCCGGCGATCGTCGCGGTCCTCGCCCTGTTCGTTGGCCAGCGGCTCGCGGGAACGCGCGCCTGGGCCGCCCTCGCGCTCGCGCTCGCAGGTGTCGTGCTCGCGGTCGGCGGGATCGATCCGGCGACGCGCCCTCCGATCGTCGGCCTCGTCCAGGCGATCGCCTCACCGCTCATCTACTCCGTCTGGATCGTCCTCGCGGCGCGACTCATCGGGGAGCGGCGCGAGACGACCGGCGCAGGATCGGACGGGGGCGCGGCCGCCGCGCCCGCGACGGCCGTGATGATGTCCGCAACCGCGGCGACCTACTGGCTCGTGACGACGGCGCTCGGGCGCGCCCCGGTCGCGGTTCCGATCCCGATCGACGCCTGGCCGCCGCTCCTCGCGATCGGCGCCGTCGCGACCTTCGTCGCGATGCAGGCATTCACCGCCGGGGCGCGGCGGATCGGGGCCGCGCAGGCCGCGCTGCTGTCCACGATCGAGCCGCTCTGGACCATCACGCTCGCCGGCCTGCTCCTCGGCGAACACCTGACCGGGATCCAGGCCGTTGGCGGCGCACTCATCCTCGGCGGCGTTCTGCTCTCACAGGCGACACCCGAGCTCCTCCGGCGTCGGGTTCGACCGGTCTACCGCGTCGCCGACGAGTAGCCGTCAACCTGCCGAGCCCCGGGCAGTCGCTAGCGCGGCACGGGCGCCATCGAGGACGAAGCTGCCGTCGGAGCCGACGCCGACGAACCGGAACCCCTGCTCGACGAACCGCGCGGCGTCGTCCGGCCGGCGGGCCAGGATCCCGGCCGACGACCCGGTCCGGCGACAGGCTGCCAGGACGTGCTGGAGCGCGTCCCGGAACGTCTGATGCTCGAACTGGCCGGGGATCCCGAGCGCGTGCGAGAGGTCCGTCGGGCCGACGAACAGGACGTCGACGCCGTCGATGGCGGCGATCTCCTCGACGTGCTCGAGCGCGGGCGCGGTCTCGATCTGGACGATCGCGAGCGGGTGGACGTTCAGCTCGCCGATCCGGTCGTGCCCGACGTCGGCGAGCCGTGCACCGCGCGTCAGCAGCGCGAGGCCGCGCGCTCCGTCCGGTGGCCAGCGAAGCCATGAGACGGCGCGGCGTGCCTCATCCGGAGTATCGATCCGCGGCAGCATGACGCCCTCGGCGCCGAGGTCCATCGCCCGCCCGATCCGCAGGCGTGTCGCCTCCTCCGGCCGGACGAGCGCGGCGGCTCCGGTCAGCTGGATCGCGCGAAGGATCCCGAGCAGGTCGGCCTCCGTCCCCGCGCCGTGCTCGAGGTCGACGAGGAACCAGTCCGCACCCGCCCGGCCGACGAGCTCGGCGGCGAGCGTCGAGCCGAGGTTCCCGAAGGCCCCGAGCAGGACCTCGCCGGCGAGCGCACGCTCGCGGATCCGGGTGCGGGACACGAGCGGCTCGGACATGCGGCGCCTCGGTTGCGATCGAAGGATGACGAGTGGATCATCGCCCGATGGCGCATCCCCTGTGGCCGCTGTTCGATCTCCGGCTGCGGATCGCGGACGTCGAGCTTCGGCTGCCCACCGACGACGAGCTCGTGGCCCTTGCGGCGGTTGCACGGGCCGGGATGCACGAGCCGGACGAGATGCCCTTCGGGGTCGCGTGGTCGACCGTCGCGTCGCCCGAATTCGAGCGCAGCTTCGCCCGGCACCACTGGGAGGCCCGGGCGAGCTGGTCGCGGACGCTCTGGAGCCTGCATCTCGCGACGTTCCTCGACGGCCGCCCGATCGGCGCGCAGTCACTGCTCGCCCGCGACTTCCCGACGCTGCGTGCCGTCCACACGGGCTCGTGGCTCGGGCTCGCCTGGCAGGGACAGGGCTACGGCAAGACGATGCGAGCGGCCGTGCTCGGGTTCGCCTTCGACCATCTGGGGGCCGAGCTCGCGGAGACCGAGGCGTTCCTCGACAACGAGCGCTCGGCCGGCGTCAGTCGCTCGCTCGGCTACGAACCCAACGGGCTCGGCCGGCTCGCGCCCGAAGGCGTCGCGCGCGACACCCAGCGCTTCAGGATGACGCTCGACGGCTGGCGATCGCGGCCGCGGCCGGCGCTCGATGTCGCCGGGTTCGACGCCTGTCGCGAGCTGTTCGGGCTCGAAGGGACGGACACTTGACGGCCGCGAGCCGCTGGGATGCCGCGTACCGCGGGGAGCCGCCACCGTGGGAGATCGATCGGCCGCAGCCGGTCGTGGAGCGGATCGCCGCCGCCGACGGGTTCCGAGGCGACGTCCTCGATGCCGGCTGCGGGACCGGCGAGAACGCCCTGTTCCTCGCAGCGCGCGGGCTCGCCGTCACGGGCATCGACTGGTCGGCGCTCGCGACCGAACGAGCGCGGGCGAAGGCGACCGACCGGGGCCTCGACGTCCGCTTCGAGCAAGCCGATGCGCTCTCGCTCGACGCGCTCGGGGCATCGTTCGACTCGGTCCTCGACTGCGGGCTCTTCCACACGTTCGAGGATCCCGAGCGCGCTCGTTACGTCGTGAGCCTCGCCTCAGTGGTCCGCCGCCGTGGCGTGCTCCACGTCCTGTGCTTCAGCGACCGCGAGCCGTGGAGCGGCGGTCCGCGACGCGTGACCCAGGCCGAGATCCGCGCGTCGTTCGCGGACGGCTGGACCGTCCGGGCGATCGAGCCGGAGATCTTCGCGACGCGGATCCACGACGGCGGCGCGCTCGCCTGGCACGCAACGATCGAGCGGGTGGGTATCGTCAATGCCCGGCCAATGGGCTTGAAGCCGGGCCTCGACCTCGATGACATCGAGGGCCTTCTCGATCGGGTGGAGGGGCCTGTCCGGCGGTGACGGACACTCCGTGAGGAGCGGACGTTCGGCTGGCGCTGACGACGATCCTCGCCTTCATCCGGATCGCAACGAACCCCAACGTCTACGAGCAGCCGAACACCCGCTGACGCGCTCGCGATCGTTGCCGGCTGGCTCGCCCGGCCCAATGTGCGGATCGCCGGCCCAACGGATCGGCACTGGGCACTGCTCACGGATGTGGCCGAGGAGGCGAAGGCCCGCGGTCCGATGTTGATGGACGCTCACCTGGCGGCCCTCGCGATCGAGCACGGGGCCGTCGTGGCGACGAGCGACCGCGACTTCCGGCGATTTCGCCGGCTGAAGCTGATCGATCCGGCAGGCAGTTGACCCGCATGCCGACCGCGATCAGTCCGGGAATGCCTCGGGACCGCGGCCGGCGAGCTCGCTCGCCTCGCCCGAAGCGTCCGTTTCGGTCGGTGGCAGCCAGGTGTACGGGTAGCGGTCGTCGTCCATCGTCAGGGCCTGCTCGGTGAAGAAGAGCGGATGGAACGTGTCGACCATGACCGCCAGCTCCTCGGTCGCCTCCTTGCCGATCGAGGCCTCCGCCGTGCCGGGATGGGGTCCATGGGGGATGCCGGCCGGGTGCACCGTGAACGACGAGATGTCCACGCCGCGCCGGCTCATGAAGTTGCCGGCGACGTAGTAGATGACCTCGTCGCTGTTGATGTTCGAGTGGTTGTACGGCGCCGGAATCGACAGCGGGTGGTAGTCGAACTTGCGGGGCACGAACGAGCAGACGACGAAGTTGCGGCCCTGCCAGGTCTGGTGGACCGGCGGCGGCTGATGGACGCGGCCCGTGATCGGCTGGAAGTCCGCGATGTTGAACGCGAACGGCCAGAGATAGCCGTCCCAGCCCACGAGATCGAACGGGTGGTGGCGGAAGTGGTAGGCGCTGACCTTGCCGCGCGTCTTGACGTTGACGGCGAAGTCGCCCTCCTCGTCGCGCGGCGGGACCTCGTCGGGTGGCCGGAGATCGCGCTGGTAGTACGGCGCGTGCTCGAGCAGCTGCCCGTACTCGTTTCGGTAGCGGCGCGGCGGCTCGAGCTCGCCCGGCGTCTCGAGCCAGAGCATCCGCTGGGCTGATCCCTCCTTCGGCTCGAGGCGCCAGGTCGTCCCGATCGGCAGCACCACATAGTCGCCAGGGGCATACGGAATGGGCCCGAACACTGTCTCGACGACGCCCTCACCCTCGTGGATGTAGAGCATCTCGTCGCCCTCGCCGTTCCGGTAGAACGTGCCCGGCGGCATGGGCTCGGCGGGCCGGGCGACGCCCATCACGACGTCGGCGTTGAAGAACAGCGGGATGCGGCCGCTGATCGCATCGCCGCGCGGCTCGAGCTCCGCCGTCTTCACGAGGTGGTGCCGATGCGCCTGATCCTCGCCGGCCGCGACGAGTGCGACGTCGCGGACCTTCTCGACCTTGTGCGTCCGGGTCGGTGGCACGAGGTGGTAGAGGAGCGAGTTTCGGCCGCTGAAGCCCTCGACCCCGAACAGCTCCTCGGCGTACAGCTCGCCGTTCGGCTGACGCATCTGGGTGTGGCGCTGGCGCGGGACGGAACCGTGACGAACGTAGAACACGGCGCTACCTCTGGTTCGCGGCGGGCCGGGAGCCCTGCCGGACTGCGGCGAAGAAGACGGCGATGAGCACGTAGAGCACGAGGGCGACGAGCGGCTCGACGAACGCGACCGCAGTCGCGGCCGCGTAGATGAGCGGACCCCAGATGTTGCGCCGGATCGCGGCGTCGGCGAACGCCGCGTCGTAGCCCGGCTCGAGCAGGTCCGGCCGATCCCGGAGGTGACGCCAGATGAACGTCCACGGCAGCGCCATGACGAGGGCGAGCGCGCCGTACAGCGCCGTCGCGAGGGATGCGTCGTGGCTCCCCTCCGCGACGAACTCCGCCATGAGCGCTGTCGGAAACGGCAGCGTCGCCACGCCGAGCAGGAGCATGAGGTTGAGCCAGTGGAGGCGCCGATCGAACCGCGCGATCACGTCCACGAGGGCGCTGTGGTTGAGCCAGATGACGCCGATGCTGAGGAATGCCGCGAGGTAGGCGACGTACGTCGGCCACTGCCCGGCGAGGAAGACGCCGAGACCGCTCGTCGAGGTCTCGGCAACGGTCGGGACGCGCAGGTCGAGCACGAGCAGCGTGATCGCGATCGCCATGACGCCGTCGCTGAAGGCCTCGACGCGGCCGGTCGCCGAGAGACGCGTCTCGCTTTCCCCGCTCCCCTCCCCGACGGCCGCTGCCGCGTCCGTCACTCGCGTCGCTCCGGCCGCGCGACGATCGGCGTCGCGAGCCGCCCGAGACGCTCGATCTCCAGGACCACCTCGTCGCCGGGCTCGAGGTACCGCCCGAGCGTCTCTTCGCGCACCTCGAGAAGCGACCCGCCACCCACCGTCCCGCTGCCGACGACGTCGCCAGGACGCAGACGGACGTCGGCCGAGGCACGCGCCAGCATGTCGCCGAACGAGAACGCGATGTCGGCCCACGTCCCTCGGCTCGTCACCGCGCCGTTCACGCTTGTCCGCATGTCGAGGGCGTATCCCTTGCCGGCACGCGCGTCCACCAGCTCGTCGGGCGTGGCGAGCCAAGGCCCGATCGTCGTCGCAAAGTCCTTGCCCTTGGCCGGTCCCAGCCGGACTGTCGTCTCGTCGCGCTGGAGGTCACGGGCCGACCAGTCGGCGAGGATCGTGAAACCGCCGATCGCCTCCTCGGCGCGATCCGGCGGCGCGTCGACGATCGGCGTGTCCACGACGGCCGCGACCTCGAGCTCGTAGTCGAGCTCCGACGATCCGCGGGGTGGCCAGACCGCCTCATCCGGGCCGCGAATCTCCGATGTGTTCGAGAAGTAGAAGATCGGCAGGCGATACCAGGCTTCCGGGACCTCGCCCCCGCGGCGGGCCCACATCGTCGCGACGTGACGCTCGAAGGCGTAGAAGTCCCGGACGGACGCTGGTCGCAGGATCGGCGGCCCGAATGCGAGGTCGGCAGCGTCGAGAATCGCCTCGTCGTCGTCCTCGGCCGGCTCGAACCCCTCCAGGATCGCCCGCAGGTGCTCGACGCGGAGTCCGCGAGCGAGATGGTCGTCGAGCGTCGTGATGGGCTGGCGGAAGAGCGGGTCGTTGTGGGCGAGGCGTTCGTCGCGCCGCCCCAGTCGGCGACGTGCCGGCTCGAGGTCGAGCCAGCGATTCGGAACGTCGCCGGCATCGAGTGCCGCCGCGAGCCGCCACGGTGTGCCGGCGGGGCCGTTGCGCTCACGGACGTGGGCGATCTTCATGCCGCCGCGAGTCTACGAGCCCTGAGACCGTCTGCCGATGGCCGCCGGACGGGCCGGCGCCGGGAGCGACACGGCGCAGCGGCGCCCGGCGCACACCGGCGGCGCAGCGGCGCGACGCGCTCCACGCCGCGATCGACCCGAGAATTCGATGACACCGAACAGGAACATCGTTCCAGGACGGGCCGGGCCGCTTCCGCGGAGGCGGACACGGCCATGGCCGGTTCGGTATGCGTGAATCAGCATGCGATCACGCACCGCAGGAGTCGTCCCGCAGCTTCCCTCCATCCGAGGCGCGGTCAAGATTCCTCGGGATGTTCGATGGGATCGAACATCCGGGTGGTTACCACGCCGCGGACGTCGGGCAGCGGCGCGCGCCCCCCGCCGCCCGAAGCACGGGCCGCGGGGTCCCATGGGCCGCGTTCCTACAGGTTCCCCCGTCGGGCCTGCTCGATCTCGATCGCCTCGAAGAGCGCCTTGAAGTTGCCGACCCCGAAGCCGCGCGAGCCGTGCCGCTCGATGATCTCGAAGAAGAACGTCGGGCGGTCCTGGATCGGCCGGGTGAAGATCTGGAGGAGGTAGCCCTCCTCGTCCCGGTCGGCTTCGATGCCGAGCTCCTCGAGCGTCGCGATCGGCACGCCGACGTCGCCGACCCGCTCGCCGAGCTGCTCGTAGTAGGCGTGTGGCATGCCCAGGAACTCGACGCCGAGCTCGCGCAGCCGCCGGACGGTCCCGACGATGTCCTCGGTCCGGAGTGCGATGTGCTGCGTCCCCTCGTCGAGGTAGTAGTCGAGGAACTCCTGGATCTGGCTCTTCTTCTTGCCGGTCGCCGGCTCGTTGATCGGGAACTTCACGCGTCCGTTGCCGTTGGTCATGACCTTCGACATGAGCGCGCTGTACTCGGTGTGGATGACCTTGTCGTCGTAGTGGATGAGCTGGGCGAAGCCGAATACGTCGCGGTAGAAGTCCACGAACCGGTTCATGTCGCCGAGCTCGACGTTGCCGACGCAGTGATCGATCTCGAGCAGGCTCATCCCCTGCGCGGCCGGGGCCGGCTTCTTCACCTTCCGGTAGCCGGGCGCGAAGACGCCGTGGTAGTCGGTCCGCTCGACGAACGAGTGGCGGACCTCGCCGTACGTGAGGACGGCCGAACGGCGGAGGACGCCGTCGTCGCCGCCGTCGAGATCGACCGGCTCGATCGCCGGCTTTGCGCCGCGCTTCGTCGTCTCCTCGAACGATGCCCTCGCGTCGTCGACGAGGAAGGCGATGTCCTTCACGCCGTCACCGTGCTTGAGGACATGGCGAGCAATTTCCGAATCGGGTGTCAGCGCGCCGGTCAGGACGATCGTGATGTCGTTCCGCCGCATCACCCAGCTGGCGCGGTCGCGGACGCCGGTCTCGAGGCCGGCATAGGCGATCGGCGTGAAGCCCCACAGGGCGCGGAAATACGCCGCCGACTGGCGCGCGTTGCCGACCCAGAACTCGACGTGATCGATGCCCTTGAGCGGCAGGAAGTCCTGCGCTTCGTCGTACGCGTTGACGTTGACGTGCGCGCCGGCCTGGTTCGCGGCACCGCGAGCGGTGTCGGCCGGGACGTGTTCGATCGTGTCCGTCATCGGACGGCCCTCCGTTCGAGGGCGCACGGCGAGCGTGCCCGCGGCGCGCCGGGGCATCGCGAGCGACGGCACCCGCCGCTCGAAGTGGCGCCAGTGTCGGAGCGCCCGACGTGACCGTCAAGCGACGGCGGCATGACAGGCGGACGCCGTAGACTGCCCGGGTGAACCCTCCGGCCGAGCTCGCCTCGAGGCTCCGCAGCGCCAGCGCGGATCTCGCCGCCCTCGAGCCCGCGACGCTCGAAGCTGGACCGTGGCCGCTCGCCCCGGTCTTCGACACGAGCGACGAGGCGGCGTGGGGACCGCCCGAGATCCTCGCCCACGTGGACGAGATGCTGCCGTACTGGCTCGGCGAGGCGCGTCGGATTCTCGAGACCCCCGCCGGCGAACCAGCGCCATTCGGGCGCACGGCGGCCGACGACGTACGACTGGCGCTCATCGCCCGTGACCGGACGGTCCCGCTGGCCGAATTGTTCGATCGCGCGTCCGCCTCCGCCGACCGGGTGGCGCGACGGATCGAAGCGCTCTCATCGGCCGACCTCGAGCGCCTCGGCCAGCATCCGGTCCGCGGCCCTCTGCCCGTCGGCGAGATCCTCGATCGGTTCCTCGTCGCGCACCTCGAGGAGCACGTCCGTCAGCTCGGCGACGTGCTCGACAGGAGCGGCCGCGAACCGACGGCCTGAGCCGGGCCGAGGCCTCGCGAGGCGCGCCGAACAGGGTGAGCGTTTGCTGGACGCAGGCCGGCGCGACGCCGGTCGAGGGATGCGCGCTGGTACCAACGGGCTATGGCAACCGCCCTACTCGGAACCGAGCATCCGTGGCAGAGGGACAGCCCCTCTCCGTGATGTCCATCGGGGGGAGCTCGAGGTTCCAGGATCGATGAAGCGTCTCGTCAGCCGGACGACCTTCCACGCCATCGCACGACTGTCGTCGCTCGCCGCATTCGGCTTCGTGGTGCTCGGCCACCGCTGGGTCTGAGCCCCGACCGACCTTCGAACGAAGCCGCCGGGCAACCGGCGGCTTTTCGATTCCCGACGCCGTCTGGTTCAGGCGCTGCCTCGCCTCTCGTGGAGGACGCTGCGGATGACGAAGGCGATGTTCGCCGGGCGTTCGGCGAGCCGGCGCATGAAGTAGGGAAACCATTCGCTGCCGTACGGCGTGTAGACGCGGACCGTCCAGCCATCCGCCGCGAGCCGCTCCTGCAGGTCGCGCCGGACGCCGTAGAGCATCTGGAACTCGAACCGTTCGGGCCCGATCCCGTGGCGGCGGGCCATCTCGACCGCCCGCCGCTGGATCCGCTCGTCGTGCGTGGCGATCGCCGGATACTCGCCCTCGCGGAGAAGCCGCTCCATGAGTCCGACGTACGCTCGGTCGATCTCGCCGCGCTCCTGGTACGCCACCGACGGCGGCTCGCGGTAGGCGCCCTTGCAGAGCC
>DASSHA010000091.1:0-18035 GCA_035693145.1 Candidatus Limnocylindrales bacterium
GAGGAATCCTGCCATTGGCGGACTCCAGTTGAAGCATGCATAGACAGTGACTCGCGTTTGGTAGGTGATGCCGTTGTAGAACGACACGTCACTCGCAGTATCCGTCGCGTCAGAAGCTCCGACGGGACAAGGCAGGCCTGCTACCGACGTTTCTGCCACTTGGCCGGAGATGGTGCATGGCGCGGACGATGCGCCCGGCGCTTCAGGCGCGGCGTCGTTTCCGTTGCTGTCAACATAGCCTGACCAGCAGCCGACAATCGATACGGACGATGGATTCATTCCCCAGACGGCCGCCCGCCCGGCGGCGGCCATCCGAGGCCAACCATCGGCCGGGGCGTCGCAAGGAAAGTAGGAAGTCGGGAATGCCTGCGGTGTGATGTGAGACACGGTGGGGCACTGTGCCGTCGAACTGTGAATTGCCGCATACCGCGCGGCTTCTCGAGCCGCGTTCGACAATTGCTGCTGGTAGAAGACCCAGAGCCCGAGCGAGATGATGCCGAACAGAGCCATCGCGAAGAATGGGAAGACGAGCGAGAACTCCACGAGGGCTTGGCCTCGATTTCGAGGAGAGGATTTCATGGGCAGCCGCCATATCCCGTCGCGAAGTAGCATGGAATCGCAAATGACCGGGTCCGCTGGACGTAGAAGTCACCAAGTGAGAACAGTGGCAACCGAAGCAATGCCGTGAACTTGTAACAAGTCCGAACTTCTACCCAACGCTCCGAACTTCCGGCCGACGCGTCCCAAGGCTGGTCGAGCTCGCCGCATTCCGCCGGATGGGACGCTGCGAACCCCGGTGGCGGAACACCACAGATGGGATCTGCGCCATCGTGGACGCAGACACCGACTACCGGCCACGTCGCGCAGGTGCCACTACTGAAATCCGCATTGGGCAGCTGGCGCGACTCGGCGCACACTGCCTTCGCTGCGTCTACATGCAGATCCGAGTAGTAACTCGAATCCGCCGGCGGGGGTGGCGCCGCGAGCCGGACGGCCGGCGGATCGCTGGGATTCCCGGGAGGGGCGGCGATGTATTTCTGCGCCGCATGCTCTGCCGCATCGCGGGTCGCCGCCTCGACGATCACACCGGCGTTGAAGATCCGCCCGAAATCGGCGATGCCGACGAACAGGATCACGAGGATCGGGATGACGAGCGCGAACTCGACCATCGACTGACCCCGCGCGGCGAAGCTTGAAGTCGGACGTGTCGGGATGCGCGATCGCGGCACGCGCTCCACCCCTGCCTCGATGATGAATTCCCCTGCCCCGGCGGAATGCCGATCGTACTGGGACCATCGTCCGGTGGCCATTGCCATCCACCTTGCAGCGGTGTCGGGCGGCAACGGGCGGCGGAGGCGGTTCCGCTGGTACGCTCCGGGCGTGATCGTGGTCATCGGCAGCCCTACCGCGCTCAAGAAGGGCAAGCGGATCTGGCCGGCCGGACGGAGCGTGACGGTCGCCGACATGGCGCACGCCGGAGGCGCGGAGGTCCAGCTGGTCGGCAAGGTGGGCGACGACCTGGCCGGCGACGCGATCGTCATCGAGCTCGGGCGGCGGGGGATCGGGCACTCGGCGCTGGCGCGGAGCGAGTCGGGGCTCACGCCGTCGACCACGGCTCCGGCCGAGCCCGACGACGAGGCCGATACCGGCGAGGCGGCTGCCGCCGAGGCCGCGGCCGAGTTGGCCCAGACCGAACCTCCTCTGCCAGGCCTTGCGCTCGAAGCCGCGGACGTCAAGCTCGCCCTTGGCTACCTGCCCGAGATCTCGACGATCGTCGTCGCCGCGCCGCTCGACGAAGCGGCGGCAAAGGTCGTCGTCGATTCGGCGGAGTACCACGAGGCGTCGCTCATCGTCCTCGTCGAGCCCGGGACGAAGCCTGCGAAGGCGTTCGGGCGTTCGATCGTGCTCCAGTCGCCGGCCGGAGCTGGCGAGGTGTTCGACCGGCTCGTCGGGGCGTTCGCTGCCCGCATCGACGGCGGCGCGCAGCCCGGCGACGCGCTGCGGGACGTCGTGGCGAGTGGCGGCTGGGAGAGAACCGCGGACTAGCGGATTCATCTCTAACGCACACCAGGCGTGCACTACGAACACTGCGTCGTTGCCCGAGGGGTCGTCGAGGCAGAACGCGAGCGTGAATCGGGCCCTGTCGGCGTTCTGCCGGACGTTCCGATGTTCCTAGTGATCTCTCGGCGTTCGTACGAGCAGAATCCCGGTCCAGACCGTCGATAACGCACGCCACGTAAGCAAACGAACGAAAACGCGCCGAGGTGCGGTCGGTGGGAGCGAACCGCGGACCAGGCGCCGAGGTGCGGCCGGTGGGAGCGAACCGCGGACCAGGCGCCGAGGTGCGGCCGCTGGGAGCGAACCGCGGACTAGGCGCCGACGAGGGGCGCGAGCAGCTCGGGGCCGTCGTTTCGGACGTTGTTGACGAGCGGCGCGACCGGGTAGATCGCGAGCGCGACGGAATCATCAGGCTCCAGCAGGGCACGCAGCTCCCCGTCGGCGGGGCGACGAACGTCGAGCCAGCGCTCCCAGGCGTCGTCGGGCAGGACGACGGGCATCCGGTCGTGGAGGGGCGCCATCGTCTCGTTCGGCCGGGTGGTGACGATGGTGAAGGTTCGGTGGATCTCGCCGGATGGCAGGCGAGCGCCGGCCCACAGCCCCGCCAGCGCGAGCGGTCGGCCGTCGGCGCGACGGATCGCGTGCGGCACGCGCGAACCTTCGGACCGCCGCCACTCGTAGAAGGCGTCGACCGGGACGATGCACCGCCGCCGCTGGAATGCTTCCCGAAAGAGCGGGCTCCGCTCCAGCGTCTCCGCTCGAGCGTTGAACGGCGGCTGGCGCCGCGGTCCGGCGTTCGCCGCCCCAGCGACCGTCCAGTGCGGCACGAGCCCCCACGACCAGGCGACGATCGCCCGTCGCTCGTCGCGCTGGGCAACGACGAGCGCGGGGTCGGTTGGGGCGACGTTGAACCGGGCATCGAGGTCGTCGAGCGGTTCGGCGCCGAAGATCTCGGCCAGCTCCGACGCCGGTCGTTGCTGCGCAAAGCGTCCGCACACGTCCCGCACTCTAGTAGAGTCGCGCCCGATGTCCGACCAGCGGGTCGACCCGGCCGTCACGGGACCGCTCACCGAGGAGCAGGCACGCACCCTGCTCGACCATGCCGCCGAGCTCCAGGCCGGCGGCGACTTCCGCGATGCCGCCGGGCTGTACCAGCGCGCGATCGGACATCCCGACGCGGCCATCACCGCGGCGGCCCTGCTGGGCCTGGGCCAGTCGCTCTACCGGCTGGATCGCGACGAGGATGCGCTGCGCTGCTGGGAGGACGTCCTTCGGCTGCCCGAAACGCCGTCCACCTACCGCGCCTGGCGCGAGGTCGCGGCAGCCCGGGTCCGAAACGGCGACCTGCGCGCCGCCGTCACGGCCTACCGCGAGGCCGATCGACGAGCACCTGCCGCCGACAAGCCGGAGATCGCGAGCCGGCTCGGCTGGCTGCTCAAGGAGATCGGCGACACCGGCGCGTCCCGCCGCCAGTTCGCGCGGGCTCGCGGCGACGTCGGCCTGCCGCTGACCTGGGTCATCATCGCGGTCACGGTCGTCGTCTCGGTCGCCGCCTGGTCGGGCAGCCGCGAGTTCGACGTCTACGGAGCGCTCGAGCTGAACAAGCAGGCCGTCGCGGCCGGCGAGTACTGGCGTCTCTGGACGGTCACGCTCGTTCACGCCCCGCCCGACTTCGGCTATCTCCACCTCGGCTTCAACATGTACGCGCTCTACCTCGCCGGGCCCATCGTCGAGCGCATGTACGGGCGGGCGACGTTCGGGCTGTTCTACCTGCTCTGTGCCGCGGGCGGGTCGATCGGGTCGTTCGTGTTCGGCGGCGACGTGCCCTCGGTCGGTGCGTCCGGCGCGATCTTCGGCCTGTTCGGCGTGCTGCTGACGGCGTCGCGTGTCCACAACCCCGTCCTCGACCGCCAGGGTCGGGCGTTCATCGGACAGCTCGGGACGCTCATCCTCATCAACCTGGTCTTCGGCTTCGCATCGGGGTTCGTCGACAACGCCGCGCACATCGGTGGCCTGCTGAGCGGGTTGTGGCTCGGCTTCGTCGTGCCGCCGGGCGCGATCGCCACGCTCGCCGGGCTGTGGCAGCACCCGGCCGGCCGGCCCGTCGCGGCGCCGACCGGTCCGCCGCCGGCGCTGCGCGCGATCGGTGTGATCGCGCTCGTGGCCGTGCTCGTCGCCGGTGTTGCCGTCGGGACGATCGCCCGGACCTGACGTGTTCGCCACGCTCGTCGGTGCACTTCCCGAGCCGCCCGCCGGCGGCGATCTCGTCCGCTCCTGGCTCGCGGCGCAGCTCGACGCCGGCCTCGAGCTCCTGTCGTTCGAAGCGGCCCGAAACCCTGACGTCGGGTTGGTCGAGCGCTGGCGGCGCGCGAGCGTGATCGCCGGCGAGCTCGGGGCAGGAGCGGTGAAAGCGGCCGTTCTCGGGCCGTACTCGAGCGCGAGCGGTCAGCCGATCGACGAGACGGTCGAGGTCACCCGGGCGGTCCTCGAAGCGCTCGTCGACGCGGGCTGTTCGTTCGTCGAGGTCCACGAGCCTGCGGCCGCAGGGATCGGGGAGGACGCCGGGCGGCGCGGCGACTTCCGCCGAGCACACGAACGGCTGGTCGAAGGCATGCCTGGCCACCTCTGCCTCGCGATCACGGGCGGCAACGCGGATGCTGCCGGCGTCGAAACGATCGTCGTGCCCGGGTACCGCAGCTACCTGTTCGACCTGATCGCGGGCCCCGATAACTGGCGGCTGGTCACACGCGTGCCGCCGGGAGCGGGCGTCGTGGTCGGCGCGCTCGACCCGCGGCCCGGCGCGCGCAATACCGCCGACGTCCTCGTCTGGGCCGCCCACTACGCTGCATCGACGGGGGGTCGCGGGCTCGACCGCGTCGGGCTCGCCACGGCGGGATCGCTCGGTGGTCTCGGTTGGGACGAGGCCGTCGAACGGTTGCGCCTGCTCGGGGAAGCGGCGCGGATCGCCGGTCTGCACGGTGAGGACCTGGGGCGGTCGCTCGACCCCCGGAACGTCGACGCCAGAAGCGCTGCGATGGGTCGGTATGCGCCCGCTCGCATGCGCCGAGGTGGGCGCCGGCCCGCGTAAGGGCCCTGCCGGCGTGGGGCGCCTGCCTGCACGTATCGCCGCCCGCACGCGTCGCGGCCCGGTGGCGCGTTCGTTGTGCCGTGTTCGGCCCCGTTACCGCCGTAAGGTAACCGGCTGGACTACGCCGTCGGTAAGCCGCTCGTCGCGCCCCGCAGACGCCCTCCGCATGCGCGCCGCTGCATACGGGAGGCGCGCGGGCAGGCCTTCCGAGCTCAATGGGCCGCCTTGCCGGGCCCCAAGCCGCCACGGTTCACATCCCACGGTAATCGGTCACGTTTGGCGCCCCGGTCAATGGTCCGAAACCTGCGTCTGCCAGGAGGTCGCCGATGCCCGCGACGAGGTCCCGCAACCGCACGAACGCCGGACCGCGAGCTCCATCGCGATCCTGACGTCCGCGGCGTCATCGGCCGGGCCGTCCGGCGCGCCGTCGAGCGGACCTCGTGATGCGGCAGCGCCCGCCGCGCGCGCGCCGCCCGCGCCGCCCACCAGCGCCCGCAGGACCATCGACGCCGCGAGGTCGCCGATCTCGCGATCGCGTCGGGCGAGAGCCGTCAGCGGCGGATCGAGCAGCGGACCCGCGCCCGTGTCGTCGAAGCAGACGATCGCGATATCGCCAGGCACCCGCACGTCACGCGCACGCAGCTCTCCCAGCCCGCCGAGCGCCATGTCGGCGCATGGGTAGACGATCGCCTCGACGGCCTCCTCGAGGTCGACCAGGGCGGCGGTCTCGGTTCGGCCAGCCGCTTCGGTCCAGTCGCCGCGGCGAACCCACACCGGATCGATCGCGAGGCCGTGCTCGCGCATCGCGACCTCGTAGCCGGAGAGTCGCTCGGCGCCGGACGTCTCCGTCTCGATCCCACCCACGTAGCCGATCCTGCGACGGCCGTGGACGGTCGCCAGGTGGCCGACGAGCAGCCCGATGCCGGCCTCGTTGGCGAGGCTGACGCGGCCGGCACCGACGCCGTCGAGGACGTTGTCGAACAGGACGATCGGGACGTGCGAGCGGCGCTCGATCGCGCGGACGGCCGATCCGTCGCTCGAGCTCGGGCAGAGGATGATTCCGTCCACCCGGCCCGCGGCGAGGGCCTCGAGCGCGTCGCGCTCGCGGTCCGGTCGCTCGTCGGTATCCATGAGCGTGATCTGGTAGCCCGCGGCGCGCAGCCGGTGCTGGGCGCCCTTGAGCGCGTTCGCGTAGAAGCTCGAGCTGACGTCGGGGACGACGAAGCCCACCATCCGCGTCGCGCGGGTTCGGAGCGTCTGCCCGGCCGCCGACGGTCGGAAGTCGAGGTCGCCGGCCACGCGGCGGACGCGTTCGCGCGTTCTGTCGGCGACGCTTCCGCGGCCCGAGAGCGCGCGCGAGGCGGTCGCGACCGAGACACCGGCCGCGCGCGCGACCTCGGCCAGGGTCGTCGGCGCCCCCGTCACCTCGACATGGCCGTCACTTGACCGCGCCCATCGTCAGCCCCCGGACGAGGTGGCGCTGGACGAACACGGAGAAGATCACGATCGGCAGCGCCCCGATCACGCCGGCCGCGCTCATCGCGCCCCAATCGACGTTGATCCGCCCGATGAGCGTGGCCGCGCCGATCGGCATGGTCTCGGCGGACGGCGTCGACGTCAGGACGAGCGCGAACAGGAACTCGTTGTAGGTCGTGATCGCGGCGAAGATCCCGGTCGCGACGAGTCCCGGCGCGGCGAGCGGCAGGACGATCCGGCGGAACGCCGTGAAGCGCGTGTCGCCGTCGACCATGGCCGCCTCCTCGAGGTCGACGGGGATCTCGCGGAAGAAGCTCTCCATCATCCAGACGACGATCGTCACGTTGAACGTCGCGTACACGACGATGAGCCCGAGGAGCGTGTTCAGCAGGCCCAGCTGCTGGGCGACGAGGAAGACCGGGATGACGATCGCGATCGGCGGCAGGAGCCGAACCATGAGCAGGCTGAACCCGAGGTAGCGGTCCAGGCCGCCCCATAGTCGGAAGCGGGCGAGCGCGTACGCGGCCTGCGTTCCGAGCGCCAGCGCGATCGCGACGCTGAGCGTCGTCACGATGATCGAGTTCGCGAGATAGGACGTGAACTCGCGCCCCGAGAAGAGGCTCACGTAGTTGCCGATCGTGACCGCGCTCGGGAGGAGGGTCCCGTCCTGGGTGATCTCGCGGTTGCTCTTGACCGACGTCAGGATCATCCACACGAGGGGCGTGATCGCGAAGGCGACTGCCGCGATGGCGGCGAGCGCCCACGCGACGCGCCCGGCGAGCTCGCGCCTCATCGCCCGCGCCGGCGCATGAGGGCGATCGCGAAGCCCGAGACGACCACGACGACGAGCGCGACCATGAACATCATCGCGGCGGCATAGCCCACCTGCTGGAACTGGAAGAACGTCTGGTAGCCGTAGATCGAGATGAGCTGCGTCGAGGTGCCCGGGCCGCCGCGGGTGAGGACGTATACCTGGTCGAACGTCGTCAGCGCGTCGATCGCGCGGAGCGAGACCGCGACGAGGATCGTCGGCCGCAGCAACGGGAGCGTGTGGTCGACGAACGTCCGCCACGGCCCCGCGCCGTCGACCTTGGCGGCCTCGAACGGCTCCACTGGCATCGACTGGATCCCGGCGAGGAGGATGAGGAAGAGCAGCGGCGTCCACTCCCAGACGTCGAGGAAGACGAGCCCCCAGAACGCACCGGTCCCGGTGCTCAGGATCTCGGGTGCGTCCAGCCCGAACGCGCGGGCGAACGACGCGAGCAGTCCGACGTCGGATGCGTAGATGAGTCGGAACACGATCCCGACGACGACGGGCGTGATGATCATCGGCAGGATGAGCGTCGACCGCAGGCGCCGGATGAAGCGGACCTCCCGCGCGCAGAGGAGAGCGAGGGCGAGGCCGACGACGGTTTCGATCGTGACCGCGAGCACGACGAACCGGAACGTCGTCTCGATCGCGCCCGTGAAGTGCGGGTCGTTGAACGCCTGGGCGTAGTTGTCGAGGCCGACGGACCGAATTTGACGGCCGAACCGGAAGAATCCGGTGCTCGATCGCAGCCCGTCGATGAGCGGGTAGACGACGACGCCCAGGACGAGGAAGAGCGTAGGCCCGAGCATCAGGTAGGGCAGGACGCGGTCCAGCCCGGACCCGCGAAGGGCCCGGGCCGGGTGCGAGGTCGTCAGGACGGCCAACGGATGGGCCGCCGATCAGCCGCGGATCGTGCGTGCCGCGGAAGCGGATCCGCCGCGGCTCAGGAGTAGTAGCCCTGCTGGGTCAGGTAGTCCTTCACCTGGCCCGCCGCGGTGTCCATCGCCGCCCCGCCGCCGCTGCCGGCGACGAGTGCGCTGTTGAGGGCCTCGCCGATGATCGACTCGACCTTCGACCAGTCCGGCGTCCGCGGCCGCGCCTGCGCGCCGGCCGTGAGCTGCGCGAGCGCCACCGGCAGGAGTCGATGGTCCTTCACGGCCTGGGCGTCGGTGAACGCCGACGTCTTGACCGGCAGGTCGCCGGCGCGGGCGAGCGCCGTCTGCGCCTCGGTCGTGGCGAACCACTTCATGAACGCGATGGCGTTGTCCTTGTTCGGCGCCGACGCGCTCACGCCGTGGATGAAGATGCCGATCTGGGCGATCGCCGCGACCTTCTTCGGCACGACGCCGAAGTCGAGCTTGCCGACGACCTTCGACTGCGCCGGATCGTCCGACTTGATCGCGTTGCCTGAGTACTGGATGATCGCGGCCGCGTCGCCGCCGAGGATCGCCGCGCCCTCCTGGTCGGAGTCGAACTCGGCGACGCCCTTGGGCGCGAGCGACTTGAGCGTCGTGACGAAGAAGTCGGCCGCTGCCTTGCCCTCCGCCGAGTTGAAGATCGGGTTCCACTTGTCGTCGAAGAAGTCGGCTCCGAACGAGCGGAAGATCGGGTAGAACGACGTGACGACGGGGTTGCCCTTCACGCCCCGGAACACGAACCCGTACTTGATCTTGTTGCTGCTCATGGCCGCCTGGCCAGCACTCACGAGGTCGTCCCAGGTCGCCGGCGCCGTCGGGAAGACATCGTTGCGGTAGGTCAGCGTCTGGAGGTCGCCGATCGTCGGCAGCGCGATGAGCTTCGGGTCGCCGCTCTCGAAGCCCTTGACCCGTGCACCCTCGCGCGGCGGCCAGAAGCCGAGGTCCGCGAACGGCTTCGGATAGTCGGCGTCCATCTCGATCCCGTGCTGGCCGAGCTCCTCGAGGATGCCGGCGGCCGCGTACTGCGGGATCCAGGGGTCGTCCATGATGTAGATGTCGTACTGGCCGGCCTTGCTCTGCCCGTCCTGGAATGCCTTCGCGAAGAACGAGTCGTACGGCTCGGTCAGAAACTCGACCTCGATCCCGGTGGCCTGCTGGAACATCGGGATGATCGTGCCCTTGAACGGGGTGAGGGCTCCGTCCTCGAACGCGCCGATGACGAGCTTGCCGCCGGTCGATGGCGCCGCGCTCGCGCTCGCGGCTGCCGAGCTTGCGGGTGCGGTCGACGGGGCCGCCGACGCCGACGGCGCGCTCGACGTGCCGGTCGCGCCGCAGGCGGCGAGGAAGGCCGCCGAGGCGCCGGCACCGCCGATGGCCGCCCCGAGCTTCAGCAGGTCGCGCCGCGAGATGGGTCGACGCAGGATGTTGTCCTCGCTCATGAGGTCGCTCCTCCCCAGGGGATGGTCGGCGGTTCGCCGACCCGATGGACGGCCGTGGCCCCGCTTCCATCGAAGAAGCAGGCCTTCGACGGGTCGACGAGAACGCCGACCGGTGCGCCGAGCGGGGCCGTCCACCCACGGTCTGCCCGGACAGTGACGCGCGAGTCCCCGATAAGCACCTCCACATCGACCTCGTCGCCCATCGGCTCGACGACGTAGACCGTCGCCGGCAGCGTTCCCGGAGACCCGGGTCGCGCGAGCTGCAGATCGCGGGCACGGACGCCGAAGCGATCGACGCCCGCGGCCGCGCACGCCTCGTATCGATCGCCGAGCGGGATGGCCGTCCCGGCGACGACCATCGAACGGCGCTCGGGATCGAGCCCGAGCTCGAGCACGTTCATCGGCGGGCTGCCGACGAAGCTCGCGACGAACCGGTTCGCCGGCCGATCGAAGATCTCCTGCGGCGGCGCGTACTGCTGGATGACGCCGTCGCTGATGAGGCAGACGCGATCGGCCATCGTCAGCGCCTCCGCCTGGTCGTGCGTGACGTAGACGGTCGTCGCGCCGAGCCGCTGCTGGAGGCGGCGGATCTCGCCGCGCATCCCGATCCGCAGCTTCGCGTCGAGGTTCGACAGCGGCTCGTCCATGAGGAACGCCGCCGGGTCGCGGATGATGGCGCGCGCCAGGGCGATCCGCTGCCGTTGACCGCCCGACAGCTCGCGCGGCTTGCGCTTGAGGAGGTGGGCGACCTCGAGCGATTCGGCCACCCGCGCGACGGTCTCCGCCCGCTCACGCTTGGGGACGCCGCGGATCCGGAGCGGGTAGCCGATGTTGTCCTCGATCGAAAGGTGCGGGTAGAGCGCGTAGCTCTGGAAGACCATCGCGACGTCGCGCTCGCGCGGCGTGAGGTTCGTGACGTCGCGGCCGCCGATGAGGACACGGCCGGTGGTCGGCTTTTCGAGCCCGGCGACGATCCGGAGCGCCGTCGTCTTGCCGCAGCCCGACGGGCCGAGCAGGACGACGAACTCGCCGTCGCGGATCGTGAGGTCCAGCGATTCGAGGACGCGAACCGTGCCGAACTGCTTCTCCACGCTCGACAGCTGGATCTCGGCCATCCGCGGTCAGGCCGACTCCGGCAACCGCCGGCTCGCGGCGAGCCGGAAGGCGTCGAGGAGCGCCACGACGTCGTCGCGGGCGGCCTCGACCGTCGCCCGGACCGGAGCGCCTGTCGTGATCGCGGCATGGAACGCCCGCAGCTCGTTCCGGAACGACTCCTCGTACGAGACGCGTCGCTCGATCGTCTCGAGACCGGCGACGCCGCCGTCCGACCGCCGCTCCACGAGCCGCGTCGGGAAGTGGCGGAGATACGGGGACGGAAACGTGAGCTCCAGGATCCGGTCGCGGCAGGCGACGGTGACGCGTTCGCGGTAGTCGCTGACGCCGGGAAGGTTGAGATGCTCGAGATGGGCGCGACCGTCGGCCGGCAGGACCCAGTCGAGGCTGACCCCGCGGCCGGCGTCGAAGTAGGCGGCGTCGGCGAGCGGCAGCGGCGCGTGGATGCCGACGGAACCGAGGAGGTGGTGAGCGAGGCTGACGTCGTGGACCAGTGAGCTCAGGTAGGCATCGAAGGCGCGCGACTGGGCGGCGTCGGGCTCGTGGCCCAGCGCCTCGCGGACCGCGTCGCGGTGTCGGTTTCCCGTCGCCTCGATGAGCTCCCGCGACACGTCGCGGCCGACGACCATGCCGAGGTGATCGACGAACGGCGCCTGGTCGGGATCGTTGACCTCGACCGACAGGTAGACGATCTCCGATCCGTCCAGCCGTTCGACGAGCCGTTCCACCGCGGGGTCGAACAGCTTCATGTAGCCGACCTGGACGACCCGGTCGCCGCGGCTGGCGAGGATCTCGTCGCACTCCGCGACGCTGATCGCGAGCGGCTTCTCGCAGAAGACGTGGCAGCCGGCGGCCAGCGCGGTCAGGACCGCCGCCGTGTGGGCGGGGTCCGGGACCGCGATGACGACCGCATCCAGGCCGAGCGCAAGCGCCTCGTCGAGGCTCGCACAGGCGTTCGGCACGCCGTAGCGCTCGGCGATCGCCTCGCGGACGGTCCGCGACGGGTCCGCGACGGCGACGAAGTCCCAGCGGTCGCGATCGTCCCACAGCGTCGGCGCATGGCTTGCCTGGCCGACGAGGCCGGCGCCGAAGAGCGCGACGCGCAGCCGTCTACGGGCATCGCCGTGCGACCCGTGCGCTTGGTGCGCCGCCTGCATTTCATGCGAACGATCGGCTGTCATCGACGCCCTCGAGCAGTCCGGAGCGGGGTCTCCGGGCGGGTGACGGGAGGCGAGATGTCGGGTGCGTCAGCGGCTTCGCCCGCTGGTCGAGCGCGGAGTGTAAACGATTCCATTCGCGTGTCACCACGTCGTTTCCGCGCTGTGCGCCCGGCCCTGCACAGCCGGTCCGGCGCGAGCGGGTAGATTCGGTACGTGGACCTGCCAGTGCCCGCTGCGGCCGACCTCAGCTCGCCCGATGCCGTCGTCGGCGCGTTTCGGGACCGGAGCTACCTCGCCGATCGCTCGCTTGCGACGACCGTCTATCTCGCGCTCGCCCTGAAGCGGCCGCTCCTCCTCGAGGGCGAGGCCGGCGTCGGCAAGACCGAGCTCGCGAAGGTGCTCGCGGGCGCGCTCGACACGCGGCTCATCCGCCTCCAGTGCTACGAAGGGCTCGACGTCAACACGGCCGTCTACGAGTGGAACTACCCGCGCCAGATGCTCGAGATCCGGCTGCTCGAGGCGCGCGGCGAGGCGGACCGCGCCAAGGCTCACGACATCTTCGGCGCCGAATTCCTCATCAAGCGGCCACTCCTCCAGGCGCTCGAGCCCGACGCCTCGGGCCGCCCGCCGGTCCTGCTGATCGACGAGATCGACCGCGCCGACGAGGAGTTCGAGGCGTACCTGCTCGAGATCCTGTCCGACTTCCAGGTCACCGTCCCGGAGGTCGGCACGATCCGGGCCGAGCACCCGCCGCGCGTCGTGCTGACCAGCAATCGGACCCGCGAGGTCCACGACGCGCTGAAGCGCCGCTGCCTCTACCACTGGATCGACTACCCGAACGCGCAGAAGGAGTTCGAGATCGTCCTTGCGCGGGTGCCGAACGCTCCGGAGCGGCTCGCGCGTGAGGTCGTCGGCTTCGTCCAGCGACTTCGCGAGACCGACCTCACGAAGGTCCCCGGGATCGCCGAGACGATCGACTGGGCGTCCGCGCTGCTCGCGCTCGGCGAGCCGGAGCTGACGCCCGACGTCGTCGATGCGACGCTCGGCGTCGTCCTCAAGTACGAGGAGGACGTCCGCCAGGTGCGCGGGGCGACGGGTCGCGGCTATCTCGCGGAGGTCGCCGCCGGCGCGTGATGGCCGGCGACGGGCGGATGGCGGAGGTCCCGTTCAGCGGCGAGCGGGTCGACGGTCGGCGGCTGCTCGCACAGGCGGTCGGGTTCGGTCGGGCGCTTCGGTCGGCCGGGCTCCAGATCGACCTCGCCTCCGAGGTCGACTTCGCCCGCGCGCTCACGCTCGTCGACCTGACCGATCGCGCCGACGTCCGCGCCGCCGGGGCGGCGGTGTTCGTCCGCCGTCGCGACGACCGTCAAACGTACGACCGGGTCTTCGACCGCTGGTGGCGGCAGCGTCGTCGCCTACGGCCGTCCCCACCGCCTGCCGAGGTCGAGGTCGAGGATGCGGCGTCAGCGCACGCCGCGGAGGGCGACGCCGCGCCCGTCCCCGGTGACGAGCGCGTCGCGACCGAGATCGACCCGAGGGGGATGCCGATTCCCGGCGGGGACGACGATCTCGACGAGGCCCCGCTGGACCGCGTCATCGTCGCCCCCGACGCGTACAGCCGCGGCGAGGTGCTCCGGCAGCGCGAGTTCGATCGAATGACGCCGGCCGAGCTCCGCGATGCCGAGCGACTGGTGGACCTGCTCACGCCGCGCCTCGAGCGCCGCCGGACGCGCCGTTACGAGCTCCACCACCACGGCACCCGGCTGGCGCCTCGGGCGATGTTCCGGCGCAACCTCGGTACCGGCGGGGAGCTCTACGACTGGGAGTGGCAACGGCCCACGACGCGGCCGCGGCCGCTCGTCGTCCTGTGCGACATCTCGGGCTCGATGGAGCGACACTCGCGGCTGCTCCTCAGGTTCATCCAGGCGTTGTCGGCGGCCTCCGCCGTGCGGACCGAATCGTTCGTCTTCGGGACCCGTCTGACGCGCGTCACGCGGTTGCTCCGCGATCGCGACCGCGATCGGGCCCTCGCGAGGGTCGCGGATTCGGTGGCCGACTGGGCCGGCGGGACGCGGATCGGCGAGTCGTTCCGCGAGTTCAACCTCCGCTGGGCACGGCGGACGCTCCGCTCTTCGGGGATCGTCATCGTGGTGTCGGACGGTTGGGATCGCGGCGATCCGAAGCTCGTCGGCGTGGAAACCGCTCGGCTCCGGAGGAGCTGCCACCGGCTCATCTGGCTCAATCCGCTGGCCGGGACCCCCGGCTATCGTCCCCTCGCCGCGGGGATGGCCGCCGCCTATCCGTTCATCGACGACTTCCTCGCCGCCGGAACGATTGCCTCGCTCGAGCGGCTCGGCGAGATCCTCGCGGGGATGCGCGCCCCGGGAAGCGCGGCGCGAGTCGCCCGAACCGGTGGCGTCGGCGCGGCGGCGGCCGAGGCCGTGCCATACCACGCGGCGCTCGCGGCGGCACGACCGGCCGACGCGGCGGCGCGGCCGCTCCGGCTCCCCGAGTCGGATGCCAGCGTGGCCCGGCCGCTGGACTGAAATCCCGGTCGGCGGGGTAGAGTCGACCCATGCGTGAGGTGCTCGACGCGTTGGGGACGTGGCGGGCCGAGGGTGTCCCCGTCGGTCGTGCCGTCGTCGTTCGAACGTTCGGCTCGGCGCCGCGACCGGAGGGCGCCGTCATGCTCGCAACAGCGGACGGCCGGCTCGCGGGTTCCGTCAGCGGCGGATGCGTCGAGGGTGCCGCGTTCGAGGAGATCGAGCAGGCGCGCGCCTCGGGCCGCGCTCGCGTCGTGCGCTACGGGATCAGCGACGAGCAGGCGTGGGACGTCGGGCTCGCGTGTGGTGGCACGATCGACGTGCTCGTCGAGCCGATCGTGGCCGACGCCGTCGAGGAGGGCGCTCGCGCTCCGGACGAACGGTCCGAGGGCGTCGTCGTCGTGACGCCGCTGCCGGGCGATTCGCCACCCGCCGAGTTCGGCCCACACGAGCCGGGCAACGGCGCGCCTCCGGCACCGAAGCTCGTCGTCCACGAGGACGGAACGCTCGACGGGTCGCTCGGGTCGCCGGAAGACGATCGGGCGCTCGTGGGAGCCGCGCGCGAGGCGC
This sequence comes from Candidatus Limnocylindrales bacterium, assembly GCA_035693145.1. Taxonomy (GTDB): domain Bacteria; phylum Chloroflexota; class Limnocylindria; order Limnocylindrales; family CSP1-4; genus DASSHA01. The sequence goes on from DASSHA010000091.1 coordinate 15,176, forward strand.
TCCTTCGTGGGATGTCGCGCACGGTCACGATCGGCGACCGGCAGCTGTTCGTCGAGGCGTTTCCTCGCCAGCCGCGACTCGTCGTCGTCGGTGCGGTCGAGGTCGCACGATCGCTCGTCCGCCTCGCCCGCGAGCTCGGATACGAAGTCGTCGTCGTCGACGGCCGACCCGCGTTCGCCACGGCCGAGCGCTTCCCCCCGGACGCGGTCGACCGCCTCGTCGTGGGCTGGCCGGACGAGGTCGCCGACGACATCCGACTCGGGCCGGCCGACGCGGTCGCGGTCCTGAGCCACGACGTGAAGTTCGACGAGCCCGCAATCGTCGAGGCGATCCGGCGCGGCTGCCGCTATGTCGGCGCCGTCGGCTCGCGCAAGACCCAGGCCGATCGCATGGCGCGCCTCCGCGAGGCGGGACTGACCGACGAGGAGCTCGAGCGTCTGCGTGGGCCGATCGGCCTCGACCTCGGCGGTCGCAGCCCGGCCGAGACCGCGCTCGCGATCCTCGCCGAGATCGTCGCCGAGCGCTACGCCGGCAGCGGGCTGCCGATGCGCGACAAGGCGCGCCGGCGAACAGAAGCGATGGCCGTTCCGGCCTGAGCCGACCCGTGCTCACGACCGACGCTGATTTCCGACCGCGCTGGCCATCGGCCGCGCCGCCGGCCCCAGCGGACGAACTCGTCGGTCGCGACGACGAGCTCGAGATGATCCGCCGCCTCCTCACGGCCGGCGAGGCGGGCGAGGCAGACGGTGGGGGCGGGTCAGGCGCGGCCGTCCTCGTCACCCTCGTCGGCCCCGCGGGAGCGGGCAAGACGCGTCTCGCGGAGGCGATCGCCCGACTCGAGCTCGAACGGCGCGATGGCCGCGTCGCCTGGGTCGCTCTCGGCGCCGTCGAGGACCCCACGCGCGTCCCGTCCGTCGTCGCGGCCGCGCTCGGCATCCCGGACGCACCCGGCCGAACGCCACTCGCCGCCCTGGCCGAGGTGGTCGGCGAGAAACGTCCCGCACCCGGACGACCGACGCTGCTCGTCCTGGACGCGGTACTGCGCCTCGTGCCGGACGTCGGCCTCCTCGAGGAGCTCCGTACGTCGCTGCGCAGCGTCGTGATCCTCGCGACGAGCCGGCGGCCGCTCCGGGCGACGGGCGAACGGACCGTCGAGGTCGGACCGCTTCCGCTGCCCGCGCCCGGGGCGACGCCGGCCGACGTCGCCGCGTCCCCGGCCGTCCGGCTCCTCGTCGCCCACGCGTCCCGGTCGGAGGCGTCGGTCGGGGTGACCGACGCGAACGCCGCCGCGCTCGGGGATGTCGCCCGCCGGCTCGACGGCCTCCCGCTCGCGCTCGAGCTTGCCGGTGCGGCGCTCCGGCGCGTGGGTCCGCGCCAGCTCCTCGAGCGGCTTGCGGCGCCGGCCGACCCCGGGTCGGGACCGGCCGGCCCCGTGGCGGCGTCGGTGCTGGATCCGCTCGCGGCCGCCCTCGATCGGAGCCTCGACCTCGTCTCTCCGGCCGCCCGCGTGCTCTACCGCCGCCTCGCCGTCCTCGTCGGGCCGATCGAGCCCGACCTCGCCCGCGGCATCGTAGAGCGCGGTGTGCTCCTCGGCCTCGTCTCGCCGCCCGGGGAGATCGATGCCGCGATCGCGGAGCTCGTCGACGCGAGCCTGCTCAAGCGTCCGGATCGCTCGGACGGTGGTGACGCGCCACCGTCGATGCTCGAGACCGTCCGTGCGCACGGCCGATCGAGGCTGGAGGCGGAGGGCGAGACCGCGACCGCGGAATGGGCGCACGCGCACGAGGTCCTCGAGCGTGCCGAGGCGCTCGACGAGCGGCTCGTCCCGCTCGTCGACCCATCGGCCCTCGCGGGACTCGATCGTCTCGCGCCCGAGGCCGAGGTCGCGTTCGATCGCGCGGCTGCGCGTGGCGGCGACGACGTCGTGCTCCGGATCGCGGCTGCGCTCGGGGAGTGGTGGCGGGTGCGCGGCCGGCTCGCCGACGGGCGGCTTCGGATCGAGCTCGCACTCCGGCGGACGGTCGGCTCGCGGTCTGGCGTGCGCGCCGCCGCGATGTACGCCGACGCGTCGCTCGCGTATCGCCAGGGCGATTTCGGTCGGGCCCACGAGCTGCTGCGCGAGGCGATCGTGATCCGTGCCGAGCTCGGCGACCGCCGCCACGAGGCTCGCGCACACAACCTCCTTGCGCTCGTCCTCTTCGATGCCGGCCGGATGTCCGACGCGATCGAGGAGGCCGAGCTGGGCCTCGCCATCCGGCGCGAGCTCGGCGACGATCTGGAGACGGCGGCCTCGCTCAACACGGTCGGCGGCATCCGGCATTTCGGCGGCGAGCTCCGGCCCGCGGCGGACGCGCTCGAGGAAGGGCTGGCGATCCGCGAGCGGCTCGGCGACGAGTCGGGCGTCGCCGTCTGCCTCGCGAACCTTGCGCTGGTCGACCGCGACCTCGGCGAGATCGAGCGCGGGGCCGAACGCCTGGAGCGCGCGGTCGCGACCCGCCGCCGCCTCGGCGACCGGCTCCGCCAGGCCGCGACGATCCACAACCTCGGACTCATTCGGCTGGAGCAGGGCCGGCTCGCCGACGCTCGCGCGGCGATCGAGGAGGCCCTCGCGCTCTCGCGCGAGCACGGCGACCGCGTGGAGACCGCGGACGCGCTCGCGGACCTGGCGCTCATCGCGCGCGACGAGGGACGGATCGCGGACGCGTGGCGACAGGCGACCGAGTCGGTCAGGCTCGCGACGCGGATCCGCGCGCTCGGAGTTGTCGCTCTCGCCCTCGACGTGACCGCCGCCCTCGCGGGTGGCGAGGACCCGCTCGACGGGGCACGACTGTGGGGCGCCGCGGCGGCACTCCGCGCCCGG
>DASSHA010000092.1:0-12178 GCA_035693145.1 Candidatus Limnocylindrales bacterium
CGCCACCGTCGACACCGCGCGTGCCCGGATCGGCCGCATCGACGCGAGCGGCGCCCTTCGAGCACCCGGCGTCCGCGCCGTCATCACGGCCGACGACCTGCCCGTGCCGATGCCGCGGTTCGGACCCCAGTTCCGCGACCGGCCGGTGCTCGCCACCGGCGAGACGAAGTACCACGGCGATCCGGTCGCGGCGGTCGCGGCCGAGACCCGCGACGCCGCCGAGGAGGGCGCGCGCCTCGTCGTCGTCGAGCACGAGCCACTCCCCGCCGTCGCGTCGATCGCGGCCGCGCTCGCGCCGGATGCGCCGCTCGTCCAGGACCCATCGCTCCGGCCCGGCGACCCGCTCGCCCGCACGAACGTGCTCCGCGAGCACCGCTACGGCTGGGGCGACCTGGACGCTGCCGAGCGCGACGCGGATCTCGTCGTCGAGGGCTCGTACGACTTCCCGATGGTCACCCAGTTCGCGATCGAGCCGCACGCGTTCGTCGCCGCGCCGGACGGCGACGGCGTGGCGATCTGGAGCTCGATCCAGCACCCCTACTGGCTCCAGCGCGTCGTCGCGTCGCTCCTCGGGCTGCCGCTCTCGAAGGTCCGCGTCTTCGCGCCCGACCCGGGCGGCGCGTTCGGCGGCAAGCAGCACGCGAAGTACGAGCCGCTCCTCGCGTTCATGGCCCTCCGGCTCGGTCGGCCGGTCCGGCTCGTGCTCAGCCTCGAGGAGACGTTCCAGGCGGTCCGTCGCGCGGCGTCCCAGGTCCGCGTCCGATCCGGGTTCCGCCGCGACGGCACCCTCGTCTTTCGCGACGTCGAGGCGGACTACCTGATCGGGGCGTACGCCGACATCGCCGACCGCGTCGTCGCGAAGGGCAGCTACACGTCCGTCGGCCCGTACAACGTGCCGGCGGTCCGGATCGTCGCCCGGAGCGTCCTGTCGCACACCGTCCCCTCGACCGCCTTCCGCGGCTTCGGCAACCCGCAGCAGATCTGGGCGGTCGAATCGAACATGGACGAAGCGGCACGCGAGCTCGGGCTCGACCCGCTCGAGCTTCGCCTCCGGAACCTCGCCCGCCGCGGCGACAAGTTCATCCCCGGCGACACGCCGGCCGACGGCGATTGGGCGGATGCCGTCGAGCGTGTCGCCCGCCGGATCGGCTGGGGGACGCCGGTTCCGGCCGGTCGCGGTCGTGGCATCGCCGTCGGGCTCAAGGAGGGTCCGACGACCGGGCTCTCCTACTCGACCGTTCGCCTCCTCGCCGACGGGAGCGTCGTCGTCTACGCCGGGACGTCGGACATGGGCCAGGGTGCGCGGACGATCTTCGCCCAGATCGCGGCCCAGGAGCTCGGTGCTCCGGTCGAATGGGTGACCGTCGTCATGGGCGACACGGCCGTCGTGCCGTACGACCAGCAGACATCGGCGAGCCGCTCGTCGGTGCTCATGGGAAACGCCGTGCTCAACGCCTGTCGCGACGTGCAGGCGAAGCTCCGGACGATGGCGGCGCGGCTCGAGGGCGTCGCCGAGGCGGACATCGAGGTCGACCGCGGCGGGGTCCGGATCGGCGGTTCGATGCCCCGCGTCCTCGGGATCCGGGACGTGCTCGTCCGCGGGCTCGGGCCGCTCGGCGGCGAGGTCATCGGCCTCGGCGAGATGCGCAAGCACGCCGACCCCGACCACCCACTCGGCGGGACAGCGGCGTTCTACGAGTTCAACTGCACCGCGGTGGAGGTCTCCGTCGACACCGGGACCGGCGACGTGACGGTGGAGCGGCACGTCACCGCGTCCGACGTCGGCAGGGCGCTCAACCCGAGCCAGGTCCGCGGCCAGGACGAGGGCGCGGCGATCATGGGTCTCGGCCACACGCTCATGGAGCACTACCTCTTCGACGACGCCGGGCGGATCCGCAACCTCGGCGCGATCGACTACCGGATTCCGACCTCGATGGACCTCCCGAAGCGGATGGAGAGCGAGATCGTCGAGAACGGCGACGGCCCGGGCCCGTACGGCGCGAAGGGCATGAGCGAGGGTGCGCTGCTGTGCGTCGCACCAGCCGTGGCGAGCGCCGTCCGCCAGGCGACGGGCGTCGTCATTCGTGACCTGCCGCTCACGCCCGAACGGGTCTGGCGGGCGCTCCAGGAGCGCGCCGAGGCGGCGCAAGGCGTGCCCGGGGGGCCCGAACCGGTCGCGCGATGAGCCACACCTACCGCCTCGACCATCCCCATTCGGGTTCGCTCGCAGACGCGACGGGGCTCGTCGGCGGCAAAGCCGCGAACCTCGGCGTCATGGCCCGGGAGCTCGGGCTGCCCGTGCCTCCGGGGTTCGTCGTCACGACCTCGGCCTGCCGGACGTTCCTCGTCGACGGCTGGCCGTCCGGGCTCGCGGACGAGCTGCACGAGCGGATGCGCGAGCTGGAGGAGGCCGTCGGCAGGCGGTTCGGCGATCCGTCGGACCCGCTGCTCGTGTCGGTTCGGTCGGGTGCGCCCGTTTCGATGCCCGGGATGATGGACACGATCCTCGACCTCGGGCTCAACGCCGAGACGTGCGTCGGGCTTGCGCGGGCCTCGGGCGACGACGAGTTCGCGATCCGCTGTCGCGAGCGATTCGAGGGGATGTTCCGGTCGATCGTCGGCGTCCACGACGTCCCGGCCGACCCATGGCAGCAGCTGCGGCTCGCGGTCGAGGCCGTCTTCGGCTCGTGGAACAGCCCGCGCGCGCGTGCGTACCGCGCGAAGGAGGGGATCGCCGACGACCTCGGCACGGCGGTAACGGTCCAGGCGATGGTCTTCGGCAACCGCGGCCCGACGTCGGGGACAGGCGTCGTCTTCACCCGCAACCCGGCGACGGGCGAGAACGTGCTGTTCGGGGACGTGCTCTTCGAGGCCCAGGGTGAGGACGTCGTCGCGGGCACGCACGCGACCGAGCCCATCGCGGCCCTCGACGAGCGACTCCCGGCGGTGGCTTCGGAGCTCCGGGAGCACGCGGCGGCGCTCGAGCGCTGGTATCGCGACCTCTGCGACATCGAGTTCACGATCGAGGCCGGCCGGCTCTGGATGCTCCAGGTCCGGGTCGGCAAGCGGAGCCCGCAGGCGGCGCTGCGGATCGCGCGGGAGATGGCCGAGGATCCGGACTTCCCGCTGACGCGCGAGGAGGCGGTGCGACGTGTGCTGCCGATCCTGGCCGACCCGCCTCGGGTCGTCACGCTCGCTCGCGATGGCCGCGCGCCGCTCGTCGTCGGGTTGGCGGCGTCCCCGGGGGTCGCGTCCGGCCCGATCGCGACGTCGGCGGCGGGGGCGATCGCGTCGACGGAGGCCGGTCGGCCGCCGATCCTCGTTCGTGCGGAGACCTCTCCCGAGGACGTGCCCGGGATGGCGCGTGCCGCGGGTGTCCTCACCGCTCGCGGCGGGCTGGCCAGTCACGCGGCGGTGGTGGCGCGCGGTTGGGGGATTCCGGCGGTGGTCGGCGCGTCGGGGCTCGAAGTCCGCGATGGGTCGGTGTCGCTCGGCGGCCGAACCTTTCGGGCTGGCGACGTCCTCACGATCGACGGCGCGACCGGCGAGGTCTTCGAGGGCGAGGTCGCCGGCTCGAGCGAGATTGCGCCGGAGGCCGCGACACTGCTCGAGTGGGCGCGGGAGCTCCGGATCGAGGTCTCCGAACCGGCGCAAGGATCCGCGCCCTCGCCGGCAGCGGTCGCTACGGGCGCCGCCGCCGTTTCGCCGGACGCCTGCCTCGTCGGGATCGCGATCAAGGGCTTCGCGACGCCTTCATCGCTCGCCGATTCCGTCCTCTCGACGCCCGATGCGGTCGAATCCGTTGTCGCCGGGCTGGTCGCGGACAGCCTCGTCGCGTCGTCCGCCGGCGCCTACCGGACTTCCGAGGCCGGCGGCGCCCGAGCGGCCGAGCTCATCGCGGCCGACCGAACGGCCTGGGGCGAGGCGAACGCCTCGGCGGCTCTGGACGCCTTCCTCGCCCTCGACGCGCGCATGAAGGAGCTGGTCACCGCCTGGCAGCTCCGCGATCCGGCTGCGCAGGTGCTCAACGACCATTCGGACGGCGCCTACGACGCCTCGGTCCTCGACCGGCTCGCCGCCCTGCACGAGGACGTCGTCGCGTGGCTGGCCTCCACGTCCGGCGGCCCGTCCCGGCTGGCGGCCTACGGCTCCCGGCTCGGCCGTGCCCTCGAGGCCGCGCGCGCCGGCGACGCCCGCTACGTCGCCTCACCCCGCGTCGACAGCTACCACGGCGTCTGGTTCGAGCTCCACGAGGACCTCATCCGCCTCGCCGGCCGCACGCGCGAAGCAGAGTCGGAAGCGGGCCGCGCGTGACGGGCGAGTCGACGAGTTCACAAGGTGGTTCACCGCGCGGGCCAAGGAGATCCACGGGATCGACCTCACGATGCCGCCGACCGGATCACCCTCCGAGCTCGTGGTCGACACCGACGCGGTGGCCGTACTCACGTAGTTCGGCGGAGACCGCCTTCTCCGAGCCGCATGCAGGGCCGCTCGCTTCGGCGCGCGGCCTTCGACGAAGCGGACCATGACAGACGCCGACCGTTCCGCTAGCTAGGCTTCGGGCGATGTACATCCCGCCGCCGAACCTCGCGCCGAGCGAAGAAGCGGTGACGGCGCTGTTGACGCAGACGCGCGCCGGCGATCTGGTCACGGCCGGCGACGACGGGCTGACGGTCTCGATGATCCCGTTCCTCTACGACCGAACGGTCGGGACGAACGGCGCACTGCTCGGCCACCTCGCCCGACCGAATGCGCAGTGGCGCGGCGCGGACGGCCGGGAGGCGCTCGTGCTGGTCCACGGCCCCGACGGCTACGTCAGCCCGACCTGGTACGCGACGAAGCGCGAGCACGGCCGGGTCGTACCGACCTGGAACTACATCCTCGTCGCCGTCCACGGAACGCTCCGGGTGCACGACGATTCCGCGTGGGTCCGCGGACTCGTCGAGCGGCTGACCGAGGCGCACGAGGCCGGCCGCGCTGAGCCGTGGTCGGTCTCGGACGCGCCCGAGCCGTACCTCGCCGGCCAGCTCCGCGCGATCGTCGGCGTCGAGGTCGAGATCGACCGCCTCGAGGCCAAGTGGAAGCTGAGCCAGAACCGGAGCGAGGCCGACGTCGCCGGCGTCATCGAAGGCCTGCGAGCCGGGTCGGCAGATGACCTGGCCCTGGCGGACGCGATGGCGGAGACCGCCACGCATCGCTCGCGGGAGCCACGATCGTCCGGCTGAGCCCACACGCTCCCGGCAAAGGGGAGCAACGACGGCGCAGCACCGGAGCGACGCCCCGGGGTGGGTCGAATTCGGTCGATTCTTCCCGGCAAACGGGCGATCGAGCGAGCGGAGGCGCCGGTTCGGCGGTTCGTTCGTCAATGTTCCCGCGAAACGGGAAGCGATGGTTGCGCCGGGGTCGACCCGAGACGAAGCGCCACCGGGTCGGGCGCGCTACCGCCCCCGCGAGTACCCGGTGGCCGTGAGCTTGTCCCAGAGCGAGGCGGCGTTCTGGTTCTGGATGTGATCCATCATGTAGGCCTGCCCGACGTCGACCGGGCCGAAGGCGTCGTCGAAGCGGACGCGGGCGATCGTCTCCTCGCGCGACCAGCCCTTCGCCACCGCATCCGCCACGGCCGACTTCCAGGCGAGCAGCACGGCCCGCTGGGTCTTCACGTAGTCGAGCGTCACGACAGGCCCGTGCCCGGGGACCACGTGATCCACGTCGAGCTCGCGGATCCGTTCCAGCGCCTCGAGCCACTGGTCCACGTTCGACGTCATCAGCCACGTCTGGACGCCCGAAAAGATCGTGTCGCCGGTAAAGACGAGCCGCTCCTCGGGCACGTGGACCGCCAGCTGCCCCGGGGTGTGGCCGGGAGTCCAGAGGCAGTGGAACGTGTGATCACCGACGCGGAGCGTCAGGTCGCCCGTGAAGACGACGGTCCCGCGCGGAAGGCTCGCGTAGTAGTCGTCGCGATCGGGGATGAGCGGGGCCGCATCGGGGTCGTCGGTCGGGATCGCCTCGAGCGCGTAGGCGAACGGGTCCAGCGCGGCCTTCGGGTCCATGAAGATGTCGTAGAGGGCCTGGTGGTTCACCACCTCGCCGGCGCCGCGGTACCACCAGTTGCCGAAGATGTGGTCGACGTGGTTCTCGGTGTTGACGAGGTAACGGATCGGCCCGTGCGACTCAGCGGCCTCGCGCATCGCGACCGCCTTCGTCGGCAGCTGCGGGGTGTCGATGCAGACGACGCCGCCCGACGTGACGACGAAGCTCGGGTTGCAGCCGCGGAGCTTCGTCGTCGTGAAGACGTTCGGCGTGACCTGCTCGAGCTCGAGCTGCGTGGCGGCGGTCATGTTGGCACCCTCAACGTTGTCTGGACTCGCGCTCTCCGAGCGCCGAGGTCAGGCGGTGCCAGCCCTCGGCGCGAGGACTCATTGCGTGGCAGTGAGGCCGCCGTCGATGCCGAGCACCTGCCCGGTCACGAACGAGGCGGCATCGGAGCAGAGGAAGATGACCGGGCCGACGAGGTCACGCGTCTCGCCGACGCGACCGATCGGGATCCGGCTCACGATCCCTGCCTTGAACGCCGGGTCCGCGAGGAGCGACGCGACCTGCGGGGTGTCGACGAACGTCGGCATGATCGCGTTCACCCGGATGCCGTGCTTCGCCCATTCGGTCGCCCACTGACGGGTCAGTGAGCTGATCGCCCCCTTGGCCGCGACGTAGGCCGAGTAGCCGGCATTGATGCCGAGGTTCGCGCGGACCGACGAGAGGTTGACGATCGCGCCGCCATGACCGGCCGCGATCATCGCTCGGACGGCCGCCTGGGTCGGCAGGATCGTGCTCCGGACGTTGAGCTCCATGATCCAGTCCCAGTCGGAGCGCGGGTACTCCTCCGCCGGGTGGAGCACCTTGCCGGCCCCGCCGCCGACGGCGTTGACGACGATGTCGATGCGACCGAACCGCTCGACGGTCTCGGCGACCATCCGCTCGGCATCGGCCTCGCTCGTCGCGTCGGCGGTGATCGCCAGCCCCTCGGATCCGGCCGCGACGATGCGCCCCACGCAGGCCTCGCAGGTCTCGTGGTGCCGACCGGCGACCGCGACCCGTGCCCCGGCGCCGGCGAGGGCCTCGGCGAGTGCCGATCCGATGCCACCGCTGCCGCCGGCGACGAGGGCGACGCGTCCGTCGAGGCTGAAGATGTCGAGCTGCGGCAAGGTTCCTCCGTGCCTGCGGCCGGTTTGCGGTGGCGCACGTTGATGATCGATTATCGACGAAGCCGCCCCTCGACGACGTTTCTCGGGATCCGCCGAGGCGCGGATACCATCGACCTCCCCGTCCCGAACCGCAGGAGTCCCACCGTGACGCTCGACCTCGACGGACTGATTCCCGCGACCGTCCTGCCGATGCAGGCGGACGGAAGCATCGACGAGGACGCGCTTCGCCGGTACATCGGCTGGGTCGCGGCCCAGGGACCCGTTGCCCTGGCGATCAACGTCGACACGGGCGAGGGGCCGCACCTGACGCACGACGAGAAGGTCCGCGTCCTCGGCATCGTCCGCGACGTGACGGACATCCCGATCGTCGCCGGCCTGGCCGGCCCGTCGACCGACGCGGCCGTTCGCCAGGCCCGCGACTTCAAGGCCGCGGGCGCGGACGCGCTCCTCGTGTTTCCGATCCCGGCCTACCTGTCAGAGCCGCTGGATCCGCGCGTGCCGGTCCGCTATCACGAGGCGATCGCCGACGTGGGGCTGCCGCTCATCCTCTTCCAGCTCCAGCCCGCACTCGCCGGCCTCAACTACGCGCCCGACACGCTCCGGGCGATGGCCTCGATCGAGGGCGTCGTCGCGATCAAGGAGGCGTCCTTCGACGCGCGTCGGTTCGTCGAGGTCGCCCGGCTGCTGGCCGACCTGCCGCGGCCGATCACGCTCCTGACCGGCAACGACAACTTCATCCTCGAGTCGTTCATGCTCGGTGCCACCGGCGCGCTCATCGGCTTCGGCGCCGTCATGACGGGCGAGCAGGTCGCGATGATCGACGCCTGGAAGGCGGGCCGGATCGACGAGGCGAAGGCGCTCGGCCGGCGCGTCCAGCGGCTCGCGGACGTGGTCTTCGCGCCGCCCGTCGGGGACTACCGAGTTCGGCTGAAGGAGTGCCTGCGGATCCTCGGCGTGCTCGACGCCGCACATGTCCGCCGGCCGCTGCTGCCGGTCTCCGAGGAGGAGCGGGCGCACCTCGCTGGCGTGCTCCGCGAGGTTGGGCTGCTGGAGGAGCAGCGCGCGGCAGTCGTGGCCGGATGATGCGGAGCGTCGTCGCGGCGGCGACGGGCGGACTCCTTCCTTCCCCGATGCCTTTCGCTGCATGCGTGCCAACCGGCGATGCCGTGGATGGCATCGGTGGAAGAACGCGGCTGCCGCCGTCCGGCCTCCGGCGCCAGGCGTCGGCCACGCAGACGCCGGAGCGCCCCGATAGAGAACGTTTGCTATAGGCTGTCAGGACGCGCTTCCCCGCCACTTCGTCGTCGCGCCGGAGGGACGCAGCCATGGCCAGCGAACCCGCTGATGTCCTGATCGTCGGGGCCGGCGCATCGGGCGCCGTCGTGGCGAAACGGCTCACCGAGGCCGGCTTCTCGGTCGTCTGCCTCGAGCAGGGCGGCTGGCACGACCGGGCCGACTATCCGGGCGTCCGGCTCGACTGGGAGCTCCAGCAGCGCAAGACCTGGGCGACCAGCCCGAACATCCGTGGCCTCCCCGAGGACTACCCGATCGTCGAGGACTCGCCGGTCTCGCCGCTCATGTACAACGGCGTCGGCGGCTCGACGCTCATCTTCGCCGGCGCCTGGCCTCGCGCCCTGCCTTCCGACTTCCGTGTCCGCTCGCTCGACGGGATCGCCGACGACTGGCCGATCGACTACTTCGAGCTGCTGCCGTACTTCCGGCAGACCGACCGCGACTTCGGCGTCTCCGGGCTTGCCGGAGACCCGGCCTATCCCTCGGACACGGCCGAGCCGCCGATGCCGCCGCTCCCGATCGGCGCCGGAGGTCTGAAGGTCGCCCGCGCCCACGCCCGACTCGGCTGGCACTGGTGGCCCGAGTTCAACTCGATCAACTCGACGCCGTACGACGGCCGGCGGCCGTGTGTCCAGCGGAGTACCTGCCAGTCGGGCTGCAACGAGGGCGCGAAGGCCTCGACCGACCAGACCCACTGGCCGAAGGCGATCGCCGGCGGGGCACGGCTGGTGACGAACGCCCGCGTCCGGCGGATCGAGACCAATGCTCAGGGCCTCGCGACGGGCGCGACCTGGATCGACGCCGACGGCGGCGAGCATTTCGAGCCGGCCAGGGTCGTCGTGCTCGCGGGGAACGCGATCGGGACGCCGCGGCTGTTGCTGCTGTCCGGGAGCTCGCGGCATCCCGACGGCCTCGCCAACTCGTCCGGTCTCGTCGGCAGGCGGCTGATGATGCACCCGTTCGCGAACGTCGCAGGCCTGTTCGAGGAGCCGCTCCTGAGCTGGCAGGGCCAGTTCGGCGATCTCATCGAATCGCTCGAGTTCTACGAAACCGACGAGCGCCGCGGCTTCGTCCGCGGCGCACGCTGGGGCCTCGCTCCGACCGGCGGCCCGATCAACACCGCGCTCCCGAGCCGGGCCGGCGAGCAGATCTGGGGCCCGGATCACCACCTCCACGTCAAGTCGCACTTGGGCCACGGCGCCAACTGGGGGCTGTTCGCCGAGGACCTCCCGGACGAGGCGAACCGGGTGACGCTCTCGTCGACGGTGACGGACTCATCCGGCGTGCCCGCGCCCGAGGTCCATTACTCGATGGGTGACAACGCCCGGCGCATGCTCGACTTCCACATCGAGCGGGCGACGGAGTCGATGCTCGAGTCCGGCGCGTTCAAGGTCGAGGTCGACCGGCTGATGCGGTACTCGGGCTGGCACCTGCTCGGAACGGCGCGCATGGGCGAGGATCCGGAGACGTCCGTCCTCGACCGCTGGAACCGATCCCACGATGTCCCGAACCTCTACGTCGTCGACGGCTCGTGCTTCGTGACCTCATCGGGCGTGAACCCGACGTCGACGATCGTCGCGATCGCGCTGCGTGCCGCGGAGCACATGGTCGAGACGCGCTTCGAGCAACAGGTGCCGCTGTGACCGCGCAGATACCGCCCGCGGCCGCATCCGCGTCCGCGAACGGCCCGCTCGCACTGCTCGACGCCGCCGCTCGCGCCCGGCTCGCTGCGCTGGCCGATCACTTCATCCCGGCCGCGCACGGGATGCCATCGGCGGCGGACGTCCTGACCGACGACCGCCTCCGCTTCGTGCTCGAGGCCCGACCCGACCTGGTCGAGCCACTCCTCGCAGCCCTGCGAAGCGAGCTCGGCAACGAACCGCGGATGCGCCTCGATGCGCTCGCTCAGGACGACCCGGCGGTCCTCGCCGCGCTCCAGCTCGTGATCGTGGCCGGCTACTACACCGACAGGCGCGTCCGGGAGCTCATCGGGTATCCGGGGCAGATGGCGATCGAGGTCAAGTCGTGGCTCTTCCCCGAGTACCTGGACGAAGGGCTGATCGACGCCGTCCTCGCTCGCGGCGCGATCTGGCGCGACCCCGCGACCGGGCGGCGCGCCGAGGACAAAGGGGTCCCGAAGACGTACGCGGAGCGGTTCACGGGCGCGACCCCGGCCGCGACGAGCGCGACGGCGCAAGGAGGCAGTGATGGCAGCGACCGCACCTGAGACCACGCGAGCGTCGGCCGGCTGGCTCGACCCCTTCCTCGCCGACTGGCGTCCGGGAACCGGCGAGGCGCACGAGGTCCGCGAGCCGGCGAGTGGCCGTCACCTCCTGACGCTCGCCCAGTCCACGCCGGACGACGTCGCGCGAGCCGCCGCCGCGGCCGCCGCGGCGCAGCCCGCCTGGGCAGAGACGCCGTACCAGGAGCGTTCCGCGATCCTGCGCCGGGCGGCCGAGATCTACGAGGCGCATCGAGACGAGTTCGGGTCGTGGACGCAGCGGGAGACCGGCGCCGTCCACGGCAAGATGCACCACGAGCAGAACTTCACGATCGGCGAGCTCCTCGCGGCATCGGCGATGCCGTGGCAGCCCTACGGCGAGCTCGTCCCGACGGTCGTGCCCGGTCGGCTCTCGATGCTCCGTCGAGTCCCCGCAGGCGTCATCGGCGCGATCACCCCATGGAACTCGCCGAGCGTCCTCGGCATGCGCGTCGTCGCGCCGGCGCTGGCGCTCGGCAATGCGGTCGTTCTCAAGCCGGACCCGCAGACGCCCGTCTGCGGCGGGGCGGTGTTCGCGGCGATCTTCACCGCGGCCGGCCTGCCCGAAGGCCTCCTCCAGATCGTCGCCGGCGGAGCCGACACCGGCGAGGCGATCGTGACCGACCCGAACGTCACGCGCGTCTCGTTCACGGGCTCGACCGCTGCCGGCCGGCGGGTCGGCACACTCGCGGGCGGCCTGCTCAAGCGGGTGAGCCTCGAGCTCGGCGGCAACAACGCGTTCGTCGTGCTCGAGGATGCGGACCTCGACGCGGCGGCTTCGGCGGGCGCGTACGCCTCGTTCCAGTTCCAGGGTCAGGTCTGCTTCGCGACCGGGCGGCACATCGTCCACCGAAGCGTGGCCGGCGACTACGTCGACGCGCTGGCGGAGAAGGCGAAGCGCCTCCGGCTCGGCGACCCATTCCGCGAGGACGTCGACCTCGGCCCGATCGTCAACGAGAAGCAGCTCGCGCGCGTCGACGGGATCGTCCGTCGCTCGATCGACGGCGGCGCGCGGCTTGTCGAGGGCGGCACGCACGACGGCCTCTTCTACCGCCCGACCGTCCTTGCCGATGTCACCCGCGGCCTCCCGGCCTGGACGGACGAGATCTTCGGGCCGGTCGCGCCCATCGTCACGTTCGACACGGACGACGAGGCGCTGGCCCTCGCGAACGACTCCGAGTACGGCCTCACCGGTGCCGTCTATTCGCGTTCGGTCTCGCGCGGCCTGGCCATCGCCCAGCGGATGCGAAGCGGCATGGTCCACGTCAACTACCAGACCGTGAACGACGAGGCGACGATCCCGTTCGGCGGGATGGGCGCGTCGGGCAACGGCAGTCGCTTCGGTGGGCCGGCGAACTGGGACGAGTTCAGCGAGTGGCAGTGGGTGACGATCCGCGACGACCCGAAGTCCTATCCGTACCCC
>DASSHA010000093.1:0-3894 GCA_035693145.1 Candidatus Limnocylindrales bacterium
CGACGGCCGGTGACGGCTCGCTCAGTCGGATCAGCCCACAGATCGCAGCGGGGGCCGGCGTCGTGACGACGCGCGCCCACGTCCGCACCGTCGTGACCGAATGGGGGGTCGCGGAGCTGTTTGGGCGGAGCCTGCGCGAGCGCGCGGCGGCCCTCATCGCGATCGCCCACCCGGACCACCGCGACCGCCTCCGGTCCGAGGCCCGCGAGCGAGGCCTCGCGTGACCAAGGCGTGTCAGGCGACAGGAAGGATGGCGCGTGTGATGATCCGGCAGCGGCCGCCATGCGACTCGTGTCGGTGGGTCGTGCGCGGTTCCGCTCGGCCCGGGAAACAGGAGAGTTGAGGTCCCCGTGAAGACGATCGTCCGCGACGTCATGACCCGATCGGTCGTCACGGCCCGACCGGAGACGCCGCTGAAGGAGGTCGCTCGTCTGCTCGTCGAGCACGCGATCAGCGGCCTGCCCGTTGTGGGTCCCGACGGCCGCGTCCTCGGAGTCGTTTCCGAGGCCGACTTCCTGATCAAGGAGCGAGGAGCGGCCGCGGTCCGGCGGCGTCCGCTGGCAAGCCTGTTCGGCGACTCGACCCAGACCCGCCGCCAGCTCGCGAAGGTCGCAGCTTCGTCCGCGGGCGAGGCGATGACCGGCCCGGCGATCACGATCGAGGTCGATCAAACGCCCGACGAGGCCGCCGCGATCATGGTTCGGCAGCGAGTGAACCGCCTGCCGGTGACCGAGGACGGCAGGCTCGTCGGGATCGTCACGCGGGCAGACCTCATCCGGGGCTACGTCCGCTCGGATGCGGAGCTGGCCGAGAGCATCCGCGAGGACGTGCTCCGTCGCGCGCTCTGGCTCGACCCTGCCCACTTCGAGGTCGGCGTCGAGGACGGCGTCGCACGGCTGGCTGGCCACGTCGAGCGGCGCTCCACGGCGGAGATCGTGGAACGAGTCGTCGCGCTCGTGCCCGGGGTCATCGGGGTCCGCGCCGAGATCGACTGGTCGATCGACGATCGCGATGTGCAGGCCCCGGGACGCGACTACGTCTCGCGGTACGAGGCGCCGCGCGGCCGGTAGGGCATCGAACGTATCGGCAGCGTCCGCGCCGGATGGCCCCTTGCAGATGGGCCATCCGGCGCTTTCATGCTGCGGTCCGCGACTCCTAGCGTTGGGCCGACACGGAGGACCCAAGCCGATGATCGACGCACCCGCGAACGGGCGACCTGACGTCCGCCGTCTGGTGGCCACCGCCTACAGCCGCCAGCAGATCGCCTCGGCGATCTGCGAATCGTTCGTCGAAGCCTTCCACGTCCGCGGCGACCTGACGCCTGCCGAGCGGGAGTGGCTGCGGACGTGGCTCGGCCGCGCCGTCCCGCGCCTGACTGAGCAGACCCTCGATGCGCTGGCCGCGCAGCTCGGAGCGGCGCTCGGAAGCGCGCCGGCGAACCTGCTCGGCTCGCTCGACGAGCGGCGCCGGCGAGCGTCGTTCGGCGTCGAGTGACGGAGGATTCAACATGCGTGTCCTGCTGGCACTGGATGGATCGGCGGAGGCCGATCACGCTCGCGCCCTCGTCGTTTCCACCGGCTGGCCGTCCGACACCGCGTTCGAGGTGCTCTCGGTCATCCGGTCGGCTCCCGCATTCGGCCTGCTCGGCCCGTCGCACAGCGGGCTCGACCACGCCCGGACCGAGCTGCTCGAGGTAGCCACGACCGCCGCCTCGCAGCTCGCCGATGCGGGCTTCGGCGCCCGGGCGAACGTCCGGCTGGGCCGACCGGCGACGACGATCGTCGCCGAGGCCGATCGGTTCCACGCGGACCTCGTCGTCGTCGGGAGTCGCGGCTTCGGCCCAATCTCGACGATGGTCCTCGGGTCGGTCTCGGCCGAGGTCGCGGATCGCGCTCCGTGCCCGGTCCTCGTCGTCCGCGGCGACCGCGTCGGCTCCCTCCTGGTCGGCGTCGACGGCTCGGAGACGGCCGATTGCGCGATCGACTACCTGGCCGGCTTCCGGCTGTTCGCGGATCGGCCGACGACGGTGGTCAGCGTCGTCCCCCCGCCTATCCGGGTCGTCGATCCGCTGGGCGGGATGGGCTATGGAATGTACGACGTGCCGCCCGAGAAGTTCGCCCAGTCGGTCGAGAAGGCGCGCACCGATCATCTGCGGTTCGCCGGCCGGGCCACGCGGCTCCTCGCGAACGCCGGGTTCACCGTGGAGACTGAGGTCTGCGAGGGCGATCCGGCCCACGTGCTCATCGGCCTCGTCGCCGGACGCAATGACCCGATCGTCGTCCTCGGGACCCACGGGCGGACTGGCGTGAGCCGGGCGTTCCTCGGCAGCGTCGCGCGCAACGTGCTGCTCCATTCGACCTCGTCGGTGCTGGTCGTCCGAGGTCCCGTCCGTGAGCGGTCGGACGAGGTCGTGCGCGCGTCATGGGCCGAACCGCGCCTCGTGGGCGCTCGGACGTTCGGCGCGAGCGCCCTCGCCACGGCCTGACGGTGTCGCCCGAGTGTGACGCGCAATCGGACCCGGGTTCGCCCGCCGCAACACCGCCCACCAAGAATCTGATGGAAACGAGGTGCCCGCCATGGAACAGGTTCTGAGCGGCAAGGTCGCGATCGTGACCGGGGCTGCCCGCGGGATCGGCGCGGCTGCTGCGCGGGATCTCGCGCGCAGCGGTGCGGCGGTGGCGCTCACGGATGTCCTCGACGACGAGGGTCGCGTCGTTGCCGACGAGCTGACCCGGAGCGGGCACCGTGCGGCATACCACCATCTCGACGTCTCGGACGAGTCCGGCTGGGGCTCCGTCGCCGAAGACGTCGAGGCGGCATTCGGCCCGATCGACGTCCTCGTGAACAACGCCGGGATCGGCACCTTCGCCGACGTCGAGGCGGAGACGCGAGAGGACTGGGACCGTCTCATCTCGATCAACCAGACCGGCGTCTGGCTCGGGATGAAGGTCGTCGGCGGCCGAATGCGGGAGCATGGCCGAGGCTCGATCATCACCCTCAGCTCCATCTTCGGCGCCGTCGGCGGCTTCGGTGCATCGATCGCCTATCACGCGTCCAAGGGCGCCGTCCGGCTCATGACGAAGAACGCCGCGCTGCACTGGGCGACGACCGGCGTGCGGGTGAACTCGGTTCACCCGGCGTTCGTCGAGACACCGATGATCGAGGCGACGAAGGGGACGCCGATGGAGGACGCGATCCTCGCGATGACGCCGATGGGGCGGCTGGCTCGGCCCGAGGAGATCGCATCGGTCATCACCTTCCTCGCCTCCGACGGCGCCTCATACATGACCGGCTCCGAGGTCTACGTGGACGGTGGCTGGACCGCTCGCTAACCGCACGCCGTCGGGCCCCGGCGCGATGGCGGGGGCCGCCGAGGCGCTCGGCTGGCTGGCCGTCTGCTTCGCTGCCGCGGCCGCGGCCGCGGGCCTGTTCGTACCCACGCTCTACCGCGACGTCGCCGGCTGGGTGCAGCAAGCGCAAGGCGCCGACCTCTCGACGCTCGTGCTCGCCATCCCGTTGTCCGTCGTCGCCGGCCGGGCGGCCGCCCGGGGTTCGACTGCGGGACGGCTCGCGACCCTCGGCGTCCTGCTGTATCTCGCGTACACGTATGCCGTCTCGGCGTTCTCGGTCGCGATCAACCCGCTGACCGTCGTGTACATCGCCGTCCTCGGCCTGTCGGTCTGGGCCTCGCTGCTGACCGCGGCCAGCGTCGACACGACTGCCGCGAACCGCCTCGTGGACGCCCGTCTGCCGAGGCGGGCGAGCGCCACATTCCTCGTCGTCATCGCCGTGCTGTTCGGCCTGCTCTGGCTGGGCCAGCTGGCGACCGTTGCCCTGACCGGACGGCCGCCCGAAGAGCTCGTCCGCCTGCGGCTGCCGACGAACCCGATTTAC
>DASSHA010000094.1:0-25894 GCA_035693145.1 Candidatus Limnocylindrales bacterium
GGACACGGCCGCAAGAACGAGGAACAGCACGGCGTTGATCACGAGCCCGAACAGCCCGAGCGTCATGAGGCGAACCGGGAACGACAACGCCCTGATGATCGGCTTCAGGTAGGCGTTGATGAGACCGAAGATCAAGGCGACGACCGCGAGCTTCCACCAGTCGTCTGCAGGGAAGTGCTCGGCCGCCGGGAAGCGGATGTCGGGGACGAATCGCGCGGCGGCCCAGAGCGCGATCCCGTTGACGATGATGCGGAGGACGATTCCCACGGCGCCGAGGGTAAACGATCGGCGATGATCGGCGCACCTTCCGAGCGCACCACGGAGCACGCGTGACCCTCCTGCGCCGCCTCGTCGCGTTCTGGACGCTCCAGGTCGACGTGCTCGCAAGCTGGCGGCCGGGACGGTCCGCGCTCGTGCGTCGGGCGCTCCTGTCGTGGCTGCTCGGCGGCCTGTCGCTCCTCCTCGTCGACCGCCTGGTCGCCGGGTTCTTCGTCCCCGACGTCCCGACCGCGTTCCTCGGAGCGCTCGTCATCGCGCTGCTGAACGCCCTCGTCCGCCCCGTCCTCGTCCTGCTGACGCTGCCGTTCACGGTGCTCTCGGCAGGGTTGCTCAGCCTGGCCCTGAACGCGGTCGTCGTCCTGCTCGCGCAGCCGCTCGTCCCAGGCCTCCAGGTGAACGGCTTCGCACCCGCGCTCGCCGCCGCGCTCGTCATCACGATCGTGCAGACGCTCGTCGGGGTCGCGCTCTCGCTGACCGACGACGAGACGTTCTACCCGCAGCTCATCCGGCGTCTCCTCGCGCGGGAGGCCGATCTCGAGGATCCCGAACGAACAGGCCTGCTCATCGTCGTCATCGACGGCCTCTCGGCGCCGGTCCTCCGCAACGCGATCCGGATGGGGCTCGCGCCGCACCTATCGCAGCGGATCCGAGACGGCAGCGATCGACTCGTCGCCTGGGATTCCGGGCTGCCGTCGCAGACATCCGCCGTCCAGGCCGGGCTGCTCTGGGGCCACAACGACGCCATTCCGGCGTTTCGATGGTACGAGAAGGAACCCGGACGACTCATGGTCTCGAACAGGCCGGCCGATGCAGCGGAGATCGAGCGCCGGGTGTCCGACGGTCGGGGTCTCCTCGCGCCCGACGGGACGAGCATCAGCACGCTCCTGTCCGGAGACGCCGCGACTGCCGACCTCACGGTGAGCCGGTTCGCCGATCCCGGGCGCGCCTTCCAGCCGTGGAGCTTCTATTCGTACTTTCTCAACCCGTACGGCTTCGCTCGCGGGTTCGTGCTCTTCCTCGCAGAGGTCGTCAAGGAGCTCTACCAGGCGTTCCGCCAGCGCCGCTATGACGTCCGGCCCCGCGTCGACCGGTTCGGTCCGTTCCCGCTCCTGCGGGCGGCGACGAATGTGCTCATCCGCGATCTCAACGTCGCGTTCGTCGTCGAGGCGCTGTATCGCGGCTCACCCGTCATCCTCGTCGACTTCGTGGACTACGACGAGCTCGCCCATCACGCCGGGCCGGAGCGGCTCGAATCCCTCCGCGCCGTGGAGGGGCTCGACCGCGTCCTGCGATCGCTCGAGCGAGCAGCCGCGGGCGCGCCCCGTCCGTACCGGATCGTCGTCCTGTCCGACCACGGCCAGAGCCAGGGGGCCACATTCCGCCAGCGCTACGGGATCACGCTCGAGGCGCTCGTTCGGGAGCTCATGCAGGGCGACGTCACCCTGGTCGCGGCGACCGGCCGAGGTGAGACCTGGGGGCCGGTGAACATGTTCCTCACCCAGCTCACCCGGTCGGCCGGGTTCGGCGGGCGCGCAGCCGCACGGTCGCTCCGGCGCCGGACGCGAGACGGGTACGTCGCGTTCGGCCCGGCCGCGGGCGACGAGGCTCGACGGGGAGCGGCCGCGACCGCGCGCGGCGAGGCGGTGGGTCCGGCCGGGGAGCGACCCGAGCTCGTCGTCGCGGCGTCCGGCAACCTCGGCCTCGTCTACTTCCCCGATCAACCCGGGCGAGTGACGCTCGAGGACATCGACGAGCGCCACCCCGGGCTCGTCGGAGCGCTTGCGAACCATCCCGGCATCGGCTTCGCCCTCGTCCGCTCCGCGCAGCACGGCTCGATCGCGGTCGGGACGAACGGCATCCGGTTCCTTGCCGACGATCGCGTCGAGGGCGTGGACCCGCTGGCGCCCTTCGGCAGCCGCGCGGCCGACCACCTTCGCCGCCTCGATTCCTTTCCGAACTGCGCGGACATCGTCGTCAACAGCATGTACGACCCGTCACTCGACGAGGTGGCCGCGTTCGAGGAGCTCGTCGGCTCGCACGGTGGGCTCGGTGGCCCCCAGACCACGCCGTTCCTGCTCTTCCCGGCCGAGTGGCCGCTCGACGACCCTGACCTCGTCGGCGCGCCCGCGCTCCACCGCCAGCTTCGACGATGGCTCGACCGGCTCGAGCACCGCGAGGCGACGCCCGGCAGCCCGTCGAGCGCCGAGCCTTCAGCCGAGAATGACGATGCTGTTCGAGACGCCGCCGACGAGCCCGGCGACGATCGCGAGCGCGACCGGCAGGACCGCCGTCGCCAACCGGATCCGCCGGGGCTGTCGCCCGGTCGAGATGGCGAGTGCGACGACGAACAGGACGAGCGCGGCCTTGGCGAACGCGACGGCGATCGTCCCGTAGTCGGCGAAGAGCGAGGCGACGAGCGGGTTCGCCTCGGCGTGCGGGCCGACGCGCCTGATCATGGCGACGAACGTCCCGAGATCGAACAGCTGCGCGGCGACGACGGTCAGGAGGGAGAGCACCATGACCGATCATCGCGCGGTTCATAGTTCAGTGCGCCTCTCGGGCCCGCGACCGACGTCTCGGGCGAGTGACACCTCACCGTCAGCTCGGCAATCCGGCGTTCGCCCTCACGTCGGCGGTCCGGCGCTCGCCCTCGCCAGGAGTGACTCGAAGGGCTCGCGGCCCGGGTGGAACGACTCGAGCCACCAGCCGACGCCGGCGGCCTCGTAGTCGCGCGGGCGAGGCTCCCGGCCGGGGTCCGAATAGCCCAGGAGCGCGACGTCGAACGGCGCGCCGGCACGCCCGAGGCGCTCGCGCTCGGCTGAAATGACCGCGAGCGACGCCCGCACCTCGACGGGTGACACGCGCATCGAGATCGAACCGTCGAACGAGATCCCGACGCCGATCCAGCCATCCCAGCGGGCGGCGCGCCGGAGGGCACGGGACCGTGCGGCGCCGACCCAGATGGGGGGCCGGGGCTGCTGGATCGGTTCGGGCCCGACCGCGGCACTTCGAACGACGAACTCCGGGCCCGCGTGGTCGACCCGCTCGCCGCGCAAGTAGCGGTCGACGAGGTCGAGCGATTCGTCGAGCTTGCGGGCTCGCGTCGCGAGGTCCGACGGCTCGTCGAAGGCCTCGAACTCGGGCGGGTCGCCACCGATCGCCGCGCCGATGACGAGCCGCCCGTCGCTCAGGCGGTCGAGCGTCGCGCACGACTGGGCGACGAGATGGGGTCGCCGGCGAGGCAGCACGAGGGCGCTCAGGATCAGGCGCAGCTGCCTGGTCCGGGCGGCGACCGCGGCGAGGATGACGAACGGATCACCGACGGGCTCGTCCATGTCGTTGCCGACGTTGTCCCAGACGCTCAACCCGTCCCAGCCGGCCGCCTCGGCGGCCGTCGCGAGCCGGACGACCGCGCGCGGGTCGGCCAGCTCGCCGATCGGCGCGATGTCGATCGCGAACCGCACCTCGCTCTCAGTAGCCGCGGCGCCGGCGCGGCGCGCGCGTCCCCGTCCGGTGCCGGATGTTCGGGGTGACCGTCCGATCCCAGGTCGGCCGCTCCAACCAGCGCGCCTGCCGGCCCGGATCGTCGTCGTGCTCGTCGCGGATGCCCGGCAGCCAGTCCGACGCGGTGGCGCCCGACGGAACTCCGGAGGTCGCCGCGTCGCCGTCTGCCTGATCCGCGTCCGGCGGGATGCCGTCGAGCGTCGCGTCAGGTTCCGACTCGGCCGGCAGGACGGTCACGGAGGTGACCTCGAACGCCTGCCCGAGCGCGGCCGTCGCGGCGGCCGCTCCGGCGCGCTTGCGGTCCGCCGCGCCGGTCAATCCGCCGCCGCGGCCGGCGCCCTGCGCCGCGCGCTCCGCGGCCCGCCCGACGATGACCGACTGGTCCTGCTCGAGCACGCGCAGCCGGATCTGCTGGATCTCGTCGCGGAGCGCGGCCGCCCGCTCGAACTCGAGATCCTTGGCGGCCGCGCGCATCTCGGCCTCCATCTGGGCGAGGAGCTTCTCGATCGCCGCCTCGTTCTGCATCGAGAGCGCTCGATCCGCGAGCGCGGCGCGTTCGGACGTGTAGACGACGGTCGTCTCGGCGACCGATCGGAGCCGATCGTTGAGATCGCGGATCTCCTTGACGATCGTCCGCGGCTCGATCCCGTGCTCCGTGTTGTACCGCTCCTGGACCGAGCGCCGGCGGTTCGTCTCGTCGATCGCCGCCTGCATCGATTCGGTGATCGTGTCGGCGTACATCACGACCTCGCCGCCGGTGTTCCGTGCGGCCCGCCCGATCATCTGGATGAGCGACCACGCGCTCCGCAGGAAGCCCTCCTTGTCGGCGTCCAGGATCGCGACGAGCGTGACCTCGGGCAGGTCGATGCCCTCACGCAGGAGGTTGATCCCGACGATCACGTCGAACACGCCCAGCCGCAGGTCGCGCAGGATCGCCACACGTTCGAGCGTGTCGACCTCGCTGTGGAGGTACTGGACCTTGACGCCGAGCTCCTTGAGGTAGTCGGCGAGGTCCTCGGCCATCTTCTTCGTCAGCGTCGTCACGATCGCCCGCTCGCCGCGGTCGACGCGGCCCTTGATCTGCTCGAGCAGGTCGTCGATCTGACCCTCCGTCGGCTTGACCGTGATCTCCGGGTCGACGATCCCCGTCGGGCGGATGAGCTGCTCCGCGATCTGCTCGCTCTTCTCGAGCTCGTACGGCCCCGGCGTCGCGCTCATGTAGATCGCCTGGCTTACGGTCGCCTCGAACTCCTCGAACGTCAGCGGCCGGTTGTCGAGCGCCGACGGCAGGCGGAAGCCGAAGTCGACGAGGATCTCCTTGCGGGTCCGGTCGTTCTTGTACATCCCGACGACCTGCGGGATCGTCATGTGCGATTCGTCGACGACGAGCAGCCAGTCCGGCGGAAAGTAGTCGAGCAGTGTCCACGGCCGGCTGCCTGCGGCGCGCCGCGCGAGGTGGCGGCTGTAGTTCTCGACCCCGGTGCAGAAGCCGAGCTCCCTGAGCATCTCGAGGTCGAACGTCGTCCGCTGCCGCAGGCGCGCGCCTTCGAGCGCCCGACCCTCCGCCTCCAGCTGGCCGACACGCTCCTCCATCTCCGCCTCGATGTCGACGACGGCCGCCATGAGCTTGTCCTTCGGCGTCACGAAGTGGCTGGCCGGGTAGACGTTGGCCTCCTTGCGCTCGGCGATCAGCTCACCGGTCAGTGGGTCGAGCTCGGTGATCCGCTCGACCTCGTCGCCGAAGAACTCGACCCGGATGAGCGTCTCCTCGCTCGCGGGCTGGAGCTCCAGCGTGTCGCCGCGAACGCGGAAGCGCGCGCGCGTCAGTGCCTGGTCGTTGCGCTGGTACTGCAGGTCGACGAGCGTCCGCAGGACGGCGTCGCGGCGGTACTGGCCGCCGACCCGCAGCTTGAGGACGGTCGCGCCGTAGTCGACCGGGGCACCGAGGCCGTAGATGCAGCTGACGCTCGCGACGATGATGACGTCGCGCCGTTCGAACAGGGCGTGGGTCGCCGCGTGCCGAAGCCGGTCGATCTCGTCGTTCCGACTCGAGTCCTTCTCGATGTACGTGTCGCTGCGCGGCAGGTACGCCTCGGGCTGGTAGTAGTCGAAGTAGCTGACGAAGTACTCGACCGCGTTGTCCGGGAAGAAGTCGCGAAACTCCGCGTACAGCTGCGCGGCGAGCGTCTTGTTGTGGGCGAGCACGAGGGTCGGCCGGTTGTGGCGCTCGATCACCCGGGCGAGCGCGAACGTCTTGCCCGTTCCGGTCGCGCCGAGGAGCGTCTGGTGGCGCATCCCCTTCTCGAGCCCGGCGCTCAGCCTGGCGATCGCCTCCGGCTGGTCGCCGGTCGGCTGAAACGGGGCAACGAGCTTGAAGTCGGGCACCCTCGAAGTCTACCGAGCGGGCCGGCCGAACGCCCGAACGCCCGTTCGATTCGCCGTAGCTGCCCCTGAAGTCGCCCGCTGGAGCCGGATGACCGGCGGCGGCGTTGGACCGGACGAACGTGCCATTTCCGCCCGGGACCGTCGAGCCGAGACTCCGGAGGTCAGCGAGCCGTCGCACGAGGTTCCGCGCGCCCGGATGCGCCTCAGCCATCGCGTTCCGATCCGCCGCCGCCAGGTCGCGTCCCCGCATGCCCACGACCTCGGCCAGAGCCTCGTCGAGTTCTCGCTCGTCCTGGCCCCGCTCATGCTCGTCCTGCTGGGGATCATCCAGTTCGGATTCATCTTCAACTCGTACGTGACGATGACGAACGCCGCGCGGGAGGGCGCTCGGACCGGAACGGTATACGTCTACGACCGCACCCTCTCCAAGGACCAGAACGACCTCGCCCGGAACAACTCGATCCGGACAGCGGTGCTCGCGTCGATGAACCTGCTCGGCAAGACCTCGCCGCAGTTCGCGACGAGCGGGAGCTGGACCCAGTCCGGGACGACCTTCACGAACGGCGACCTGACGCTCACCTACTCGGTCCCGAGCGGGATCACCGACAGCGATCCTCGAACGGGCGAGCAGGTGACGGTGAGCGCGGTCTACCACCAGGACCTCGTCATCCCGCTGATCGCGAACCTCCTGCCGACGGACGCCGGCGGGCGGCTACGGCTCACGGGCGTCGTCACGATGGTCGTCAATTGAACCGCGCGGACCGCGGGCAGGTCCTCGTGATCTTCTGTCTCGGGATCGTGGCCCTGTTCGCCGCGGCCGGCCTCGCCTTCGACATCGGGCGCTTCTACAGCGAGCGCCGCTTCCTGCAGAACGCCGCTGACGCCGCCGCGCTCGCGGCCGCGAACTCGCTCGTCCGCGGCGAATCGACGAGCCAGGCCGACACGCGTGCCCGCGAGTCGCTGACGTTGAACCTCGCCAACGGCCCGAACGGGATCGTTCCTGCGCTGCCGCCCTCGACGCCGCTCTATGCGAGCGGCCACGCCGGCGACCCGGCGTACCTCGCGAACGGGATCGTCATCGGCGGCTGCGACGTCCGCGTCGCCGTCCAGGACAGCGTCGGTTACACGTTCGGCCGTGTCGTTGGCCTGACGTCATCGACGATCGGCGCACAGGCGCGAGCGAAGTGCCTGTCGAACCTCCTGCCGATCGCGGTTCGCCGGTTCGTCAACGCGCCCGGCCCGAACGCGGGCAGCCCGTCCACGTGCAGCGGCAACCAGAACGAGTTCATGGACTTCTTCGCGACGGAGGCGACGTCGTGCCTCGGCACCGACACGGACAGCAGCCTCCGCACGGCCGCCGGGGTCGGCAACGCCTTCGACAGCTCGAACCCGGACAGCGATCCCACGAACCACGGGCCTGTTGTCACGATCCTCGGTCAGGGCGCTCAGCCCTCGAACGGCGCCGACTTCCGCGGCTTCATCGCCCTCGACATCCGCAACTTCGCGACCGACACGTCGCAGGTCTACTACAACGGCGTCAGTGCCTCGACGAACTCGAACACGCTCAAGGCGACCGAGGCAGGCTGGGTATCGAGCGGCGGCTATCCGGGGCCGCTCTTCCCGGCGGCCGTCACGCCGCCGGACGCGAACGACCAGGTCGCAATCATGAGCGGCAACAGCACCGGCATCGCGATCGATGCTCTGGACGAGCGCTTCGTGGCGGGTGACGAGATCCAGGTCGCCGTCTACCCGGGGCTCACGATGGCAATCCCCGACTTCACGCTCAGCGACCCCGGAACGATGAGCCTCGCTGCGAGCGGGACGGTCGCCAACGCGGGCTCGTTCAAGGCGTCGCGCAACCAGGCGTTCAGCGGAACCGTCGCGCTCTCGACCGTCGCCGACACCCTGGACCCGACCAACCCGATGGTCACGGGGACGCTCCTCGGAGGTTCGGCCCCCATCACGTACACGCCGAACCCGGTGACGCCGTCCCTCGGGAGCGGACAGTCGGTGTCGATGACGAACGTCTCCACGGCTGCCGCGCCCGTAGGCGTCTACACGCTGTGGATCCAGGGCCAGGCCGGCAGCCCGTACCTGACCACGAAATACGAACCGTTCGCGCTCAGGATCGGGACCGTCAGCCGCGACTTCACGATCACCGCCGACCAGAGCACGGCAACGGTCGCGACCGGCGCAAGCGCGACCTTCACCCTCAACCTCAAGCGGAATGGCAGTGCATTCGGGTCGAACGTCAGCCTGTCGCTGGACGCGACGATGCCATGGGGCACGCTGCCGACCGGCCTCGGGACCGCGACATTCAGCCCAAGCTCGGTCAGCCCGTCGAGCGGCAACGGGACGAACGCCACGCTGTCGATCCCGACGGGGACCGTCGCCCCGGGCGAGTACACGGTCGTCGTCCGTGCCACGGGTGTGAACTCGGACGGCATCCGGGTCACCCACCTCCTGCCACTCACGCTCAGCGTCGGCACGTCCGGCTCTACCGGCAACCAGGAGTACGTCGACATCGTCGGTTTCGCGGTCATGCGAATCGCGTCGGTCGACTCGAACCACGTCGACGCCTACGCCATCACCCCCGTCATCCCCGATCCCAACGACGAACGGCTCCGCCGCGGCATGGTCGCTCGGCTGGTGCCCTGGAACTAGACCTCGGAGGCAAACCTCGTGGAGCTCGAGTACAAGGACAACGGTCGGCGCGGGAAGATGATCATCGCCTTCGGCGTGGTCCTCGCCCTCGCTGCCGGTGCGGCGGCCTTCTTCCTCATCAACCAGGCCCAGCAGCAGGCCGGCCAGGCCGGGCTCCAACGCGTCCCCGTCGTTGTCGCGGCAAGGCCGATCGCCGCGCGCAAGCCGATCGAGGCCGACGACGTCGCCGTCCGCGAGATCCCGGTCGACCCGACGAACGCGAACGGCATCGTGAGCACGCCGGACAAGGTTATCGGCAAGGTGCTCGTGGTCAGCGTGCTCGAGGGCCAGATGGTGACCACCAATCTGCTCGCGTCATCGAGCGCGACGGGCGGCACCGGCTTCGTCATCCTCGGGCCTGATGAGACCGTCGGGCCGGACAGCGAGGCCTGGCGAGCCGTATCGCTGACCGTCCCGGACGATCGAGCCGTCGGCGGCCTGCTCCAGCCGAACCAGGTCGTCGACGTGTTCGTCACGGCGACCGTCAACGTCCCCCAGGACCTGCTCGACAAGGGCCGCTACTACACGGACAAGAGCACGAAGATCACGTACCAGAACATGGTCATCCTCGCCAAGGCCGGGACGTTCTACGTGCTCAAGGCGGATCTCGCCGTCGCGGAAGAGATCAGCCACCTCCAGGCGAGCGGAACCGCCACGTTCAGCCTCGTCCTCCGACCTGACCAGGACACCCGCGTCGTCGACGCGTCACGGCTGGGCGAGACGACGAACCGGATCATCGCCAAGTACGGCCTGCCGGTGCCCGAGAACTACCCGCCGAACAGCGGTCCGACCGTCCTCCCCTCGCCGCCGCCGTCGGTCGCCCCGTCGGCCTCGCCGAGCCCGTCCGAGTCGGCGGCACCGTAGGGTCGCCGGCGCCGTAGGGTCGCCGGCGCCGTAGACCGATCGCTGATCATTAGCCGCGTGGGCGATACCGGCCGCGCTGGAGCAGGACCGGCTCGGCGAGATCAGCTCGATCAGCCGATGGCCGCGCGGTACGCCACCTCGACCGCCGCCCGAGTCGCGTCGCGTGAGTGGGAGGTGTCGATCACGCGCGTCGCCAGCGGACGCAGGTGGGCCGCGAGATCACCCTGGGCCGCGATCCGCTGCTCCGCATCGCCCGGAGCGACGCCGCGCGCCGCCAGCCGGGAGCGCTGCGTCTCCGGCGAGCAGGTCACGAGCCAGACCTCGTCGCACGCCTGCGCGTAGCCTGCCTCGACGAGCTTGATGGCCTCGACCACGACCGCAGGCGCCCCCGAGCGCTGCGCCGCGTCGACGGCGGCGACGATCCGCGGTCGGACCGCCGGATGGACGATCGCCTCGAGGTCCGCGAGGGCCGACGGATCGGCGAAGACCACGCGTCCGAGTGCCGCGCGATCGAGCGTCCCGTCAGGCCGAACGACCGACGGGCCGAACCGCGCGAGGACCGCATCGAACGACGGCTCGCCCGGCTCGACGACCTGGCGGGCCAGGAGGTCGGCGTCGACGACCGCGGCACCGAGCTCGTGCAGCCAGCCCGCGACCGTCGACTTGCCGCACCCGATCGGCCCCGTCAGGCCGATCCGGAGCGTCACGGCATCCGCTCCTGGATCTCCAACCATGCGTCCTCGGCGGCCGCGAGAGCGGCGTCCACGTCCGCGAGCTCCGACGTGACCCGCCGGAGCTCCACGAAGTTCGCGCCGACCCCGGGATCGGAGAGCGCCAGCTCGAGATGGTTCTTGCGAAGGCCGAGCCGTGTCAGGTCTGCCTCGACGGCCGCTGACTGCCGGCGATAGGCGTCCTTCGAGAGCTTCGCCTTCGATACCGCGGATCGTCGTCTGCCCGTCGGCGCTGCGACCGCCGTCGCTCCCGAAGTCGGCGCCCGTGCGGCCGGACCCGCTGCCCGCACCGGCTCCCATCGTCCCGCCGAGGTTCGGAGCCGGTCCGTCTCCCGTGCGGCGGCCGCTGTCGTCGTCCAGCCGTCGGCGACGGCCGAGCGCCAGGCCCGATAGCCGCCGTCGAACGGGACCGCGAGCGCGTCGTCGACGACCCACAGCCGGTCGCACAGCGTCTCGAGCAGCCGCCGATCGTGCGAGACGACCAGGACGGTCGCCGGGGTGTCGCGCAGGAATGCCTCGATCGCCTCGCGAGCCGGAATGTCGAGGTGGTTCGTCGGCTCGTCGAGGAGCAGCAGGTTCGACGGCAGGATCCCGAGCAGCGCGAGCTCGAGTCGTGAGCGCTCGCCGCCCGACAGGAGGCGCACCTCCTTGAGCACGTCGTCGCCGCGGAACAGGAACCGCGCGAGGTACGAGCGAGCCTCGCCGGGCGTGATCGGGAGCGCGCCGAGCAGCGCGTCGAGCACGGTCGCGCCGGGGAACGCTGCGCCGCGGAGCTGCGCCAGGTAGCCGATCTGCACGGCGTTGCCGAACGACAGCGCCCCGTCGAGCGGCGGGAGGTCGCCCGCGATCGTCCGCAGCAGCGTCGTCTTCCCGGCGCCGTTCGGTCCCACGATCCCGATGCGCTCGCCACGCTGCGCGGTGAGGAAGGGCGCGCGTGCGACGTGGACCCGTCCCGTTCCATTCCCCGAGGCCGGGCGCGCGTAGCCGACGACGAGGTCGTCCGCCCGGACAACGAGCTCGCCCGAACGTGACGGACCCTCGCCCCGGAGCGCTTCCGTCGGGAGGCGCAGACCGCGGCGGACGCGCGGTGCCTCGACCGTCTGGTTGCGGAGGCGCTCGAGGCGCGCCTCGTGCTCGTGCATCTTCGAGTAGTTGCGGAACGAGCGGTAGCGCTGGACCAGGTCCTGCTCGCGCGCGACCGCGGCGGCATGCGACCCGGCGTTCTTCTCCGCGCGCGCGTCGCGCTCCTCGCGCTGCCGGTGATAGGCGCTGTAGTCCCCGCGGAACACCGTCAGGCGGCGGTCCCGCAGCTCCCAGATCCGGTTCACGCTCGCGTCGAGGAACGCCCGATCGTGCGAGGCGACGAGGAGCGAGCCCTGGCGCCGGCGGAGATGCTCCTCGAGCCACTCGAGCGCCCCGAGGTCGAGGTGGTTCGTCGGCTCGTCGAGCAGCAGCAGATCCGGGTTCGCGATGACGAGCCGGGCAAGCGCCGCGCGAGTCTGCTGGCCGCCCGAAAGGGCCGCCGGCGGTCGCGCCCACTCGTCCCGGTCGAAGCCGAGGCCGGACAGCGCCTCCTCGACCCGGAGGTCGATGGTGTAGCCGTCGAGCGCCTCGAACCGGTGGCGGAGATCGGCGTACTCGACACTCCCCGCTTCACCTGCGGCCTCCAGCACGCGGATCGACCCCTCGAGCGACTCGACCTCGGCGGCGCCCCGACGGACGGCCGTCCGAAGGTCCGGCGAGGACATGAAGCGCTCGTCGAGGTGAGCCTCCTGGGCGAGCAGGCCGATCGACAGGCCAGCCTTGTGCTGGACACGACCGCCGTCAGGCTCGTCGAGCCCGCCGAGGAGCCGGAGGAGGGTCGTCTTGCCGGCACCGTTCGGTCCCACGAGGCCGATCCGGTCGCCGAGCGCGATCGACGCGCTCACGTGGTCGAGAATGACGAACGTGCCGACCTCGCGGACGACGCCCTCGAGCCGGGCGATGGACATGGGCGTGCGTCAGCCGCCGACGGCCGCTCGGGCGGAGGCGCGTCGCGTCGCCGCCGCACTCCGCGTCCGCTGGGCGCGCTCGCGGAGCGCCGCGAGACCCACCGGCTCATCCTCGCCTTCGCCGATCGGCAGCTCCGTCCACCGTCCTCCGCCGCGGCCCGCCTCCGTTCCCGGGCGCGGCGTCATGGTCGCGAGAATCCTGCGGGCCGCTCGTCGGTCGACGGCCGTCAGCCGCTGGCACCAGGAGCAGAAATGCGTCGCGCGCCCGCCGGTCACCACCCGACGGATCGGCCGGCCGCAGCGCCGGCACGGCAGACCCGCCCGCTGGTAGACGTCGAGCCGCTCCTGCATCTCGCCGTCGCCCTCGGGCGCCGTGTAGTCGTCGATCGAGCTGCCGCGGTGCTGGACGGCCTCGGACAGGACGTTGCGGACCGCCCGATAGAGGCGGGCGACGTCCGGCGACCGAAGCGAGGACGCCGAGCGAAGCGGGTGGAGACGTGCCCGCCACAGCGCCTCGTCGGCGTAGATGTTCCCGACGCCGGCCAGGAACGTCTGGTCGAGCAGGAGCGACTTCAGCCGACCGCGGCGGCCGCGGATGAGGTGCCGGAAGGCCGCGAGCGTCAGCTCGTCGTCGAGCGGCTCGGCGCCGAGCTCGGCGAGCGGGTCGTCGACGCCCTCGTAGAACCCCACCCGCCCGAACTTGCGGATGTCACGGAACCGGAGGTCGCGGCCGTCGACGAGGTGGATGACGAGGCGGACGTACGGATCGAGCGGACGATCGGCCGACACGACGAACAGCTGGCCCGTCATCTTCAGGTGGATCGTGAGCGCAGCGCCGGCGGACAGGTCCACGACGAGCTGCTTCCCGCGACGACCGACGGCCTCGATCCGGCGGCCGCGGACGGCGGCATCGAACGCGTCCGGTGACAGGTTTCGAAGGGTTCGCGGCCAGCTGACGCTCGCCCCGCTGATGCCCGCGCCGACGATCAGCCCGCGCAGGTCGCGGGCAACGGTCTCGACCTCCGGCAGCTCAGGCATCGGCGCTACCCGACCGCTGCGGCGCCGACCTCATCGGGCACCTCGTCCGCCTCGATGCCGATCGCGTCGGCGCGGGTGAGCGGCGTCATCGACTCCCAGTCGTCGCCGATCTTCACGTCGACCGTGAGCGGGACATCGAGCGGGAGCGCGGTCTCCATCGTCTCCCGCACGGCTGGCACGAGACGGTCGACCTCGTCGCGCGGCACCTCGAACAGGAGCTCGTCGTGGACGCTCAGCAGCAACCGCGCCCGGAAGCCTCCCGCCGCGAGCCGTTCGGCCATCCGGATCATCGCGATCTTGACGATGTCCGCGGCCGTCCCCTGGATCGGCATGTTGATCGCCATCCGCTCCCCTGCACCGCGGAGCGAGGGGTTGCGCGCCTCGAGCTCGGGGATGAACCGCTTCCGTCCGAGAAGGGTCGTGACGAACCCGTGCTGCCGGGCTGTCTCCTTGATGTGGAGCATGTAGTAGCTGATCCCGGAGTAGGTCGCAAAGTAGTTGTTGATGAACTCCTGCGCCTCGGCGCGCGAGATGCCGGCTCGCGACGACAGCCCGAAGTCGCTCATGCCATAGGCGATCCCGAAGTTCACCATCTTCGCCATCGATCGCTCGTCGGCGACGACGTCCGCGGGGTCCTTGTGCAGGACCCGTGCCGCGGTCTCGCGATGGATGTCCGCGCCGCGCGCAAACGCGTCGCGAAGATGCTCGTCGGCAGAGACGTGGGCGAGGATGCGGAGCTCGATCTGCGAGTAGTCCGCGGCGACGAGGACGCTGTCCGGGGAGGCCGCCACGAAGGCCGCCCGGATTCGCCGACCCAACGGCGTCCGGATCGGGATGTTCTGGAGGTTCGGGTCGGATGACGACAGCCGTCCCGTCGAGGCCACGGCCTGGTGGAACGTCGTGTGCAGCCGCCCGTCCGGTCCGAGCAGCGTCGGCAGCGCCTCGACGTACGTCGAGCGCAGCTTCGTGTAGATCCGCCAGTCGAGGACGTGGCCGACCGCCGGGTGGACGCCACGCAGCTCCTCGAGCACCGACGCGTCGGTCGAGTAGCCGGTCTTGGTCCGCCGACCCTTCGGCAGCTTCAGCTCCTCGAACAGGACCTCGCCGAGCTGCTTCGGCGAGCCGATCGTGAACTCGTGCCCGACCGCGGCGAAGATCTCTTCCTCCAGCCGGGCGATCTCGGCCCCGAACTCGCGCTCGAGCACGCCGAGCGCGTCGAGATCGAGCGCGACGCCGTTCGCCTCCATGCGGGCGAGGACGGGGATGAGCGGCAGCTCGATCTCGCGGTACAGGCGATCGAGCCCATCGGCCTCGAGTTGGGTCTCGAGCGGCTGGCGGACGGCGACCGTGGTCAGGGCCTCCAGGCCCGCCCAGGCGTACGCCGGCAGCTCGGCCGCGGGTGGGAGGATGACGTCGAGCCGTTCCGCCGCCACGTCGTGGATCGACTGACTGCGGAGTGCGGCATTGAGGATGTAGGCCGCGATCTGGGTGTCGAACGCCACCGGCGTGGGGGTCGCATCGAGATCGGCACCGAACCGCTCGACGAGGAGCGGCTTGACCTCGTGGCCGACGATCGGCCGGCCCGTCGACTCGACGAGCTCGCGGAGCCTGGCAGCGCCTTCGGCTCCTTCGATCGCGAGCGCCCGTCCATCCTCGCCCGCGACGGCGAGCGCGAGCGCGTCCCCGTCGAGCGGCCGCCGCGACGACTTCACGAGCGCGATCCCGACCGCCGGCTGCGATTCGATCCAGGCCCGGAGCGAGTCGACCTCGTCGATCCCGATCCGCTCGATCCGACCCGGGTCCGCGACCGCGGCCGCGAGCGCGTCCCGCGGGTTCCGTGGCGGATCGCCGGCGGCCGCCTCCAACCTGCGCGGCGCGGGTCCGTTCTCCGCTGGCATCGGCCGGCCGGCGAGGACCTGGTCGAAGTCGAGCGCGAGCTGGAGGCCGTCTCCGCTCGAGACCAGGTTCGGCGCCTGCCGCGAGGCGCGGGCGGATCGCCACTCGCGCGACTCGCCGGGCGTCGCGCCTGCGACCCGCGCGGCCGGCACGCTCTCCTGGACGCCGCGCAGCTCGCTCACCGCCTCCTCGCGAGTCTCACCGCTCAGCGGCGGCAGCCGGTCGATGAGCGTTCGAAACTCGTACTCGCGGAACAGCCGGATGACCGTGTCGCGGTCGTAGTCGGCAAGGCGCGCCGCGTCGAGGTCGAGCGCCACCGGCAGATCGCGGACGATCCGGCTCAGCTCGCGGCCCTGGTAGACCTGGTCGCGATGCTCGCGGAGCTTCTCGCGCAGCTTCTCCGGCGTCACCTCGTCCAGCTGGGCGTAGACGGCGTCGAGATCGCCGAACTGCGCGATGAGCTTCGATGCCGTCTTCTCCCCCACCCCGGGGACGCCCGGGATGTTGTCGGTCGGGTCGCCCTTGAGCGCCTTGTAGTCGACCATCTGATCGGGCCGCAGGTTGAACCGCTCGCGGATTCGCGCCGGGTCGTACGTGACCGTGTTCTCGACGCCGGAGCGGGTCGTCATGAGCGTCGTCCGGTCGGTAACGAGCTGGAGCATGTCGAGGTCGACCGTGACGATCGTCGTGTCGAGACCCCGCTCCTCCGCCTGGACGGTGAGCGTCCCGATGACGTCGTCCGCCTCGAACCCCTGGAGCTCGTAGGTCGGGATGCGAAGCGCCTTCACGACCGCGCGGACCTTCGGGAACTGGTCGGCGAGATCGTCCGGCATCTTCGTCCGGGTGGCCTTGTAGTCGGCGTACTGTTCGTGGCGAAACGTCGGCCCGGCGAGGTCGAAGGCGACCGCAACATAGTCGGGCTTGAGGTCGGCGAAGCCGCGCAGGACGATCGAGCAGAACCCGAACACCCCGTTCACGAGCTCACCCTTCGACGTCGTGAGGGGCGGAAGGGCGTAGTAGCCGCGGTAGACGAGCCCGAAGCCGTCGAGCAGCATCAGGCGTTCACTCACGCCTCCGAGTGTACCGCCGGCCCCCCTGGCTACTCACCCGCCGAAGGGCCCTCCAACGGCGCTCGGTCGCCTCGATGCGGCCATACCTGTAGGGATGACGATCGACCGACGGCCTCCCATTTCATCCCGCGCAGAGCTGAAATCTGCGCCATGCGACACCTGGTCGTGTCGGTTTCATCCCTCGGAGGGAGGGCCCCGAGCCCCGAACGTCGAAACCCATCCCTCTCGGGTCTGACGATCGACGTCACCCTCCCGACGGCGCTCGGGCGCGGTCAGATCGTGGGCGACCCTCGGCCTCGAACGAGCAGCGACGCGGCGAGGAGCGCGAGACCGACGACGAGGAGGCCAACCGAACCCACGACGAGCGGTGACGGAGCGGCTGCGGGAGGCGACGGCGGGATCGGACCGACCGTCGGCCCTGCGCCCGCGCCTCCCGATGCGGTCGACCCGAGGCCGTTGCGAACCCCGTTGTCGACCGCGCTCGCCGGTGGTGTCGCGGGCAGCTCCGGCAGGTTCGCCGCCGAGGGCGCGGCTGAAGCGGCCGCCGAGGGGGCCTCGGTCGACCCGCCGGCGGAGTACGCGTCCTGCCCTGCCGCCGGAGCCCCGACGGCGTTTCCGACGGTCGAGAGGATTCGGCCGGTCGACAGCCCCTCGCCGCCCGTCATGCCCGCGAGCAGCAGCCCCGCGATCCCAATGGTCGCAAGGCTCGCGCCCGCCGGGCGGAGTGCGCGCCACAGACGTGCCAGCGAACGCGGCTGTCGGGAGTTCGTCGTGGCGGGCAGCCGGAAGTCGCGTGGTCTCGGGGCGATCGCTGCGGCTGGAAGGGCGGCCGTGATGGCGCGAAGGTCGGCGGCGAGCCTGGCGCATTCCGTGCATGTGGCGAGGAGGCCGCGCGCGCGCTCCGCGTCCGCACGATCCGCGCCGCCGGCGACGTACGCGGAGATCAGCAGCTCGTCGTGGGCAGTGTGGTCCGGCTGATGCGGCATCGGTCTGCAGACGTCCGTTCGACCGTTCGAGTTCCTGCTCGATGAGGCCCCGAGGGGATCCATCATGCGTCCTCGCCGCGGAACAGGCCGATGGAGTCCTCGAGGAGGCCGCGCAGGGCGAGCCGCCCGCGGTGGATCCGCGACTTCACGGTCCCGAGCGAGACGCCGGTCAGGTCCGCGATCTCCTGGTAGTCGTAGCCCTCGATGTCGAACAGGACGATCGCCGTTCGCTGGTCGGCCGTGATGCCCGCAAGAGCGACGGCGAGGACGTGCGAGCGCTCACTCGCGACGACCGTCCGTTCCGGGTCGTCCGCGGCCCCGGCGGGCGGCTGCCAGGAGTCGTCCTCGAGCTCCGGGTAGGGCTGCGAGGGACGGCGCTTCCGCGCCCGCTGGGCGTCCATGGCGGCATTGATCGCGATGCGTCCGAGCCAGCTGCGGACGCTCCCGCCACGGAATCCGGACAGGTTTCGCCACGCGGACAGGAACGCATCCTGGACCGCGTCGGACGCCTGATCGCGGTCCGGAACCATCCGGACGACGAGCGCCCAAAGGTGGTCCTGGTGGTGCGCCACGAGATCGTTGAAGGCGTCGAGGTCGCCGCCGCGCGCACGCTCCACGAGGCGCAGATCGCGACGCTGAGCCGGATCGTCGCCGACCGCGGCGGGGCGCTCCTCCACGTCGCGGCGATCCCTCCGACGGCAGCTCAGGCGGCGGCGAGTCTACCAGCCGGGCGGAGCGCGCTGAGGTCCACGCTACGATCACGGGGTCGTGCCGAAGTGGCGGAACTGGCAGACGCGACGGTCTCAAACACCGTTGAGGGCAACCTCGTCCGGGTTCAAATCCCGGCTTCGGCACCACCATTGGCACGCGGGGAGCGACCATGACGAGCGACGCCGTCCAATCCGGGGGCACGGACGCGCCAGCGGCCCAGCGGCAGCTGGGCGCGCAGCTGCTGACTGCCGAGTATGGAGCCCTCGCCGGCGCGCTCTCCGCGGTCTGGATGGCATCGCTGACGCGAACGAGCCTGTTCCTGGGCGTGCTGTCGGCGGTCGGAGTGGCCCTCGGCTTCGTCGCGCAGGCGGGCGGCGGCGTCGGTGCGACGTTCACGTTGTTCGCGCTCGTGACCCTGCCGCTGGCGTTGCTGCTCGGGCTCGCGACCTTCGTCCGGCTCATCGAGGTCCAGCGCGAGGCGATCGTCTACATCGCCGGGATGAACCGGATTCGGCACTTCTTCGCCGAGTCGGCGCCGATGATTCGGCCGTACCTCGTGCTGTCGACGCACGACGACGAGGCCGGCATCTACCGGAGCCAGGGAACCGGCATCCGGCTGCGTGCCCCGCGCTACCGGCTGGTGTTTGCACTCGTCCAGACGCAGGGCATCGTCGGGGTCGTGTGCGCCGTGCTCGCGGCATGCACGGGTGGGATCGCCGCGGCCACCGTCAGCGTCGCTGTCGGATGGGTCGTCGGTGCCATCGCGTTCGTCGTGATCGTCGTCGCGCTGTTCGGCTACTGGAACCGCTCGATCAGTGAGATCGAGGCCGCACTGCGGCCACTGAACCCGTCTCCGGAGACGACCGAGCCGCCGACGATCTAGGCGATCGGATCCGTGGCCGGAAGGTGGTCGGCGATCGCGAGCGGCGCGTCAGCCGGCATGACCGCCGGGTCTTCAGCCGGGCTCGCCCCTGACTCCTCCGCCACCCGCGAGACCACAGCCGCGCCGTGGGAGACGAGGACGTCTCGCGCGGCACGCTCCGACTCGTCGGGCACGTGCGCGGCGACGAGAACCGGGTCCGCGAGCGGTGGATCGACGTCGGCGAGGGCGGCGACGGCGTCGACGGTGACGCCGAGGCCGTCCGACAGCTCCTCGATCGCGAGTCGCGCCTCGTCGTGGTCCACGAACGTCGCGCTGATCATGTGCATCCCGTTCCCCCGGTGCGTTGCTCGCGCCACCCGCGGGGCGAAGTGTGCCCGCATTTCCCGCCGGCTGCATTCCCGCCTCACCCAGGGCATGACGGGCGGGTTGCAACTTCCGGTCGGGCGACGGCTAGATTCCGTCGGGTGAACGAGGGACGCGGGCCCAGTCTCCAGGAGCGCTTCGCGCCCCAGGGACGCTGCTTCGGCTGCGGTCCCGCCAACGAGCACGGACTCCGCATCTCCACGCGGCCCTCCGCCGATCAACCGGGAACCGTCGCGACGGTCTGGCATGCGGGTCGGGAGCACGAGGCATTCGCCGGCGTCGTCAACGGCGGAATCTGCGGGACGCTGCTCGACTGCACGATGAACTGGGCGGCCGTCGGGCACCTCGTCGGGGCGGGAACGTCCGACGTGGCACCCGACACCGTGACTGCCCAGCTGTCGATCGAATTTCTCGCGCCGACGCCATCCGACCGTCCGATCGTCGTCCGAGGCCGCGTCGTCCGATCTGACGGCCATCGCGTGCTCGTCGAGGGTTCGATCGAGGTTGACGGCGTGGCGAGCGCCACCGCGCGCGGGACGTTCGTCACGGTGGGTCGCGACCATCCCGCATTCGGACGGTGGCGAGGCTGAGACGCGGCCGATAGGACGGCGGGCCGGGCTGATCCGTGAAACGCGAGACCAGCACCTGACCCTCACGGCGGAGGTGTCTCGATGCCATTCATCCTGATCATCGTCGCGATCATCGCCATCGTCGCCGTGGCAGTCGTCGGGGGCCGGCGCGCCCGGACCGCGCGCCGGTCCGGCGACGCCCCGCTCACGGGCGACTCGGGCGTCGCGAGCACGAACGACCCGGAGGCCGGAGGCAGCGTGTAGCCGACGACGACCCGGCCGGCGTCCAGCACGGCGGCCGCGCGACGCCGGGTGTCACGCCAGGCGCAGGTCGACGATCCCGCGACCGAGACGGCGGTCGACTTCCGCCAGCAGCTCGGCGTCGTACGCGATCCCTGATCGAAGCTCCATCGGGAGCGCGGAACCACCGCCCGACGGCAGGTGGAGGACGACCTTCGTTCCGCCCGGCCGACCGCGGAACAGGCCGCGAATCTCCTCCATCGCGCGGACGAGGCGATCGGTGCCTGCGGTCGGGGCGAACCGGACATGGAGGATCAGGCCTGGGCCGGCGTCGAGCGGTTCGGTCGAAGCGACGGCGTCGCTCAGCGCCCGGGACCGAGCCTCGTCGGGCAGGGGCGGCTCATCCTCGGCGCCGGCGACCGGCTCGCCCGGCGGGAGCGGCGGCAGCGTCGTCGAGACGGTCGGCCGCGGCACCGACGGCGCGAGGATGCCGAGGGCGTCCGCGTTCGACGGCCGTGCCTCCGGACGGAGCGGCGAGACCCACGGGACCGTCCGCGATGACGCCGGACGTTCGACCAGGGCGACGTCCGGCGGGGTCGCGATCGGCACGCGCCCGGCGGGCACCGGCAGCGAGCCGTTCGAGCCCCGGCCGTTGCCGTTCGAGGGACCGCCTCGACGTCGTCCGCCGCGGTCACCGGCCGCGACCTCGCGCGCGAATGACTCGGGGCCGCGTGCCTTCGCGGCATCCCAGTCCATCACGAGGTCGGCAAGCAGGGAGACCTCCTCCGCGCGATGGTCGATGCGCCCGGCGACGAGGAGGATCGCGCCCTCCTGCCACGTGCCTGCGGTCTGTTCGTACGTCCTCGGGAAGACGACGACCTCGATCGCACCCTGGAGGTCCTCCAGCGTCGCGACCGCCATCGTCTGGCGCGCCTTCGTGACGACCGATCGGACGCCGGTGACGATCCCGCCGATGACGACCCGCTGGCCGTCGAGCGATTCGTCGCGCAGGTCGCCCGAGTACGCGTTCACATAGGCGCCGACCTCGCTCGCGACCTCGCCCATCGGGTGCTCGGACAGGTACAGGCCGAGGAGCTCCTTCTCCCAGCGCAGCCGGACCCGCATCGGCTCCTCGGGAACGTCGGGGAGCGGTCGTTCGAGCGAGACGGCGTCCTCCGAGACCGCGATGTCGAACAGCGACGTCTGGCCGGTGATCCGGTCGCGCTGGACGGCCTGCGCGGCGGCCATCGCGTCGTCGAGTCCGGCGAGCACCTGTGCCGGATGCCCGAAGGCCGCGAGCGCGCCGACCCGTGCGAGCGACTCCAGGACCTTGCGGTTGCCCAGGCGGAGGTCGATGCGCGAGCAGAAGTCGGTCAGCGATCGAAACGGCCCGCCCTCCCCACGCGCGGCAACGATCGAGTCGATCGCGCCTTCGCCGACGTTCTTCACCGCCAGCAGGCCGAAGCGGATCGACGGGCCTTCGACCGTGAACTCGACGCCCGAGCGGTGGACGTCGGGCGGGAGGACCTCGATCCCCATGCGCCGGCACTCGGCGACGGCGGCGGCCACCTTCTCCCCGTTGTCGCGGAACGCCGAGAGGACCGCCGTCATGTACTCGACGGTGAAGTTCGCCTTGAGGTACGCCGTCTGGTATGCGACGAGGCCGTAGCAAGTGGCATGTGCCTTGTTGAACCCGTACCGCTCGAACGGCTCGAAGGCCTTGAACACCGCATCGATGACGGCGGGCTCGACGCCGCGCTCGGCCGCCTGGCCGACGAACTTCTCGCGCTGGGCGCGCAGGACGGCCGACTTCTTCTTGCGGATCGCGTAGCCCAGCGTGTCCGCCTCGGGGCCGGTGAAGCCGCCGAGCGCCATCGCGGCGGCCATGATGTCCTCCTGGTAGACGAAGATCCCGTACGTCTTGTCGAGGTACGGCTCCAGGAGCGGGTGCAGGTAGGTGACCTTCTCCTCGCCGTGCTTGCGGCGGATGTAGGCCGGGATGTTGTCCATCGGGCCCGGGCGGTAGAGAGCGACCATCGCGGCGAGGTCGAAGACCGACGTTGGCCGCAGCTCGCGGACGTACCGCCGCATGCCCGGCGACTCGAGCTGGAAGATGCCCGTCGTCTCGCCCGAGGCGAGCAGCTCGAAGGTCTTCGCGTCGTCGAGCGGGATCCGGTCGAGGTCGATGTCGACGCCGCGGTTCGAGCGGACGAGCTCGACGGCGTCGTGGAGGATCGTGAGGTTCGAGAGGCCCAGGAAGTCAAACTTGAGAAGCCCGAGCGCCTCGACGC
Organism: Candidatus Limnocylindrales bacterium; assembly: GCA_035693145.1. Classification (GTDB taxonomy): domain Bacteria; phylum Chloroflexota; class Limnocylindria; order Limnocylindrales; family CSP1-4; genus DASSHA01. The sequence continues at coordinate 22,505 of DASSHA010000094.1, forward strand.
CGTGCATCTCGTACTGCGTCATCAGCGCTTCGGAGTTCGTCGCCTTCTGGAGCGGCATGATCTCCGTCAGGGGCTCGCGACTGATGACCACGCCGGCCGCGTGCGTCGACGCATTCCGGGCGACGCCCTCGAGCTGCTGCGCGAGGTCGATGAGGCGCCCGACGCCGGGATCTGAATCGACCATCTCCCGGAGCGCCGGCGCGGTCGACAGCGCCTCCTCGAGCCTGATTCCGAGCTGGTTCGGGACGGCCTTCGCGATCCGGTCGACCTCGCCGTAGCCGAAGCCGAGCACGCGGCCGACGTCGCGGATCGCGGCCCGGGCCAGCATCGTGCCGAAGGTGATGATCTGGGCGACGTGGTCGGCGCCGTACTTGCGGGCGACGTAGGCGATGACCTCGTCGCGGCGGTCGTCCTGGAAGTCGACGTCGATGTCGGGCATCGTCACCCGGTCGGGGTTCAGGAACCGCTCGAACGGGAGCTGGTACGCGATCGGGTCGACCGGCGTGATGCCGAGCGTGTACGTGACGATGCTCCCCGGCGCACTGCCGCGGCACGTCGTCTGGATCCCCTGCTCGCGAGCGAACCGGACGAAGTCCGCGACGATCAGGAAGTAGCCGGCGTAGCCCATGCTGATGATGACGCCGAGCTCGTAGTCGAGCCGCGCCTGGAGCTCCGGAGTGACGGTTCCGTAACGGTCGGCAAGCCCGCGCTCGCATTCGCTTCGCAGCCAGGTCTCCGTCGTCTGCCCGTCGGGCACGGGGAAGTGCGGGATCCGGAGCTGGTTGAGCGGCAGCTCCACATCGCACATCTCGGCGATCCGACGAGTGTTGAGCAGAGCCTCTCGCTGATCCGGGAAGAGCGCCTCCATCTCGGCGGCCGTCTTGAGGTAGAAGTCCTCGGTCTCGAACTTCATCCGTCCGGGCGTGTCGAGGTTGCTCGCCGTCCCGACGCACAGCAGGACGTCGTGGGCGTCGTGCTGATCGCGTCGCACGTAATGGAGGTCGTTCGTGACGACGAGCGGGAGGCCGGTCTCGGGCGCGAGCCGGAGAAGCTGTTCGTTCAGCCGCCGTTGCTCGGCCAGCCCGTGGTCCTGGAGCTCCAGGAAGAAGTTGCCGGTGCCGAAGATGTCGCCATACTCGCCGGCGAGTCGTCTCGCGCTCTCCCAGTCGTCGACCTCGAGGCTCCGCGCGATCTCACCGTTGAGGCAGGCGGAAAGCCCGATCAGGCCCTCGCTGTGACGGGCGAGATGCTCCCGGTCGATCCGCGGCTTGTAGTAGTAGCCGTCGACGTGGGCGTCGGTCACGAGCCGGCAGAGGTTCCGGTAGCCCGTCCAGTCCTTCGCGAGCAGGATCAGGTGGAAGGGCTGCGAATCGGCCTTGCCCTCCTTGTCGCGCATCGATCGTCGGGCGACATAGGTCTCGACGCCGATGACCGGCTTGATCCCCTTCGCCCGTGCCGCCTGATGGAATGCGACGGCGCCATACAGCGCACCGTGGTCGGTCAGCGCGAGCTGGTCGAAGCCGTGGCTCGCCGCGGTGTCGACGAGGTCCGGAATCCGCCCGAGCCCGTCGAGCAGGCTGAACTCCGAGTGGGTGTGGAGGTGGACGAAGTCGTTCGGCGCCAGGGTCGTCACGGGACCTCCATCCTACCGGCGCGGGCGGCGAGTCGATACGCTCTCCGGGTGAGGAATCCGGTCGCGTACCACCTGGTCCCGGCCGAGACATGGGCAGCCGCGGATCCGGGCGCGGCGCTCCGCGTCGCGTCCCTCGACGACGAGGGATTCGTCCACCTGACGCATCGGATGAGCGACCTCGTCGACGTGGCGAACGCCTTCTACCGCTCCGACGAGCGGTCGCACGTCGTCCTCACGATCGCACTCCGGTCGCTGACCTCGCCGTGGCGATACGACGGCGACGATCGGTACCCGCACGTCTACGGGCCCCTCGACCGCGCGGCGATCGTCGAGGTCCGGGCGATCTCGCGGAGCGCCGACGGGACCTTCCTCCCGATCGAACGCCCGGACCCACGGCGGCGACCCGATATCCCGCAGCTGGTCGGCGCGCTCGTGGATGGCGGCGTGGCCTTCGTCGTCGTCGGCAGCGCTGGCGCGACGCTCCTCGGTGCGGATCTCCAGCCCGGAGATCTCGACGTGTGCGTCGCGACGGACGCCGCGAACCTCGACCGGCTCGGCGCGGTGCTCACGGCGCTCGGCGCGCGGCCGCGTGTCTGGGTCCCCGGCTGGATCACCGCCGAAGAGGTCGCCGCGTGGCGACCGGACCGGGCGGCCGAAGCTCTCGGACTCCTGTTCGAGACCGAGCACGGCGACCTCGACATCGTCTTCTCGTCGCTCGCTCCTGACGGTCGCGGCGAGGCGCGATACGACGACCTTCTCCCTTCGGCGATCGGCGTGGACGTCGACGGCCGAACCGTTGCCGTGGCCTCGCCGTCGCACCTGCTCGCCTCGAAGCTCTCCGCGCGCAGGCCGAAGGACCTGCGCGCCCGTGACGCCCTGGAACGAATGATCGAGGCGGCCGGGCGATGACCGACCGACCGCCACTGCGGCCGGTCATCCGCGCCGAGCGGGTCTACCTTCGACCGATCGAGCCGGCCGACGCGGAGATCGTCCACCGCTGGTACGAGGACGCCGAGTTCCTCGCGCTCATGGGCGGGCGGCCCGCCAGCCTTGCCGAGCGCCGGGCGGCATTCGAACGGCGCGCGGCCGACCCGCCGCGGGACGTCATCAACCTCGCCGTCTGCCTCCGCGCCGACGGCCGGCCGATCGGCCGGGTCGACGTCTTCGAGATCGATCCGTACAACGGCAACGCCGGGTTCGGAATCGGCATCGGCGACGCGGACGACCGTGGCCAGGGCTTCGGGCGAGAGGCCGTCCGCGCGCTGTGCGATTACGCCTTCGGCCAGCTCCGCCTCGAGCGCCTGTGGCTGACGACCGACGCCGACAACGTCATCGCGCAGCACCTCTACGAGTCCATCGGCTTCCGGCGCGAGGGCGTCGCCCGCCACGCGTACTACCAGGACGGCCGCTACCAGGACGACGTCCGGATGGCCATCCTGCGCGCCGAGTGGCTGGCGAGCGCGCGCCCGAAGGTCGGGCTGCGAATCGATCCGATGGAGCCCGAACCGCTCTGACGTCGTGCCGGAGTCCGCCGTTGCTCACGAGGTCACGATTCCGGCGGTCCACCGTCGCGCCAGTGCCTGGCAGGCTCAAGGCCGACATCAGGGGCGCCGGATCGGTGTCGGTTCGTAGCCCCGCGGGCATCGCACGGACGGGAAATCGTCAGCGGCGTTCCCTGGTGGGCAACGCCACGTCCCGAAACGTAGCGGCGCTCCTCGGGCGAGGCCTGCGGAGGACCTACTCTTCGCGGCGATGGA
>DASSHA010000095.1:0-7266 GCA_035693145.1 Candidatus Limnocylindrales bacterium
AGCGTCGGCGCCCGCCTCGCCCGCACCGGAGACGAGACCGAAGGCATGGTCGATCTCGGCGAGGTCAGAGGGCAGCTCGAGGCGCGCCGGGGGCTCGAGATCGCGCTCGCCGGCGGCCACGGACTCCTGCTCTGGGGACCACCCGGGTCCGGCAAGACGCTCCTCGCACGGACGATTCCGTCACTGCTGCCGCCGCTCGACGATGGGGAGGCGCTCGCCGCGACGATCGTCGCCTCGGTGGCGGGCGCGGCCCCCGGCGGGCTCGTGCGGCGGCGCCCGTTCCGCGCGCCGCACCACACGACCTCGTACGCCGGCATGGTCGGCGGCGGCCCGCGGCTGGCACCCGGTGAGGTGACGCTCGCCGACGGCGGGATCCTCTTCCTCGACGAGCTGCCCGAGTTCGGGCGTGACGTCCTCGAAGCGCTCCGTCAGCCCCTCGAGGAGGGCAGCGTGATGGTCGTCCGCGTCGGGCGCTCGGCGAGGTTCCCGGCCCGGTTCCAGCTCGTTGCGGCGATGAACCCGTGCCCATGCGGCTGGTACGGGGCCGAACCGCCGCGCTGCACCTGCCCGGAGTCTGTCCCGCGCCGCTACCTCGCCCGGATCTCGGGGCCGCTGCGCGACCGGATCGATCTGTGGGTCGCGATGCCGCGGGTCGCGGCGCGCGAGATCGTGGCTGTCGCGTCGCCAGAGCCCTCGGCGACGGTCGCCGCGCGGGTCGCCGAGACTCGCCGTCGGCAGCTCGCCCGCCAGGACGCGCTGAACGCGCGTCTCCGGGGTTCCGCGCTCAGACGGATCTGCGCGCTCGACGCCCGCGGCGTGGCACGCGCCGTGGCGCTTGCCGAGCTCGACGGACAGACGGCGCGCGGCACGGAACGACTGCTGCGGGTCGCCCGAACGATCGCCGACCTCGCCGGAGCCCGGCGCGTCGACGCGTCCCACCTCGACGAGGCCGCGCGATACCGGACGCCGGCCAGCCGCCTCGAGCGGGCGATCGCCGTCTGATGCTCGGGGTCGGACGCTCCGGACCGTTGGGCCCCGTCCGACTCCGGGAACCTGACGCGCTCGCGCCGTCCGCGGCGCCGTCCGCGAGCGCGTCGATGCCGCCGCTGACCGAGCGTGACGCGTGGGTGATCGTTGCGTCGGCGAACCAGGTCGGACCCGCGACGATGGAGAAGCTGCTCCGCGAGTTCGGATCGGCGAGTGGGGTCCTGGATGCGGTCACGGACCGGACGGCACGAGGTCGCCTGGCACCGCTTCTCGGCCGACGGGGAGAGCCGGCGTTCGACGGGCTCGTCGAGGCCGCCTGCGACGCCCGCGGCATCGTCAGCCGACTGGCCGGCTCACGCGTCCGCGTGGTGACCCTCGAGGATGACGACTACCCGCCGAAGCTCCGATCGGCGAGCCTCGCGCCGCCCGTCCTGTTCGTCGACGGCTCGATCGAGGTTCTCTCTCAGGCACCCGCGGTCGCCGTCGTCGGCACCCGAAAGCCGACCGAGGCCGGTCGGCGGACGGCGGCGCGGATCGGCGGCGCCCTCGTCGGCGCAGGAAGCATCATCGTCTCGGGCCTCGCCGTCGGCATCGACGGCGCCGCGCACGCTGCCGCGATCGAGGCCGGGGGACAGACGATCGCCGTCCTCGGCGGCGGTATCGACCGGCTGTTTCCGCAGGCGCACCGCCGTCTCGCGGCCGAGATCGTCGAGCGCGGCGGCGCCGTGGTCAGCGAGTTTCTGCCGTGGATCGACCCGCTGCCGGCGTCGTTCCCGCGCCGCAACCGGATCATCAGCGGCCTCGCGTCGGCGACGGTCGTCGTCGAGGCGGGCCGACGGAGCGGCGCGCTGAGCACCGCCAAGTGGTCGCTTGATCAGGGCCGTGGATGCTTCCTCGTGCCAGGCTCGCTCGATGCTCCGGCGTCTGTGGGCTGCCTGGCCTTCCTGCGCGAGCACCCCGACGCGGCGCGGATCGTGGCCGGGATCCCCGAGCTGCTCGTCGATCTCGATCTCGGCGCCGCCGGCGAAACTCGTGGCGCGACGGCCACGGGACGCCGGATCGGTGCGGCCCTCGCCGAGGGAGGACCCGTCGAGCGGGAGGTCGGCCGGCTGATCGCCGCCGGAGTCGCGACCGTCGACGAGCTCGTCGCGGCCACCGAGCTGCCGGTGGCGACGGTCCTTGCCGCGATCACGCTTCTCGAGGGTCGCGGCCTCGTGGTCGATGCGCTCGGGCGATATCGACCGGCCGGGAGCCTTGGCACGGCCGCACCCCGGCCCGTGCGCCGGAGGTCCGGCGGGGCGGTGGCCGAAATGCGGCGCGCGTCCCGGACGAAGGAGCGCCAAATCCTGCCCGCCGGTCGGTGCTAGGCTGACCGCGCCTCCGGCGCCCCGTCACGCCGGTCACGACAGCCCACCGGCGCTTCGACCCCCAGCGAACAGCGAGGAGACTGTCTATTGCGAAGGCTCGGCGTGGCGCTGCTCGGCGTCCCCGTCGTCGGCCTCGTCTACCTCGAGGCCGTGCTTCGGCGATCGACAGCCGTCCGCGTCACGCTCGCGCTCGTGTTCGGCGCCGTCGTCGGCCTCTCGGTCGTGATCCTGGCGCAGCCGAGTGGGACGAGCGCCCGGCCGCAGCCCTCGCTGGTTCCGCTGCCGCCGGCTGCGTTCACGACCGTCCTGCAGGCCAACCTCGGGTTGCGGGACGGCGTCGAGATCCGTTTCAGTCGGCCGATGTCACGTCCGGCCGTCGAGGCCGCTCTCGCCGTGAGCCCCGCGACGGTCGTCCACGTCGCGTGGCGCGCCGACGGTCGGGCGATGACGATCCGGCCCATGCCAGCGTGGGAGGCGGGGACCTTCTATCGCGTGTCGGTCGATGCGCGGGCGACCGCGACCGACGGCCAGCCACTCGGCGAGGCCGCGCGCGCGGCGTTCGTCACACGAGGACCGGCGACGATCCATGTCGGACTCGCGGATGGCGCGGCCGGGGCGAGGTTCGGCCCGCCCGTCGGGGCGGGCCTCGATCCGCTCCGGCCGTCGATCCTCGTAGAGACGAGCCGGTCGACCGACGTCGAGGCTCTCCGTTCCGCGCTGACCCTCACGCCGGCCCTTCCGCTCGAGGTCGCCGTTGCCGGCCGGCCCGCCACGGGCTCGCGACTCGGCGAGGCGGCGACCGCGTTCGTCGTTCGGCCGATCGTCGCGCTGCGCCCCGGAACGACGTACCGGCTCGATGCCGATGCCGGGCTCTCGGACGTCGATGGCGCGGCCTTCGCGCCCACGGAGGCGCTCACGATCCGGACGCCGAGCGCGCCGCGAGTCGTCCGGTTCCGGCCGCTCGACGGGAGTCGCAACGTCGAGCGCGATGCAACGCTGTCGATCCGCTTCAGCGAGGCGATGGACCCTGGTGTGACGGCCGCCGCGTTCAGCGCGACGGCGAACGGAACGCCGGTCGCCTTCGCGGGGACGCGCTGGGCGGAGGGCTCGACCGTCCTGGTCGCCACGCCGGCAACGCCACTCCCCGCAGGCGCGAAGGTCGAGCTCATCGTCGCTGCCACCGCCCGCTCGGCCGACGGGGTCGCGACGGGCCGCGCGTTCGGCGCAACGTTCGCCGTTCAGCCGCCGCCGGCGAAGAAGGCGCCCACGAAGAAGGCAGCGCCGAAGCCGACGCCGCCGCCCGCCCCGAAGCCCCCTCCGCCATCGACGGGTTCGGCTGGCTCGGCAACCTGGTACGCCGTGGAGAAGTACTACCTCCGGCTCATGAACTGCACGCGGACCGGCGGCTGGGTCACCTCGACTGGCTCATGCAGCAGTCCCGGCGGACGGAACGTCGCCGCGCTCACGCTCAGCGCGGGGATCAGCTCGAAGGTGAGCCGCCCGTATGCGAAGTACCTCGCGGTCCACAACCAGTGCGATCACTTCATCGGCGGCACGCCTGGCGATCGGCTGCGCCGAGCCGGGTACACGAGCTATCGCTGGGGCGAGAACCTCGGCTGCCGGAGCGGCAACCCGTATTCCGCAGTTCTCGGCTCGCACCTCTACTTCCAGAGCGAGAAGTCGTCCAACGGCGGCCACTACGTCAACCTCATGAACGCGCTCTATGACCGCGCCGGCATCGGCGTCTGGGTCTCGGCCGGTCGGGTTCGACTCGTCGTCGATCTCTACCACCCGTAGCGGGGACCATCGGGCCGGGGACGGGCGCGCGCCGGAGCGGCACGCTCAGCCGGTGATTCGCAACGTCGTCCTCCACCTGTCGAACGAGCAGCCGCTGCTCGCCGACCTGTATGCGGCGCCGACGCCCGCCGATCTCTCGATCGTCTGCACGAACCTGCGGACGATGAACGGCAGCCGCCCCGTCTTCGTCGATCGCTCGGACTCGCTGTTCGTCTTTCCCTTCGGCCAGGTCCGCTTCGTCGAGGTCACGGCCGCGGCGATCGCGGATGCCGGAGGGCTAGGAGCGGGCGAGGGCTCGAACGGCGAACGGGCGAACGGCGGGGCTCCGAACGGCGGGGCTCCGAACGACGAACGGGCGAACGGCGGGGCTCCGAACGGCAGCGGCGGGTCGAACGGTGGCGGTTCGAACGGCACTGCGATGCTCGTTCCCGTCGGGGCCGCCCGAGCGGAGATGAACGAGGCCCCGCAGTCCGCCGACGGGAACTCAGGCGACAATGAGGAGGGGCGCGCCGGCGACGCGCCGGGCCCGGCCGACGACCTCGAGCAGGAGCTCGAGATCGACGAGGACTTCCTCCGCCGCGTTCGCGAGATCTGACTCGAGACTGGCGCCGCCAAACTCCCACCCCCTGGGCCGTACCAGGCCCTCGCAAGGGCCCGCGTGAGCCGACGAGGCTCGGTGTGCCGGATTGGAAGGGGCCGGCCTCGTGACGACTCCTCCGGCCCCGTGGGTGGGCCGTTGGCAACGAGCCGCTGCCAAAGGGGCTGCACCTGGGCCGCCGCCGGGGATTCCGTCGAGCGGCCGCATTCGGGCCGCCACGGGCGTGTGCCTGCTGTCAGCGCTTCGGCCCGTGGCGCCGACGACGCCCGGTCCCGCGACGGTCGGCGTACGGGTGGGCCAAGAGGCCCGGTGTAGACTCCCGCCTCGATGACGAAGCACCTCGTGATCGTCGAGTCCCCTGCGAAGGCGAAGACGATCGAGCGTTACCTGGGCCCGGACTACACGGTGCTGGCGTCGTACGGGCACGTCCGCGACCTGCCCGAGAACCCAGGCAAGAACCAGCTCGGCGTCGACGTCGAGCACGACTTCGCGCCCGACTACGAGGTCGTCGCGGACCGCCGCAAGCAGGTCGGGGCGATCGAGAAGAGCGCCCGTCGCGCCGACGACGTCTACCTCGCCACGGACCTCGACCGCGAGGGCGAGGCGATCGCGTGGCACGTCGCGGAGGCCGCCCACCTCCCCGCCGAAAAGACCCGCCGCGTGACGTTCAGCGAGATCACGGAGGGCGCGATCCGCGAGGCCTTCGCCCACCCGCGCGACATCAACCTAGCGCTCGTCGACGCGCAGCAGGCCCGCCGGGTCGTGGACCGGCTCGTGGGATACACGCTCAGCCCGCTGCTCTGGCGAAAGGTCCGTTCCGGCCTCTCGGCCGGCCGCGTCCAGTCGGTCGCCGTCCGGCTCGTCGTCGACCGCGAGCGGGAGATCCGGGCATTCGTGGCCCGCGAATACTGGACGCTCGCGGCGACGCTCGCGACGCCCGACGGGCCCGCCTTTAGCGCCGACCTCGTCCGGATCGACGGGGCGAAGCCGGACATCGCCGACGAGGCGACCGCGACGCGCCACGCCGAGGCGATCCGGGCGAGCCATCCGGTCGTTCGATCGGTCGGCGTGCGCGCCACGAAGCGCAATCCGTCGCCGCCCTTCACGACCTCGACGCTCCAGCAGGAGGCGAGCCGAAAGCTCGGCTTCGGACCGCGGCGGACGATGTCGGTCGCGCAACGGCTGTACGAAGGCGTCGAAGCGGGCGACGGCCAGGTGGGTCTCATCACCTACATGCGCACGGACTCCGTGGCCCTCTCGAGCCAGGCCATGGCCGAGGCGGGCCAGGTGGTCCGCGCCCGCTACGGCGATCGCTACGCGACGCCGAAGGGCCGCGCGTACCGGACGAAGACCCGCAACGCGCAGGAGGCGCACGAGGCGATCCGGCCGACGTCGTTCGAGCGCGATCCGGATTCGATGGCGAAGCAGCTCGGACGCGACGAGGCGCGCCTCTACCGCCTGATCTGGCAACGCGCGATCGCGTCCCAGATGGCGCCGAAGGAGCTCGAGACGACGAGCGTCGAGCTCGCCGACGGGGCGTACGAGCTGCGCGCGTCGGCCACCCGAACGGTCTTCGATGGCTTCAGCCGCGTCTACACGGAGGGCCGCGACGACGGGGCCGAGGACGAGGCCGAGGGCGCGCTCCCGCCGCTCGCCGATGGCGATCGAACGTCGGTCGCGGACGTGACCCCGACCCAGCACTTCACCGAGCCGCCGCCGCGCTACACCGAGGCGACCCTCATCAAGGCCCTCGAGGAACACGGGATCGGGCGTCCGTCGACGTACGCGGCGACGGTGTCGACGATCGGGGATCGCGGCTACGTCGAGGTGGTCGAGCGTCGCCTTCGGCCGACGCCCGTCGGCGAGGTCGTCACCGACCTCCTCGTCGAGCACTTCGGAAAGTTCGTCGACCTCGAGTTCACGGCACGGATGGAGGAGGACCTCGACGAGGTCGCGCGGGGGAAGCGTCGATGGGTCCCGCTCGTCCGCGATTTCTACGCACCGTTCCGGACGCTGGTCGAGACGAAGACGAAGGAGCTCCGCCGCTCGGATTTCACGACCCGCCCGACAGACGAGCTGTGCTCGCAAGGCCATCCGATGGTCGTGCGGCTGGGGCGTTACGGCGAATTCCTTGCCTGCTCGCTCTATCCCGAGCACAAGGAGACGCGTCCGCTGCCGGGCGAGAGCGAGGCGACGGCCGGCGACGGCGCGAACGCGTCCGGCGACGCGACGGCTGCCCCCGCGATGCCGGGGATCGGTGAGAGCTGCCCGAACTGCGGCGACGAGCACGGCGGGACCCTCGTCGCGAAGCGTGGCCGGTTCGGGCCCTTCGTCGGCTGCAACCGATACCCCGACTGCGACTACATCCGGCGCGAGGGCCCGCCCCCGCCGGCGCCGCTCGCATTCGAGGTCGTCTGCCCGAAGTGCCACCAGGGCCACCTGACCGCACGACGGGCGCGCCGGACCGGCTCGGTCTTCTGGGGCTGCTCGCGCTATCCGAAATGTGACTTCACCTCC
>DASSHA010000096.1:0-2041 GCA_035693145.1 Candidatus Limnocylindrales bacterium
CGCATTCACCCTCCATCCCATCGGCGGAAGAGTAGTGGCTCACAATGCGGTGACATACACGTCTTTCCCGTCCCGCCCGCTTCGGTCGGGTCGCGAGAGCTTCGGGAAGCAGGATCGCGCGCGCAAAGTGGCACGGTGAACTGCAGATTGGTGACCACCTTGGTCAGTGATTTGCGGTTCGGCCGTCTTATCGGGCCCTCGAGGCCACGACCCCGACTTGCGAGCCAACCGCGGATCCTGCTTCCAGGCGGTGGCGGGACCCGGGGGAACCGGACGCGAAGCGGAAAGACAACGCCGGCCGAATGCTCCGCTGACGCGTCCGCTTCGGCCGGTTCCCGCGAGACCCCGGAAGCAGGATCAACGTCGACTGGGACGAGGACTACCGATCCTGCTTCCGGCGCCTGGCGGGAGCCGACCGAAGCGGACGGCGAAGCCGGAGCATTCGGTCGGAGGTATCCCTTGACAGCGCTTTGATTCTGGATATAGGTTCTTAACGAGCGTTCGTGAAAGCTGTTCCGGCGGTCGACATCGAGGAGGTGCTCGGGACCGACAGGGTTCTGGAGCCGCCGCGCGCCCTGCCGCAGCCCGCCGAGCGGCTGGACGCCTCCGCGCCCGTGCACGACCGGGAGTTCGAGCTTTCGGTCGAGCGTCTCTGCCTCGACTCGACCTCGTTCCGCAACATCACCGAGGGCGCCGGCGGCGACCCCGATCTGATCGCCGCGCGGATCCTCGAGATCGTCGCCGGGCGCGGCAAGATGCACAACCCCGAGACCGACTCGGGCGGCGTCCTGCTCGGCACCGTCACCGCGGTCGGAGACGGCTATCTCAATCCGCCCGCGCTGGGGACGCGGATCGTCACCCTCGCGTCGCTGACCCTGACCCCGCTGCGACTGGCAGCGGTCACCAACGTCGACCCCGGCTCCGCTCAGGTCGGGGTAAGAGGCACCGCCTACGTCTGCGAGAGCGCGCCGTGGGGAGTGCTGCCCGACGATCTGCCGCTGGCGATGGCGCTCGAGGTCTATGACGTCTACGGGGCCGGATCGCACACCCGCGACCTCGCCCCTGAGACCGGCACCGTCTGCGTACTCGGCGCCGGCCACGCCGGCAAGCTCGCGCTCGCCGCCGCCCGCGACGCGATGGACGGCGGCACGGTCGTCGCCGTCGACGTGGACGCGGCGGCGATCGAGCGAGTCGCCGGGCTCGGCCTCTGCGACGTCGGCGTCGTCGTCGACCTCCGCGATCCGCTCGCCGCGCTGGCCGAGCTGCGTCGGGCCGGCGTCGGCCCGGCCGATCTCACCGTCGTCGTCGTCAACGCGACCGGCTGTGAGCCGACCGCGATCCTGCTCACGGCCCCGGGCGGAACCGTGCTCTTCTACTCGATGGCGACCAACTTCTCGACCGCCGCGCTGACCGCGGACGGGCAGAGCGCCGACATCACGATGATGATCGGCAACGGCTTCGCGCCCGACGTCGGCTCCTACGCGCTCGATCTCGTCCGCCGGACCCCGGCCCTGCGCCGGGCGCTCGCCGCCGAGGACGGCGAGGCCGCATGACCGCGACGGGCGCCGAGGTCGAGCATCGGGTGCAGGTGCGCTGGCAGGATCTCGACGGGCTCGGGCACGTCAATCACGCGGTCGTCCTCACCTACCTGGAGGAGGGCCGCGACGTCTTCCTCGACGAGCACGGGATCGGGCGCGACGAGTACGTCGTCGGCCGTTGCTCGGTCGACTTCAACGCCGAGATCGGTCCTGACCAGAAGGCGGTGACGGTCACCTGCGGCGTCCATCAGCTCGGTCGCAAGAGCGTGACCACGGCCGAGCGGATCATCGATGCCGGGGGCGAGGTCGTCGTCGAGGCGCGCTTCGGGCTCGTCCTCTGGGACCCGCGGACGCGAGCGAGCAGATCGATCAGCGACGCCGAGCGGGCGTCGCTCGAACCTCCGGAGGTGGTATCGGGATGAGTGCCTGGAACGAGGATCCCGTCGTCGTCACCTGCGCGATCACGGGCGCAGACGTCTTCCGCGAGAACAATCCCAACATCC
>DASSHA010000097.1:0-10544 GCA_035693145.1 Candidatus Limnocylindrales bacterium
GGTTGAGCGCGCCGTTGGCGAGGTCGAGCAGTGCCGCCGGCACGATCTGGCCGTAGTCGGCCACGACGAGGAGGTCGGGCGCGCCCGCGGTGACGTCCGCCACGGCATCCGGGTGCCGGAGGCGGTCGGGCGTCAAAACCGGCCCGACCCCGAGGCTCTCGGCGAGGAGTGCGATCGGGGTCGCCACGGGCCGGCGATGCCGGCCGGCGGGACGAGGCGGCGCGGTGACGACCCCGACGATGTCGATCGATCCGTCCGGGCGCGACGCCTCGGCCGCGAGGAACGCCAGGCCCGGCACGCCGAAGCGGCCGCTTCCGACGAAGACGACGCGTGTCCGCCGCTTCGGCGTCAACGCCACGTCAGGCGAGCGCCGCGGTCGCCTCCCGGACGTCGGCGTCCTCCTCGTCGCCGCCGCCGACCGGGATCAGATCGTCGAGCGAGTCGAGGTAGTCGATGTAGAGCTTGCCGTCCAGGTGATCGAGCTCGTGCTGGAATGCCCGACCGAGCAAACCCGAACCTGCGACCTTGATCTTCCGGCCGAAGCGGTTCTGGGCAACGACCCAGACGCGCTCGCGCCGGGTGACGTAGGCAACGTAGCCCGGGATCGACAGGCAACCCTCGAGGTCGTCGTCGTCGCCCTCGGTCCGAACGATCCGCGGGTTGACCAGCTCGTGGAGACGTCCCTCGACCTCGACGACGCACGCTCGCAACGGCTCACCGAGCTGCGGCGCCGCAAGCCCGACGCCCGGCGCGTCGCGCATCGTATGGGTCAGGTCGTCGAGCAGTCCGTGGAGGAACCTGCCGAAGCTCTCGACCGGCTCGCCCTTGAGCCGGAGACGGGGATCGCCGAGGAGGACGATGGGACGGACGCTCATTCGTTCGAGGATAGCGTGCCCGTCCGGACGGATCAGCCGTCGGTGCGCTCGCCCTCCGCCGGCTGCGTGCCGGTCGTGCCGCCGCCCGTCGTGGCCGACGAGTCGGCCTCGCTCTCGAACCCCGGACCGCTCGGTTGCCCACCGCTGGCGCCGGTCGTGCCAAAGGAGGTCGACGTGTCGGTACCGGACGTCCCCGACTCGCTCTGCGCAGCCGCGCGGAGCTCGTCGGCCAGCTGGCGAGAGCGCTCGGCGAGCTTGCGCCCTCCGACCTCGGTCGCGTCGGCCGCCCGGTGTGCGAGCGGTCCGGCCTTGTCGGCGGCCACCGCGGCGAGCTCGGCGGCCTTTGCCGCGACCCGGCGAGCGACGGGCGCCGCCTGCGTCGCGAGGTTGTCGATCATCGACTGGAGCTGGCCGAGCCATTCGCGACCGCCGGTCGTGTTCCCGTGCGCAGTCCAGTCGTCGTCGGCGGACGTCCAGCCGCCGGTTGATGGTGTGCCCGAGGTGTCCTGGGGCGTGCCAGTCGGGTTCGTGCCCTCGTCGGCCTGTCGCTCATCGGTCATCGCAGCGTCTCCTTCAATGTGTCGCGGATCATCGTCGATCGGCGCCAGGTTCACCGACCTGTCAGCGGCAGCGTCATCCGTCGCAAGCGGCTTCCGCATCCGCGCCAGGCGGGGATCAAAGCAGCGTTTCCGGGTCCACGTCGACGGACCACGCTGGCCCCGGCGAGGGATCCAGGAGCCGCACGGGATCCGGTCCGCGGAGCACGAGGTGGAAGCGCCACCGTCCGGCCCGACGGGCGACGAATGCCGGTGCCGGCCCGACGACCCGCACGTCCGTCGCGCCGTCCAGGGCGCGGGCGCGAAGCGTCACCGCCATCTCGGTCGCCGCGGCCTGCGCCGCGTCGCGCTCCGGCAGGCCGACCGTGAGCTTGACCAGCCGTCCGAACGGTGGCGACCCGAACGCGCGCCGAAGGTCGAGCTCGGCGTCGTAGAAGGCCGAGCGGTCGCCGGCGACGACGGCCCGGATCGCGGGATGGTCGGGCTGGTAGGTCTGGACGATGGCCGTGCCCGGGCGGTCGCCTCGGCCGGCCCGGCCGACGGCCTGGACGAGGAGCTGGTACGTCCGCTCGGCCGCCCGTTCGTCGGGCAGGTTGAGAGCGACGTCCGCCGACACGACGCCGACGAGCGTGACCTCGGGGACGTCGAGCCCCTTGCTCACGAGGCTCGTCCCGACGAGCACGTCGAGGGCGCCGGCGGTGAAGGCGTCGACGACGCGTTCGGCCGCTCCGCGGCGTTCGACGACGTCGCGGTCGAGGCGCCCCACGCGCAGGCCCGGGAAGCGCTCACGGACCACCCGCTCGAGTCGCTCCGTACCGCCGGCGAGGTAGCGGATCCGCGGCGATCGGCAGCTCGGGCAGCGCGACGCGAGCGGGGCAGCCGTTCCGCAATGGTGGCAGCGGAGTGTGTAGCCGGCGTGATGGAAGACGAGGGGCCGGAGGCACTCCGGGCAGGTCTGCACGGCGCCGCAGTCGCGACACAGGACGACGGACGCGCTGCCTCGGCGGTTGATCACGAGGATCGCCCGGTCGCCCGCGGCCGTGTCGATGGCCTCGAGCGCCTCGACGAGCCGCGCCGACAGGAGCCCGCGATTGCCCGACGCGAGCTCGGCGCGAAGGTCGACGAGCTCGATCGCGGGCGGGGCGCTGCCGCCGGGCCGCGTCGGCAGGATCAGCCGCCGGAACGAGCCGTCGCGTGCCCGGCCGACGCTGTCGACCGCCGGCGTCGCACTGCCGAGAATGACGGCGGCGCCAGCGAGCTCGGCGAGCCGGATGGCGGCATCGCGAGCCTGGAGCCGCGGCGTGCGATCGCTCTTGTACGCGGCATCGTGCTCCTCGTCGACGACGACGAGCCCGACATCGGCGAGCGGCACGCCAATTGCCGCGCGCGTCCCGACGACGACGTGGACGCCCCCGGACCGGATCCGGCGCCACTCGTCTGCCCGCTCGCCCTGGCCGAGGCCCGAATGGACGACCGCGACCTCGACGTCGAGGTCCGCCCGAAGACGGTCGACCAGCGGCATCGCGAGCGCGATCTCCGGAACGAGGACGAGCGCCGGCCGGCCCGCTTCGAGTGACGCGGTGATCGCCTGGACGTAGATTGCTGTCTTGCCCGAGCCGGTGATGCCGTCGAGCAGGAGCGGCATCGGGTCGTGGCGCCCGATCGCGTCCCGAACGCGCGCCACGGCCTCGGACTGCTCTGCGGTGAGGGTCGTCCCGGCCGGCCGGCTGCCTCGCCCCGTGGGCGGGCGCTGGGCGAGTGGTCGGCGAGGCCGCTCGCGGACCTCGATCGTGACGAGGCCGCGTCGCGCGAGGCTGGCGATCGTCGCGCTCCCGTGGCGGCCCGCCAGCTCGGTCGAGCGCACGGGCCCACCGGCGGTGGCGAGCTCGTCGAGGGCGGCCCGCTGGCGCGGACCGAGCCGGCCGGGCGAGGCGGACGAGGCGGTCCCGGGCGCCTCCACCCAGCGCTCGAAGCGCGGTCCGGACGATGCACCGAGGAGCGTCCAGTCGAGGGTGACGCGCCCCTCGGCAGCGAGCAGCCGCAGACGCCGCAGGACGGCCGCGCGGCCCTCGGGCGCTGCGAGATCCCGCACCCGCCGCGGGCTCCCGTCGAGCTGGGCGAGGAGCGCCGCCTCCGGGCCCGTGCCAGGCTCGTCGCCTGAAGCGCTGAGGGGAAGCCGCTCGGCGACGAGCTCGAGCCGCTCGAGCATGCCCGGCGGCAGGAACGATCGGACGACCGCCACCGGCGGGGCGAGGTAGTGGCTGCTGACCCATCGCGCGAGATCCAGGACGAGCGGAGGAACGAGCGGGCCGTCGCTGCGGACGCGATCCACGACCGCACGCGGCTCCCGGCCGTCGGGCGGTTGCTCGCCGGCTCCAAGGACGATGCCGAGCGCCTGGCGGCGGCCGAACGGGACGATGACCGCCTCGCCCGGCTGGGCGTCGCCGAGCGCCGGCGGCAGGACGTAGCTGTACGTCGGGCGGCCGCTCGGCCCGGGCGCGTCGACCGCGATCTCCACGAGGCGGCCGTCCCCCTCCGGTCGCGGCCCGCTCGTGCCGTCGCCTGGCAGGAGAGGTTCGAGCCCGAGCGTGGCCGCCGGCGCTTCACTGTGGGCTGGCATCAGGCGGCCGCCACGGGACTCTCCGGGTGCGCTCGGAGCCGCAGGATCAGAGCGTGATGCGGCGGGTCGCGTGCCGCGCCTTCTCGTGGCGGACGATCGAATCGATCCGCTCGGCCGTGCGCTCGACCTGTCCGGTCTCGTTGACGACGACGTAGTCGTAGTCGTCCTGGCGCGCGAGCTCGAGGGCCGCGTTTCGTTGCCGGAGCTCGAGCTCGTCGGCCGTTTCGGTCGCCCGCGCCTGCAGCCGGTTGAAGAGCGTCTCGAGCGAGGGCGGGACGAGGAACACGAGGAGCGCATCGGCGACCCGCTCCTTGACGACCTGGGCGCCCTGGACGTCGATCTTCAGGATGACGTCGCGACCGCTCGCGAGCGCCGCCGCCACCTCGGCCCGCGGCGTCCCGTACCAGTGCCCGTGGACCTCGTTCGCCTCGAGCAGGCCCCCGGCCTCGCGAAGTGCATCGAACTGCTCCGCGGTCAGGAAGTGGTAGCTCACGCCGGCGACCTCACCGGGCCGCCGAGGTCGGGTCGTGCACGTGACGACGTAGTGGTACTCCTCGCCACGTGGCAGTCGTCGCATCGCTTCGATGATGGTGTCCTTGCCGACGCCGGACGGCCCCGAGATGATCGCGAGCATCGCACCGGGCGCCGACGGCGCGACTGCCGGCGGCTCGGCGAGTCCGGCGATCGACGGCGGCAGGCGGACCCGGTTCGCCGACGACTCGCTCATGCGCCGATCGCCGCGGCGGACCGCAGGCCCGCGAGGATGGCCTCGAGCGCTTCCGGCAGCGGTGCCTCGACACGCAGGAGATCGCCGCGTGACGGGCTCGTCAGCTCGAGCCGCCAGGCGTGGAGGAACAGCCGGTCCAGGTTGTCCGGTCCGCGCCGCGACGTGCCGGTCCCGTACACGGGGTCGCCCGCGACCGGATGCCCGATCGCCGCAAGATGGACGCGGATCTGGTGCGTGCGGCCGGTCACCAGGTCGAGCTCGAGCAGCGTCCAGCCGGCAAACCGCTCTCGGACCCGGTAGCCGGTCACGGCCGTGCGACCGTCCGCCACGACAGCCATCCGCTGACGGTTCCTTGGGTCGCGCCCGATGGGCGCCTCGATCCGACCGACGGGCGCCTCGACCGAGCCGGCGGCCAACGCGATGTACGTCTTCTTGATCCGCCGGGCCTTGAGCTGCGCCATCAGGCTCGCCTGGGCGGCGTCGTTCTTCGCGACCATCAGGAGCCCCGACGTGTCCCGATCGAGGCGATGGACGATCCCCGGCCGGCGTACGCCGGCGATCCCGCCGTACGCCTTCGCTCCGTCCGGCGAGCGTGCGAGCAGCGCGTTGACGAGCGTTCCGGACCAGTGGCCGGGCGCCGGGTGAACGACCAGACCGGCCGGCTTGTCGACGACGAGCAGGTCGGCGTCCTCGTAGACGACGGGAACGTCGATCGATCCGTCGGGGACGAGATGCGGCGCGGCCTCGGGCGGCGGCACGTCGAGCTCGAGCGACGTCCCCGGGCCGATGATCGCGTTCGAGCGTACGGGACGGCCGTCTGCGGTCAGCCTGCCCTCGCCGATCAGCCGCTGGACGAAGCTCCGCGACAGCCCGGTGTGGTCTGCGACGAAGCGGTCCACGCGACGACGCTCGTCGCCGGCCGGAACGAGAAGCGTTCGACGTCCCGGCTCGAGCGTCATCGGCCGCGCTCGGTCTCGCTCCGGGCGGACGCTTCGGCGGCCGCGATGTCGCCCGGTCCCCCGTCGCCCGGTCCCGGTCGTGCCCCGCGCGCGGCGGCCGCCGGCCCCCCGTCGGTCGGGCGGTCGTTGGCCTCCTCCGTCCGGTCGTGCCGTTCGCCGCCCCCGGAGCGGATCGCGAGCACGATGAGCAGGAGGATCGCGCAGCTGATGGCCGCATCGCCGACGTTGAACGTGAAGAACCGCAGCCCGCCGATGCCGGCGTCCACGAAATCGACGACGTAGCCGATCCGGACGCGGTCGGCGAGGTTCCCGAGCGCGCCGCCGAGGAGCAGGCCGAGGGCGAGCGTGACGAGCAGCGATCGTCCGGCGCGCGCTTCGTAGACGACGATCACCGCAATGACGACGAGCGAGACGACCGCGAACACCGTCGCCTGGCCGTGGAACAGGCCGAACAGCCCCCCGTTGTTCTGGCCGTGGACGATCCGGAGGAGGTCGTCGACGACGCCGAGCGATTCGCCCGGGGCGAGCCGGCCGACGACGAGGGCCTTCGACACCTGGTCGAGCGCCAGAACGAGCGCGGCCACGCCGACGAACAGACCCCAGCGCGCCGAGCCGGCCCGGACCTCCACTCGCTCAGCCTAGCCCGCGCCGTCGATCCGACGGATGCCGACGACCACCGAGCCGGTGCCCAGGGCAACGCTGGCCGTCGAAGCGTCGGCCGGCGGTTGAGCGGTCGCGACCGAGCGCGCCAGCGTGTCCGAGGCGATCTCGTCGAAGTGGGACCTCAGCCGCTCGACCTGGCCGTCCGTCCCACTCAGCCAGAGCTCGATCCGGTCGTCGAGCTCGAGCGCGGCCTCTCGGCGCAGGTCCTGGATCGCCCGCGTCACCTCGCGGGCGTCGCCCTCGGCAACCAGGTCGGGCGTCAGCTCCGTGTCGATGACGACGACCAGGCCCTCGTCGTGGGCGACGGCGGTCCCCGGTCGCGGCGCGGCGAGGATCTCGACCTCGTCGGGTGCGAGTGTCACGCCGGCGATCTCGACCGAACCGTCAGGCCGGACCTGGAAATGACCCGCTCGAGCCGCCGCCATCACGGCCGGGATGGCCGGCCCCAACCGCTTGCCGATCCGAGGCAGGAGCGGCTTGACCCGACGCTCGACGAGGCTCGATTCGTCGCCGATCCGCTCGATCGCCTTGACGTTGACCTCGTCGGCAACGAGCGCGAGCAGCTCGTCCTCGTCGACCAGCGGCGCGGGAATCGCGAGCCACATCCGGCCCAGCGGCTGGCGGATCCGGATCCCCGCCTGCGAGCGGAGCGTTCTGGCGAGCTCGACCGCCCGGCGGGCGACCGACATCGACGCCTCGAGCGGCTGGTCCCGGAAGCCCGCGACCTCGGCCGCCGGGAATCGCGTCAGGTGGACGCTTTCCGGCGCCCCGGGAACGTCGTCGACGACCAGGTTCCGGTAGATCGACTCGGTCAGGAACGGGAGCATCGGAGCCGCCACACGGGCCAGCGTGACGAGGGCGGTGTGGAACGTCGCGAACGCCGCGTCGCGAGCGCGCGGGTCGTCGTTGCGCCGCATTCGATCGCGCGACAGGCGCAGGTACCAGGTGGAGAGATCCTCGACGAACGCGCTGACGGCTTCGCCCGCCCGGACGGCATCGACCTCGCGCAACCGCTCCTCGACCCGGGCCGCGAGGCCCGCGGTGCGCGACAGGATCCAGCGATCGAGCGCCGTTGGTGGTGGGCCTTCGGCCGCCGGCGTCGTGGGCGCCTCCCCGATCCCGTCCCCCGGGCGCCACTCGGCGAGCCGCGCGTACGTGACGAAGAACGCGTACGCGTTCCAGAGGACCAGCAGCTCGCGCCGGGCGGCGTCGGCCGCGTGCCAGCCGAACAGGATGTTCTCCTCGGGGCGGGCGTTGACGAAGATCCAGCGCATGACGTCGACGCCCATTCTCTCGGCCGCTTCGTCGAAGTCGATCGCGTTGCCGGCGCTCTTGTGCATCGGCCGGCCGTCCTCCCCGAAGAGCGTTGCGTAGCCGAAGATCTCCTTGAACGGCCGCTCCCGCCGAAGGACGGTGCTCATGGCCAGCATGGCGTAGAACCAGTTCCGGAACTGGCCGGGGAAGCTCTCGGTGATGAAGTCGGCCGGGAACCACTGCTTCCAGTACGCCGGCTCCTCGCGGTAGTGGAGCGTCGAGAAGGGGACGATCCCGGCATCGAGCCATGGATTGCCGACGTCGGGGATCCGTGACACCGGCTCGCCGCAGCCCGGGCAGGCGATCTTCACCACGTCGACCCACGGCCGATGCGGCGTGTGGCCCTCGAAGGCGGCCCAGCCCTCGACCGCCCGCTCGCGGAGCTCCTCGCGCCCGGCGAGGACGTCGAACGTGCCGCAGCCGGGGCAGTCGTAGATCGGCAGCGCGAGCCCCCAGTAGCGCTTCTTGCTGATCATCCAGTCCTGCATGTTGAGCAGCCAGTCGAGCTCCCGCTCGTAGCCGAAGGACGGGATCCAGCGGATGTCGTCGACGACATCCATGATCTGGTAGCGGAGGCTCGCGTCGACCTCCCCGCGCGTCAGCTCGGAGCGCGGCTTGTCGTAGACGGGTCCCATCGAGATGTACCACTCGTCGACGAGGCGGAAGACGAGCGGGGTCCCGCAGCGCCAGCAGTGCGGATAGCGGTGGCTGTAGGGCTCCAGCCGGTAGAAGACGCCTTCGCGCTTGAGGTGCTCGACGATCGGGTCGCTGACGTCGCGCACGTCCCGACCGGACAGGGCCCCGAAACCGGCGAGATACACCCCGAACTCGTCGAGCGGCGCGATCATCGGCAGCCCGAGGCGCTTGCCGAGGGCGTAGTCCTCGGCGCCGCAGCCCGGTGCGATGTGGACGATCCCGGTCCCCTCCTCCTCGCCGACCTCGTCCCAGCCCACCACTCGATGCTCGTAGTCCGCCTTGGCAAACGTCGCGCGAACGTTCGGCAGGTCGTCGAAGGGGCCCGCGTAGCGCCAGCCGACAAGGTCGGCTCCCGAGCGCTCCTCGAGGACCTCGAACGGACCCTCGAGCGCCGATCGGGCGGCCTCACGACCAACCCACAGGACGGCGTCACCCTGGCGGACCTTCAGGTAGCGGAGGCGCGGTCCGACCGCCGCTGCGACGTTGGCGGCGAGGGTCCACGGCGTCGTCGTCCAGACGAGGAGCGACTCTCCGGGGCGGTCGACGAGCGGAAAGCGGACCGTCAGTCCCGGATCCTCGCGCTCGGCGTAGCCCTCGTTCATCTCCATCTGGCTGATGCCCGTCCCGCAGCGGGCGCACCAGGGCATCGTGTCGTGGCCTTTATAGAGCCAGCCGCGTCGGTGGCACTCGGCGAGAAAGCCCCAGATGAGGTCGTTGTTCTCGTTGCTGAACGTGAAGTAGCTGCCGCCGAGCTCGGGCATCCCGAGCCGCCCGACGATCATCTCGACGCTGTCGCTGACGGGCCCGTCGGCGCCCTCGACCGTCACCAGCTGCGACGGGTCGGCGGCGAGGAGGTCGCGCAACCGGCGCAGCTCGTCGGGATCGTTCCAGTCCATCCACATGCCGAGCCGGACGGACTGCTCCGTCTGCCGCGCGGCGAACGTCAGGACGCGCTGCTTGCAGAGCGACACGAACTCGGCGATGCCGTAGTCCTCGATGTCGCGCTTGCTCGTGAACCCGAGCTCGCGCTCGACGTTGACCTCGACCCACAGCCCCTGGCAGTCGAACCCGTTCTGCCAGCGCTCGTCCTCGCCCAGCATCGCGTGGAACCGCTGGTAGAGGTCCTTGTAGGTTCGGCCCCAGGCATGGTGGACGCCCATCGGGTTGTTGGCCGTGATCGGGCCGTCGAGGAAGCTCCAGCGCCGCCCGCCGGCGTTCTGTGCACGCAGCCGCGCGAACGTCCGACGCTCACGCCAGAGGGCGAGGATCTCGTGCTCGAGGGCGATGAGGTCGGGTTTGGGGCTGACGGGTGCGAACATCTGCCTCGCAGCGGGTGAACAGGGGTTCGCGTATCGTACCCGCGATGCCGTCACCCGAGCAGCCGCGTGCGCGCGGCCGGAGCGCCTTCGCGGCGGCCTTCCTGTCGCTCCTGTTCCCGGGACTCGGCCAGGCCTATGCCGGCGCCTACAGCCGAGCGCTCGCGTGGGCGGCGCCACCGGTCCTGCTGCTCGCCCTCGCCGCCGGGATCGCGTTGCGGATGAAGCAGCCCGAGCTGCTGGGCTATCTCGTCGCGAACCTCGGCCCGGTCTTCGTGATCAACGTCGTCCTGCTCGTCTACCGGGCCGCGTCCATCGCCGACGCCTGGCGGGTCGTGACGTACCTCAACGAGTACGAGCTGTCGGGTGGCGGGCGGCTGGGCCGGCCCCGGATTCCCGTTCGCCCCGTGCCGCTCGCCGGGCTGCTCGCCGTCCTGCTCGTCATGGCCGGCGCCCACGTCGCGGTCGCCCAGTACGACCTCAAGCTCAGCGGCCTCGTCAGCTGCGTCTTCGACGACAGCGGGACGGCGAACTGCGACGGCAGCGATGGCAGCGCACCGGACTCGAGCGACACGCCCGGCGACGCGAGCGCGGGTCCGACCGACGACGGACAGCCGTCGGGCGTCCCGACCGTGAACCCGAGCGTCGGTTCGCCGCTGCCGAGCGTGGCCGCGACCCCGCCGCCCGACCTGAGCAAGCGCTTCAACATCCTGCTCATCGGGTCGGACCAGCGGCCCAGGGACAAGACCTACAACACCGACACGATGATCGTGCTCTCGATCGACCCCCAGACGAAGCAGGTGGCGATGTTCAGCCT